>NZ_BAABIC010000004.1:0-411164 GCF_039542425.1 Pseudonocardia yuanmonensis
CACGTGTTACTCACCCGTTCGCCGCTCGTGTACCCCGAAGGGCCTTACCGCTCGACTTGCATGTGTTAAGCACGCCGCCAGCGTTCGTCCTGAGCCAGGATCAAACTCTCCAACAAAAACTGGCTCCTACTGGCGGGCCCACTCCCGACGGGGTCAGGAACATGAGCCCAAAAAATGAACTGGCACAAACCACCAGTCCCGATAATCTAGCTCGACACACTGTTGAGTTCTCAAAAGACACCCGCACACCATGGCTCACCTGCCGGAGAACTTCCGGGGCTTTCCCCACCGTACACCCACACGGATCCGCGAGGATCCAGGGGGTCCGGCCCAGGGGGGCGGCCAGCGGGCCTGTTGACCGAACCTCCAGGGCCCGTTCTGTCCGGCGTCTCGCTGACGACGAGAAAGTTACACGCCTCGGACGGCGGGTGCAAAACCGGGGCCCCCGCCCCGAAATCGGCCTGAATGCGCAGGTCACGCGCCTGCAGCCCCCACCACGACCCAGGTTAACGGCAGATTTCGTGATCCATGACGGCGCTCACACTTTCGGCGACAGCTCGTCGCGAACCGCGTCCCGTCCGGTGTGGACCCCGCGATGTGGGCGGTTGACCTGCGATTTCACGCCTCGGTGGCGGGGTGCCGCGCCCGCGACGGCTGCACCCGCATCGGCTCGTCCGGCATCTTCGGGTACTCCGGCGGGTACGGCATCTCCCCCAGCCCGTCCTGCTCGTACCACTCCAGGGCGCGCTGGCACCCGCCCCGCTCGCTCCCCATCCCGGCGTGCGGATCGCCGTGGTCGGCGAGCAGCCCGGGCACCGTGCGCAGGGTGAAATCCTCGGGTCGGACGTCGGGGAGCGACTCCCACGTGAGGGGCATCGACACCGTCGCCCGGGGCAGACCGCGGACGGACCAGGCCGAGGCGATGGTCCGGTCCCGCGCCGCCTGGTTGAAGTCGAGGAACACCCGCGCGCCGCGCTCCTCCTTCCACCACGCCACCGTCGCCTTGTCCGGGATGCGGTCGGCGACCCGGCGTGCGATGGAGATGACCGCCCGGCGGACCTGGATGAAGTCCCATTCGGGACGGATGGGCACCGCGACGTGGATGCCCCGCCCGCCCGAGGTCTTGGGCCACCCCGTGAGGCCGGCCTCGGCGAGCACCTCCCGCAGCACGGCGGCGACGGCGACCGCGTCGGCGAAGCCCGTGCCCGGTTGCGGGTCGAGGTCGATGCGCAGCTCGTCCGGATGGTCGGTGTCCGGCGCCCGCACCGGCCAGGGGTGGAAGTCGAGGGTCCCCATGTTCGCGGCCCAGGCGATCGCGGCGGGCTCCGACGGCGCGAAGGTGTCCGCGGTGCGCCCGCTGGGGAAGGTGACCCGGGCGGTGCGCACCCACTGCGGCGCGCCCTTGGGCAGCCGCTTGGCGAAGAACGGCTCGCCCTCCACCCCGTCGGGATAGCGCTTGAGGTTCGTCGGCCGGTCCTCGAGGACCGCGATCATCGGCTCGGAGACGGCGAGGTAGTACTCCATCACCTCGCGCTTGGTGATCCCGAGGGCCGGGAAGATCACCTTGTCCGGGCTGGTCAGGCGCACCTCGCGGGAGCCCTCGGGACCGGGGACCGTGATCAGCTCGACCGCCTTCGACGCCATGCCGCGCAACCTACCGGTGCCGGCCGACGAAATCGCGGTTCACGACGGCGCCCGGGGACGCAGCCGTGGATGCCGCGACCTGCGACGACCCTGCCCGACGCGCGGCTCGAGAGGCCGGTGGTGGGGACGCCGGCGCTACGCTCGGACCATGACCCCTCCGGAGCCGCGCCACCGGGAGCCCGCCTGGGCCCGGCGCTTCGACGACGAGCTGGTCGGGCTCGACCCGGAGGACCCGGAGGCGCGCGCCTTCGCCCAGCACCTCGACCGCATGCAGCGCGACCGGCCGTCGTTCACCGTCGAGGGCTACCTGGACGGGGTGAAGGACTTCGCCGAGTCCGCGAACCGGGCGCAGGGCGGTCGGTACTGGGCGGCGGTCCTCGTCGTGGTGCTGCTGCTCGTGGGCGTGGTGTGGGTGGTCGGCAACGCGCTCGTCTTCGTGCTCGGCACCTGGTTGTAGCGCGAAACATCCCGGCCGTCCCGCGCGTTGAAGGGGACGGCACCCCGTGCCGGGAAGGGTTAGCGTGACGACATGGGTCTGTTCAGCAGGGAGTCCGGGTCGCCCGAGACGGCGCAGGGCACGGCGCAGGAGCCGGCCCCGACCGTCGTGAAGACCGACGAGGAGTGGCGGGCCCAGCTCAGCCCCGCCGAGTACCAGGTGCTGCGGCAGGCGGGCACCGAGCGGCCGTTCGTGGGCGAGTACACCGACACGAAGACCGTGGGTGTCTACAAGTGCCGCGCCTGCGGCGCCGAGCTCTTCCGCAGCGAGACGAAGTTCGAGTCGCACTGCGGGTGGCCGTCCTTCTACGCGCCGGAGGACGCGGCCGTGATCGAGCGGGCGGACACCTCGCTCGGCATGCGGCGGGTCGAGGTGCTGTGCGCGGCGTGCCACAGCCACCTGGGCCATGTGTTCGAGGGCGAGGGCTACCCCACGCCCACGGACCTGCGCTACTGCATCAACTCGATCTCGATGACGCTGGAGCCCGCCGAGTAGCGGGACCGACGCGACCACGCGAGAAGGCCCCGCACCGCGACGACGGTGCGGGGCCTTTCCCTCGGTCAGGGCAGGGTCGCGACGAGGTCGCCGATCTGCACCCGCGGGCCGGTGTAGAAGGGGATCTCCTCGCGGACGTGCCGGCGCGCCTCGGTGCCGCGCAGGTGCCGCATGAGGTCGACGATCCGGTACAGCTCGTCGGCCTCGAACGCGAGGATCCACTCGTAGTCGCCGAGGGCGAAGGCCGGCACCGTGTTGGCGCGCACGTCCGGGTAGTCCCGGGCCTCCTTGCCGTGGTCGGCGAGCATCTTCCGGCGCTCGTCGTCCGGCAGGAGGTACCACTCGTAGCTGCGGACGAAGGGGTACACGCAGACGTACTTCTTCGGGTCCTCGCCCGCGAGGAAGGCCGGGATGTGGCTCTTGTTGAACTCGGCCGGGCGGTGCAGCGCGGTCTGGCTCCACACCGGGACCGAGGCGCGCCCGAGGGCGGTCTCGCGACGGAGGTCGGCGTAGGCGGCCTGCAGCGCCTCGACGTTCTCCGCGTGCCACCAGATCATGTAGTCGGCGTCGGCCCGCAGGCCCGCCAGGTCGTAGACCCCGCGCACGACGACGCCCTTGCCCTCGAGGGCCTCCAGGAACTCGGCGGCCTGGGTGGCCGCGCCGGAGCGCTCCTCGCCCAGCTTCCCGGGTTCCACCCGGAAGACCGACCACATGGTGTAGCGGATCGTCGCGTTCAGCTCGGCGTAGTCGAGGCGGGCCATGCGTCCATGCTGCCACGCGGGTCCCCGCCGGCCGCTGCGGTCCCCACCACTGCCGCCAGGCGTTCCGCCGCGGCGCGGGCGGTCCCGACACACGCCGGCACACCCACGCCGTGCAGCGCGGCGCCGACGACCTCCAGCCCCGGGACCTCCCCGACGGCGGCCTCGAGCGCGGCCACCCGGTCCAGGTGCCCGGGCGCGTACTGCGGCAGCCCCCCGCCCCAACGCTGGACGTGCACCGCGACCGGGTCGGCGGTGATCCCGTGCAGCGTGGCGAGGTCGGCGCGGGCGCGGGCGACGAGCTCGGCGTCGTCGACCTGCAGGGTGGCGGCCTCGCCGAAGCGGCCCAGCGACACCCGGAGCCGGACGAGACCGTCGGGCGAGACGTGCGCCCACTTGGCCGACGAGTGGGTCGCGGCCTTGATCGCGAGCGGCTCGTCGGCCGCGACCAGCACGCCGGACGTCTCCGGTCCGGTGATCCCGCGGAAGGCGAAGGCGACGACGACGGACGACGCGAGCTCGATCCCCCCGGCCACGGCCGCCGCGGCGGGCACGGGCCCCGCGAGGAGCCTCCGCACGGCCGGGGCCGGCACGGCGAGGACCACCGCGTCCACGTCGAGCGCCTCGGGCACCGTGGTGGGGCCCAGCACGAGCCGCCAGCCGCGCTCCCGGCGCTCCAGCTCCCGCACGGTGGTACCCAGGCGCAGCTCGGCACCCGAGGCGGCCCGCAGCGCGTCGAGCAACACGTCGTAGCCCCCGCGGACGGCGCCGAACACCGGCCCGGCCGCCTGCCCGGACACCCGCGGCCCGCCGGACTCCCCGTTCGCGGCGGGGACGGGCGGGGCGGCACGGGTCGCGGCCTCGGTGAGCGACGGGGCGCCGGCGTCGAGCGCCGCGGCGAGGGCGGGCACGGTGGCCCGCAGGCCGAGCGCGTCGACGCGGCCGGCGTAGACGCCGCCGAGCAGCGGGTCGGTGAGCCGGGCGGGAACCTCGGGGCCGAACCGCTCGCGGAGCAGGACGCCGAGGGCGGCGTCCTGGCCCGGCTCCCACTCCAGCGGCCGGTCCGGCTCGGCGGCCGCGGCCGCGAGGCCGTCCGGGGAGAGCACGCCCGCCAGCTGCGCCGCAGCGGTGGGGACGCCCATCAGCGTGCCGCCCGGCATACCCACGGTGCGGCCGCCCGCGCGGATGGTGGGCCGCGCCCCGGTGGGGTGCACGACCTCGTCCGCGAGGCCGAGCTCGGCGAGCAGCGCCGGGACCTCGGGGCGGCGGGCGAGGAAGGCCTCGGCGCCGACGTCGAACGGCCGGCCCGCCAGGTCGACCGTCCGCAGCACACCGCCGATCCGGTCCGACCGCTCGACCACGACGATCCGGGCCGCCGGGCCGAGCAGCGCGCGCAGCCGGTGGGCCGCGGCGAGTCCGGAGATCCCGGCCCCGAGGACGGCGACGGACGGAGCCACTAGAGCGAGTGCACCAGCTCGACGGTGCGCGTGATCATGTCCGGGTCGGTGCCGGGGAGCACCCCGTGACCGAGGTTGAACACGTGCCCCGGGGCGCGGGCGCCCTCGGCGGCGATCCGCCGGACCTCCTCCTCGACGGAGGCGACGTCCGCGAAGAGCACCGCGGGGTCGAGGTTGCCCTGCACCGGCACCCGGCCCCCCGCGCGGCGGGCGGCGACGTCCAGCGGGGTGCGCCAGTCGACGCCGATCACGTCCGCCCCCGCCTCGGTCATCGCGCCCAGCAGCTCGGCGGTGCCGACGCCGAAGTGGAAGCGCGGGACGCCGGCCCCCGCGACCCGGGACAGGACGGCCGCCGAGTGCGGCAGCACGTACCGCCGATAGTCCCGCTCGGACAGCGCGCCGGCCCAGGAGTCGAACAGCTGCACCGCGTCGACGCCCGCGGCGATCTGCGCCTCGAGGAAGGTGGCCGTGATCTCGGCGAGGTGCGCCATGAGCGCGTGCCACACGTCCGGGGCGCCGTGCATCAGTGCCTTGGTGCGCTCGTGGTTGCGGCTCGGACCGCCCTCCACGAGGTAGGAGGCCAGGGTGAACGGGGCGCCGGCGAACCCGATCAGCGGCGTCTCCCCCAGCTCGCGCAGGAGCAGCGCCACCGCGTCCGTGACCGGCTCGACCTGGCCGGGGTGCAGGGTGGGCAGCCCGGCCACGTCGTCCCCGGTGCGCACCGGCGAGGCGACGACGGGCCCGGTGCCGGGCACGATGTCGACCGCGATCCCGGCCGCGTGGAGCGGGACGACGATGTCGGAGAACAGGATCGCGGCGTCGACCCCGTGCCGGCGGACCGGCTGCATCGTGATCTCGCACGTGAGGTCCGGGGTCAGGCAGGCCCGCAGCATCCCGGTGTCCGCCCGCAGCGCCCGGTACTCCGGCAGCGAGCGCCCGGCCTGGCGCATGAACCACGCCGGCAGCCGCTCCGGGCGCTCGCCGCGCGCCGCGGCGAGGAACGCGGAACCGGGCAGCGACCGCCGGGTGGGCACGGTGGTGAGCGGGTTCATCACGCCTCATCGTCCCACGTCCGCCGGACGCGACGCAGATCGACCCGATCGGAGAGCGGCGCGCCTGTTTCCGCCGGTCGCACCGCCGACCTACAGTCCCGCCCCGTGCCCGATCCCGCCGCCCCACCACCGCTGTTCCGCCGCGCGGTCGACTCCCTCGCGGCCGTCCGGCCCCGGCCGGAGCTGGTCGTCCGGCCGCTCGAGGCACCGCCGCGGCTGGCCCCGTACAGCTGGGCGACGAGCGTCGAGGCCGACATCGTGCACCGCGGGGACGGGACGGACGACCTGGACGAACCCGACACGTCCGGACGGCTGATCCTGCTGCACGACCCCGCCGGGCAGGAGGCCTGGGAGGGCGAGTTCCGGCTCGTCTGCTTCGTCCAGGCGCGGCTCGAGCGGGAGCAGCTCGGCGACGAGATGCTCCCCGTGGTCGCGTGGTCCTGGCTCACCGAGGCGCTCGCGGACGTCGGCGGCCGGCACACCGCGCTCGGCGGCACGGTGACGCAGACCTCCTCGGTCCGGTTCGGGGACATCGCGGGCCCCGAGCGGGACGACGACGTGGAGCTGCGGGCCTCGTGGACGCCACTGGAACCCGATGGGGACCTTGCGGCACACGGGGAGGCGTTCTGCACACTGGTGGCCACCGCTGCGGGACTTCCGCCGGTGGGAGTGCGGACGCTTGCGCGGCGAAGTGTCTGAGTCGGGAGCGAAGGTGCTGGTCACGGCCCGGGTACGGAGCGTTGATCACCCGACTGGGCGCATCACCGCCGACAAGGCTGTAACTTTCACCCGGAGAAGTTCGATCGGATACACGACGTTAGACCGCTTGGGGGGCTACAGTTCCTCCACGACACCTCCTCGGGCGGTCGGGCGCAACTCTCCGTCCCACCGGGGTCCCGGTGTTGGTCGGGGGGCAACGACCGACTCCAGGGAGGTAGTGACGTGGCCGTAGTAGGCCAGGGCACACCCTTGCGCGGCACCCCGGGTGCCGTGCTCCAGCCCGCGATGGTTCCCCATCCGCGGGAAGAGCAGTTCACCGTGCTGGTGGTCGACGACCACCCGCTGCTGCGGGAGGCCATCGCGGCCCGCCTGCGGTCCATGGGCGCCGGCACGGTGCACGAGGCGGCCTCGGTCGCCGAGGCGCGTGCGCGGGCGCAGGCCAACGGGCCGTGCGACCTCGCGATCCTCGACCTCGGTCTGCCGGACGGCAGCGGCCTCGACCTCGTCACCGAGCTGCGCCAGCTCGGGTGGAACCGACTGGTCGTGCTGGCCTCCTCGGACGACCCGTACGCCGTCCGCTCGGCCTTCCAGGCCGGCGCGCAGGCGTACCTGCTCAAGTCCGCCTCGCCCGCCGTCGTCACGGACGGTGTCAAGCGGGTGCTCGACGGCGGGGTCTACGCCGACCCGACCGTCGCGCCGCTGCTGGCGACCGGCACCCGCGTGCCGGGTACCGACAACACCCCGCGGGAGCTGTCGGCCCGCGAGGTGGAGGTGCTCCAGCTGGTGGCGGACGGGCAGTCGAACAAGGAGATCGGCGAGGCGCTGAGCCTGTCGGCGCTGACCGTGAAGAGCCACCTCTCCCGGATCGGGCGCAAGCTCGGCACCGGAGACCGTGCTCAGATGGTCGCGCTGGCGATGAGGGCCGGGGTCATCCGCTGATCGGAGACGAAGCTCGCGGAGTCGACCATTGACTCCGCACGGCTCGGGGGGCGGGTCGGCGCCGCGGGACGCGGCGGCCGGCCCCTCCGCCGTGCCCGGGGGCGCTACCGCCTCGGGATCCGCCGCGGACGGTGACGCCGAGGGGAACACCTCCACCCCGCTGCTGCACCCGGCCGACGGGCTGCCCGAGGTCGTGCGGGACGCGGACGGGCTCGCCGCCACGGCGGCGGCCCTCGCGGCCGGCAGCGGGCCGGTCGCCGTCGACGCCGAGCGGGCGTCCGGTTTCCGGTACTCGCAGCGCGCCTACCTGGTGCAGCTGCGCCGTGCGGGCTCCGGCACCGCCCTCGTCGACCCTATCCCGCTCGGCGGTGACCTGACCGGCCTCGCGCCGGCCCTCGACGGCCCCGAGTGGGTCCTCCACGCCGCCTCGCAGGACCTGCCGTGCCTCGCCGAGGCGGGCCTGCGCCCGGCGCGGCTGTTCGACACCGAGCTGGCCGGCCGGCTGGCGGGGCTCCCCCGCGTCGGGCTGGGCCCGCTCACCGAGCGGATGCTCGGCCTGACCCTCGAGAAGGGCCACGGGGCCGCGGACTGGTCCCGCCGGCCGCTGCCCGAGGACTGGCTGGTCTACGCCGCGCTCGACGTCGAGGTGCTCGTCGAGCTCCGGGACGCCCTCGCGGCCCTGCTGGAGGAGCAGGGCAAGCTCGAGTGGGCGCTCGAGGAGTTCGAGGCGGTCCGCACGGCCGGGCCGCCGCTCCCGCGCGCCGATCCGTGGCGGCGGACCTCCGGGATCCACAAGGTCCGCAAGCCGCGCGCGCTCGCCGCGGTCCGGGCGCTGTGGGAGGCCCGGGACCGGCTGGCCGCCGAGCGGGACGTCGCGCCCGGGCGGGTGCTGCCGGACTCGGCGATCGTCGAGGCCGCCGTCGCCTCCCCCGCCAGCCCGAAGGCGCTCTCCCAGCTGCCGGTCTTCCGCGGGCGTGCGCAGCGACGGCTCGAGTCGTACTGGTTCGGCGCCCTGCGGTCCGCGCAGACGCTGCCGGACGCCGAGCTGCCCCGGCCCGCCGCGGCCACCGACGGTCCGCCCCCGGTCTCCCGCTGGGCCGACCGCGACCCGGCCGCCGCGGCCCGGCTCTCGGCCGCCCGCGCCGGCCTCGCCGAGCTGTCCGAGCGCTGGTCGGTGCCGGTGGAGAACCTGCTCCAGCCGGACCTGCTGCGCCGGCTGTGCTGGTCCCCGCCGGACGACGGCGACGTCCCCGGCTTCCTCGAGCGGGGCGGTGCGCGGAACTGGCAGATCGCGCTGACCGCCCCGGTGCTCGAGAAGGCGCTCTCGCCCCGCCAGGAGCCCTAGGGCCCTACAGGCCCCACCCGCTCGCCGCGCTTGACCGCGCGGACCGTGCGGCGGACCGTCGTGACGCCCTTGCGCACCTTGCGCAGGCCCTCGACCTGGGTCGCCTTGTGCAGCTGGTAGCGCCAGGCCTCGGGGTGGTCGCCGCGGCGGTCGAGCAGCGTGTAGGCGAACCGGACGGGGTCCTGGGTGTCCAGGTACCGGTCGACCTCCTCGAACCAGTGCATGTTCCGCAGCGCCTGCTCCTGCACCCGCCCGACCTCGGCGCGGCGCAGCGCGTCGTAGGCCGCGATCGCGCCCGGCAGGTCGTCGGCGAAGAGCTTCAGGGACTCGGCGAGCCGGACGGCGTCCTGGACGGCCAGCACGGTGCCCGAGCCGATGCCGAAGTGCGTGGTGTGCGCGGCGTCGCCCATGAGCACCACGTTGTCCCGGCGCCAGGTGGCGTTGCGCAGGTGCCGGAAGGTCAGCCAGGGCGCGGCGGTGCCGGAGCTCCCGACCCGGCCGGGCGGGCGCATCAGCGGCTCGCCGCCGAGCGGCTCGGCGAAGATGTCCGCGACGCGCGCGACGCCCTCGTCGACCTCGGCGGTGTCCAGGCCGAGCCCCGACCAGGTCTCGGGGCTGCACTCGACGATGCAGGTGCTGGTGCCGCCGGTCGACGGGTAGGCGTAGAACCACAGCCACCCCGCGTCCGTGCGCTCGAAGGCGAAGGTGAACCGCTCGAGGTAGCGCGAGGTGCCGAGCCAGATGTAGCGGTTGCGGCCGGTGGTCACCGAGGTGCCGAAGTCGTGCGCCGTGCGCACCCGGCTGCCCGCCCCGTCGGCGGCGATCACGAGGTTCGCCTCGGAGCCGAGGTCGGCCACCCGGTCCTCGGGCAGCTCGCTCTCCCAGCGGATCGTGACGCCAAGCTGCGAGGCCCGCGCGGCGAGGATCTCCAGCAGGGCCGCGCGGCCCATCGAGAAGCCGTACTTGCCGCCGATGTGCACGGGCGGCCGGCCACCGATCCGGACGACCTGGTCGCCCCAGAGGATCGCGGCGTCCCGGATGGCCCGGCCGCTCTCGGCGTCGTGCCGGTAGAGGTCGTCGAGGAGGTCCTCGCCGAACGTGATGCCCCAGCCGTGGGTGGCGCCGGGCGCGTTGCGCTCCAGCACCTCGACCTCGGCCGACGGATCGGCCAGCTTGGCCAGGATCGCCGAGTACAGGCCGGCGGGACCGCCGCCGACGCACAGCACCTTCATCTCGTGCCCTCCCCCTCGTCCACCGGAGTCCAACACGTGGCGGGTTAACGCCGGGCGTCCGGGGCGCGAACGTAGCAAGGCACTCGTTCGGACGATTGCGCGGGACCGTTCCGACCCTCGTGAGCGGGCCGGACCTGTGCGTTCCGCGACGAGGAGGCTGGTCTACGGTCGATCGTGTCGCATGCGGCCTCTCGGTCGTTGGACGCAGTGTCGCCGTCGGACACACCTCAGGGGGAGCCAGCTTGTTCGCACGAACGGTCGCCGTGGTCGGCACCGGTTACGTCGGTCTGACCACCGGAGCCTGCCTCGCCTCGCTCGGCCACCGGGTGGTGTGCGCCGACATCGACGAGACGAAGGTCGCGGCGCTGTCCCGCGGCGAGATCGCGATCCGCGAGCCCGGGCTGGCGGAGCTCGTGGCCGAGGGCCTGGCCGCCGGCCGGCTCTCGTTCGTCGTCGGCGCGGGCGAGGCGCTCAAGGAGCTCGAGTCCGAGGGCCGCCCGGTCGAGGTCATGTTCCTGTGCGTCCCCACGCCGATGGGCGTCGGCGGGGTCGCGGACCTGGCCGCGGTCGAGGCCGTCGTCGAGGAGGTCCGCGAGGCCATGCCGCCGGGCTGCGTGGTCGTCAACAAGTCGACCGTGCCGGTGGGCACCGCGGACCGGACCGCCGAGCTGCTCGGCCGGGAGGACGTCGAGGTCGCCAGCAACCCCGAGTTCCTTCGCGAGGGCTCCGCGGTGCACGACTTCCTGCACCCGGACCGGATCGTCGTCGGCTCGAACTCCTCGCAGGACGCCGCCGAGCGCGTCGCCGCCCTCTACGCCCGCCTCGGCGCGCCGACCGTGCTGACGGACGCGGCCAGCGCCGAGATGATCAAGTACGCGGCCAACTGCTTCCTCGCCATGAAGCTCTCCTACGTCAACGCGCTGGCGGAGCTGTGCGAGCGGGTCGACGCGGACGTCGCGGACGTGACCGAGGGGATGGGCTACGACCGCCGGATCGGTCAGGCCTTCCTCTCCCCCGGTCCGGGCTGGGGCGGCTCCTGCCTCCCCAAGGACACCCACGCCCTGCTCCAGGTCGCCGACTCGGCCGACTTCGAGTTCCGGCTGCTGCGGGCGAGCATCGACACCAACACCCGCCAGTTCCAGCGCATGGTCGACAAGGTCCGGGTCGCGGTCACCGGCCGTCGCGGCGGACCGCTCACCAAGACCCGGCTCGCGCTGTTCGGGTTGACCTTCAAGGCGGGCACGGACGACCTGCGGGACTCCCCCGCCCTCGGGGTGGCGGCGTTGCTCCGCCAGGCCGGCGCCGAGCTCGTCGGGTACGACCCGGGGGTGCCGGTGGGCTCGGCCGCGGCCGCCACGCTCGACCCCCGCATGCTCACCCTCGTCGACGACCCGTACGAGGCCGCCGCGGGCGCCGAGGCGATCGTCGTGCTCACCGAGTGGCCCGAGTTCCGGTCGCTGGACTGGACGCGGCTGGCCGAGACCGTGGCCTCCCGGACGGTCGTCGACACCCGGAACCTGCTCGACCCGGCCGTGGTGCGCCGGGCGGGCTTCGCCTGGTCGGGCATCGGCCGGCAGGCGCGGGAGAGCCCGCAGGCCCGCGTGGGCAGCCGGTGACCCACCCGGACACCGACTCGGCCACGGCCACGGCCCGGACCCCGACTGGGCTCCGCGGCCGGGTCCTGGGGATCCGCCGCGAGCTCGCCGTCCCGCTGTACCGCAACACCTACGCCCTGATGCTCAACACGGCGGTGAACTCCGCCTTCGGGTTGCTCTACTGGGTCGTCGCGGCGCGCACCTTCCCGGATTCCGAGGTCGGCCGCGGCAACGCGCTGACCTCGCTGATGCTGCTGGTGTCGGTGCTGACCCAGCTGAACTTCAGCCAGGCGCTGATCCGCTTCCTGCCCAGGGCCGGGACGTCGTCGACGCGACTGATCCTGCTGTCCTACGGCGTGTCGTCCGGGCTCGGGATCCTCGGCGCGGGCGGGGTGGCGGTCTACTGCCACCTGTTCCGCCCGGAGGGCGACCCGCTGCACATGTCCTGGCCCTTCGGGCTGTGGTTCGTGGCGTCGGTCGTCACCTGGTCGTTGTTCAACCTGCAGGACGCGGCGCTGACCGGGCTCCGCGAGTCGATGTGGATCCCGCTGGAGAACGGGGTCTACGGGATCGTCAAGCTGATCCTGCTCGTGATCGTCGCGCAGACGGCGGTGAGCGACGGCGTGTTCACCTCGTGGACGCTGCCGGTGGTCGCGTTGATCGTCCCGGTCACGCTGCTGCTCTTCCGGCGGCTCCTGCCCCGGCACGTCGCCGCCACCCGGGCCGACCAGGAGCCGGTGAGTCGGCGCACGCTCGCCCGGTACATGGCGGGTGACTACGCCGGCCAGGTCTTCAACCAGATGTCGTCGACCTTCCTGCCGGTGCTCATCGTGGGGCTGATGGGGCCGGAGGAGGGCGCGTACTTCCTGCCTGCGCAGACGGTGTTCACCGCGATGAACCTGCTGACGATGGGCATCACGTCGTCGTTGGTCGCGGAGGCCGCCCGGGACCCGGCGCACGCCCACCGCTACGCCCGTGCGGTGCTGCGCCGGATCGCGCTCACCGTGCTGCCGGCCTCCGTGGTCGTCGCGCTGGTGGCGCCCTGGCTGCTGCAGCTCTACGGCACGCAGTACCGGGCGAACGCCACCTTCCTGCTCCAGCTGCTGATGATCTCGGTGTTCCCGCGCGTGGTCGTGTCGCTGTACATGACCATGACGCGCCTGGAGAACCGGACCGCCCCGCTCGCGTGGATCCAGCTCGTGCAGTCGGCTCTGCTCATCGCGGCCGTCGCGGTGCTGCACGGTCCGCTCGGGCTGGACTCCGTGGGCTGGGCGACGCTCGTGATCGAGATCGCGCTCGCCCTCGCCGTCGGTCCGGTGGTGGTCCGGTGGCTGCGCGGGCAGCGCACCCCGCGCAGCCTCCCGGCGAGGGCCTGATCCGGGATCAGGCCTTGACGAAGCGCTCGGGGACCGGGGTGCCGTGGCGCCACATGTCCCCGAGTGCCCGGTCGAATTCCCGCGGCTGCAGGCGGACCAGCCCGCCACCCGGGTTGTGGGTGATCTCGCCGAAATAGATCTTGCCGTCGACGTTGTACAGGTCGATGCGGGCGAAAGCGAATTCGGCACCGAGTGCCTTCGCGACCTCGAGCATCTCCGCGTAGTTCGCCGGCTGCTCGGGAAGCTTCTCGGCGAATGCGAACCGCCCGCTGATGTCGTATTGCTGCCACTCCGGCGTGAGCATGGTCGAGGTGTGCCCGGTGAACCGGTCCTGGTCGACCACGACCATCCCGGGGACGCCGTGGAACATGAAGAACTTGTAGTCCGTCGGCGCGTCCCCGTTCGGCGTGCCGATGAACTGCTCGACGACCGCGCGCGGCTTCAGGCCGCGGTACGGCGTCTCGCGCCAGCCCGCCTTGTAGAAGTCCGTGCCGAGCCAGCGGCGGACGGTCTCGCGGACGGCGGCGCGGTCGACCGCGGCCAGGTCCGGGACCAGCACGGTCATGTCGCAGCCGTGCGTCCCCTTGATCACGCACGGACCCGGGATCGCATCGAAGTCGAGGTCGGCGGCGTTGTCGACGACCTGGTAGAGCGGAATGAGGTAATCCTCGCCTACCTTCTCGGCGACGTACTCCCGCACCGCGTATTTGTCCGACGTCTGGTGGACGACCGGGTCCTGCGTCCGCAGATTCTTCGCGGCGAGGAGCTGCGACCAGGTCACGGGGTTGCGCAGCGTGGTGAGTTCGCCCTGGAAGAGGGCGTGCTTGGCGATGGCGAAGGGCCGGTCCGGGAGGAAACGCAGCCGGCGGGCGAGGAGAACCCGCGCATCGAACGTCATCTGCGAGACGATAGCGGAGCGCCCCGGCGACCCCGTCGTCACGTCCGGGAAACACAAAGCGTGACGGAGTACCCGTAATCACTCGTCCGCACACGAACCGAAAGAGTGAATGGGGGCGCGGGAGCGGTACTCGCGAGCCATTGATAGGGTCCGATTCGTGCCGAAGAATGCAGCGGTGGTCTCGGTGATCACGCCGGCGTACAACGTCGGGCGGTGGATCGGGGAGGCCATCGACTCGGTGAGGCGGCAGAGCGAGGCCCGCTTCGAATACGTCGTCGTCGACGACGGCTCCACGGACGACACGGCGGAGGTCGTGCGTGGCAGGGCGGCCCTCGACGCCCGGATCCGGCTCGTCTCGACCCCCAACGCGGGCTCCGGCGCGGCCCGCAACCTCGGCATCGCCGAGACCACGGCGCCGTTCGTGGCCTTCCTCGACGGCGACGACCGCTGGCACCCCGAGTTCCTCCGCCGCCAGCTGCACGTCATGCACACCGCGCCCGGCCCGATCGGGGCGACCTTCTGCCACACCCGCGTGATGCTGGAGAGCGGCCGGGTCGTCGGCCCGCGCTGGCAGCCCGCCGGGCCCTGCGACATGGACCGCTTCCTCGCGGAGAACAACCCGACGCACAACGGCAGCTCCCTGCTGGTGCGCCGCAGCTGCTTCGACGAGGTCGGCGTGTTCGACACCGGCATCTCCAGCGCGGTGGACCTGGAGATGTGGCTGCGGATCGGCGCCTGGTCGTCGACCCCGCTCTTCTACGGCATCCGCCGCTACCTGGTCGACATGCGGCTCATGCGCACCGGCAGCATCAGCTCCAACCGCACCGCCCGCTACGAGGCGCTGGACAAGATGCTCACCGAGTACGCGCCGATGATGACCCGGCTGCACCCCGGGCTGGCCTACGTGCAGCCCGCCGTGTTCGCCTACCGGGACGGGCACGACGAGATCGCCGAGCGGTGGGCCAAGCAGGCACTCGCCGCCGGTCCCACCCGGCTCGCCCGCAGCCGGTGGGGCCAGTCGCTGCTCGGCTGGCACGGCGCCGGCCCCGCGGGGCGGGTCAAGATGCGTGCGGCCCGGGACGGGGCGCGCGCAGGCATCTACGGCGGGATCTCCAAGGTCGTGCAGTCCGTGGGCTGACGCCCGCGGCCGACGCTCAGAGGGGCCGGGCCGGTAGCCGGACCACCACGGTCAGGCCGCCACCCGGCACCGGTTCGGCCCGCACCGCGCCGCCGTGCGCCGCCACCACGGCCCGCACGATGGACAGTCCCAGGCCCGACCCGGCGGTCCCGCCGGTGCGCGGCACCGGGCCACGCCGGAAGGGCTCGAACAGCTCCCCCACCCGCGCCGGGTCGATCTCCGGGCCGCTGGAGGAGACCCGCAGCTCCGCCCCGCCCTCGAGCGGCGCGGTGCACACCTCCACCCACCCGCCGTCGACGTTGTGCCGCACGGCGTTCTCCACAAGGTTGCCGGCCACGCGCTCCAGCAGCGCGGGATCGCCGGACACCGGCGCCGGCCCGCCCGTCGTCGTCACCCGCAGGCCACGGCGGGCCGCCTCGGTCGCGGTGACCCGGACGGCGTGCGCCCCGGCGTCCCGCAGGTCCACCGGGCGCCGCGCGGGCTCGGCGATCTGCCCCAGCGCCTCGGTCCGGGCGAGCAGCAGCAACCCGGACACGAGGTCGTCCGCCCGGCGGGTGGCGTCCCGGACGACCTCGCCCATCCGCCGCAGCTCGGCGACGTCGGCCGCCGGGTCGGCCAGGGTCACGTCGACCTCGGTGCGCAGCACGGAGAGCGGGGTGCGCAGCTCGTGGCTGGCGTTGGCGACGAAGCGGCGCTGCACCTCGAAGGCGCCCTGCAGCCGCTCCAGCATCGCGTCGAAGGTGGTGGCGAGCTCGGCCAGCTCGCCGCGGGCCTCGCGCAGGTCCAGCCGGGCGTCGAGGTTCTCCGCCGACAGCCGCCGGGCGGTGGCGGTGACCTCGTGCAGCGGCGCCAGCACCCGCCCGACCAGCACCCAGGAGGTCAGCCCGGCGGCGAGCACGACCAGCGGGAAGGCGATCAGTCCGGCGTGCAGCACCTGGGCCCGCGCCGCGTCCCGGACCGCGGCGGTGACCTGTTCGGCCGGGACCTCGAGCGAGCCGACGCGGACCGGGGTGCCGGGCGGCAGCGAGGGCACCGAGGCGGCGACCCCGCCCACCAGCAACCAGCCCAGCCACAGCAGCAGGGCGCTGACCAGCGCGACCAGCGCGGTGCCCAGCAGGGTCAGCTGCCACCGCAGCGTGAGCCGCGTGCGCACCCGACCTCCTCCCGGCCGCCCGTCAGCCGGCGGAGGGCACCCGGTACCCGGCGCCGACCACGGTCTCGATCACGCCGGGCTCACCGAGCTTCTTGCGCAGCGTCATCACGGTGACCCGGACCGTGGTGGTGAACGGGTCGGCGTTCTCGTCCCACACCCGCTCGAGCAGCTCCTCGCTGGACACGACCGCGCCACCGGCTCCCATCAGCACCTCGAGGACCCCGAACTCCTTGCGGGTCAGCTCGACCGGCGACGCCGCCCGGGTCACCGTGCGGCGCGCGGGGTCCAGCGCCACGTCCCCGGCCACGAGCACGGGCGGCACCGCGGGGGCGGACCGCCGGCCCAGAGCGCGCACCCGCGCGACGAGCTCGGGGAAGTCGAAGGGCTTGGCGAGGTAGTCGTCCGCTCCGCGGGACAGCCCGTCGACCTTGTCCTCCAGCGTGCCGCTGGCGGTGAGCATGAGGACGCGGGTGGTGGCGCCGCCGCCGACGAGGGCCGCGCACAGCTCGTCGCCGGACATGCCGGGCAGGTCCCGGTCCAGCACGACGACGTCGTAGCGGGTGATCGAGGACTTCTCGTGGCCGGTGTCGCCGTCGAGCGCGACATCGACCGCCATGCCCTCCCGGCGCAGGCCGCGCGCGACGGCCTCGGCCAGCGGGGCCTCGTCCTCGACGACCAGGACGCGCATCAGCCCGCCTGCTCGCCCGACCGGTCGGCGGACTCGACCGCGGCGGCGTCGACCGGACCCACGACGGGCCCGGCGGGCAGGCAGCCCGGGACCTTCACCGCCCACTCGGTCACCCGGCGGGCGACGTCCTGCGCGGTGAGCCCCACGGCGGCCAGCACGTCCGAGCGGGCGCCGTGCTCGAGGAACTCCTGCGGCAGGGCCACGTCCCGCTGGGGCACGTCGACCTCGGCGGCGCGCAACGCATCGGCGAGGGCCGACCCGAACCCGCCGTGCCGCCCGGCGTCGGCCACCGTGACGACGAGCTGGTGCGCCCGCGCCATCTCGACCAGCTCCGGCGGCACCGGCAGCACCCAGCGCGGGTCGACGACGGTGACCGACACGCCCTGCCGGGCCAGCCGCTCGGCGGCCTCCACGCCCAGCTCGCCGAACGCGCCCACGCACACCATGAGCACGGACGGGTCGGACCCGTTGAGCCGGTCCTCGCGCAGCACGTCGACGGTGCCGGCGCGGCGCACGGCCGGGACGGACTCGATGACCGGGCCCTTCGGGAACCGCAGCGCGGTCGGCCCGTCGGAGACCGCGACGGCCTCGCCGAGCTCCTCGCGCAGGGTGTCCGCGTCCCGCGGGGCGGCGACCCGGATGCCCGGCACCACGCCGAGGATCGACAGGTCCCACATCCCGTTGTGCGAGGGCCCGTCGTTGCCGGTCACGCCGGCCCGGTCCAGCACCAGCGTGACGGCCTCGCGGTGCAGCGCCACGTCCATCAGCAGCTGGTCGAAGGCCCGGTTGAGGAAGGTCGAGTAGACCGCGACGACCGGGTGCATCCCGCCGCGGGCGAGCCCGGCCGCGGAGGTGAGCGCGTGCTGCTCGGCGATCCCGACGTCGACGCAGCGCTCCGGGAACTCCTTCTGGAACCGCGCCAGCCCGGTCGGGCCCAGCATCGCCGCGGTGATCGCGACGAGATCGGGGCGCTCGCCGCCGAGGCGGACCAGCTCCTCGGCGAACACGCTGGTCCAGCCGGTGGTCTTGGGGCCGGTCGGCAGGCCCGTCCGCGGGTCGAAGGCCGACGGGCTGTGCATCTGCTCGGCCTCGTCGTTCTCGGCCGGGGCGTAGCCGTTGCCCTTGCGGGTCACGGCGTGCACCACGACCGGGCCGCCGAAGTGCCGGGCGCGGCGCAGCGCGGACTCCATGGCCGCCACGTCGTGCCCGTCCACCGGGCCGAAGTACTTCAGGCCGAGGTCGGCGAAGAGCTCCTGCGGGCTGATCGCGTCCTTCAGGCCGGCCTTGAGCGCGTGCAGCCCGGCGTAGACGGCGGGGCCGACGACCGGCGTGCCGCGCAGCGTGTGCTTGCCCGCCTCGAGCAGCTTCTCGTAGCCCGGCTGCAGCCGGAGCGTGGCGAGCCGGTCGGCCAGGCCGCCGATGGTCGGCGCGTAGGACCGGCCGTTGTCGTTGACCACGACCACGACGTTGCGGTCCTTGGCCGCGGCGATGTTGTTCAGCGCCTCCCAGGCCATGCCGCCGGTCAGCGCGCCGTCGCCGATCACGGCGACGACGTGCCGCTGCTGGCCGGTGAGCGAGTAGGCGCGGGCGAGCCCGTCGGCCCAGGACAGCGACGACGACGCGTGGCTGGACTCCACGTGGTCGTGCACGCTCTCGGTCCGGCTCGGGTAGCCGGACAGCCCGCCCGTCTTCTTCAGCCGGTCCCAGCCGTCCTGGCGGCCGGTGAGCAGCTTGTGGACGTACGCCTGGTGCCCGGTGTCCCAGAGCAGCGTGTCCCGCGGGGAGTCGAACACCCGGTGCACCGCGATCGTCAGCTCGATCACGCCGAGGTTGGGCCCGAGATGCCCGCCGGTCCGGGACACCGCGCTGACCAGGAAGTCCCTGATCTCCGACGCCAGCCCGGCCAGCGCGTCGGGGCCGAGCCGCTTGAGGTCGGCCGGGCCCCGGATCGACGACAGAACGGAGGTTGGCTGCACGCTCACGTCCGCCACTCTACGAGCGGTGGCCAGTGCCGGGCCCGGCGGACACCGGACCGTGACGCGGCGGTCACCTGCGGCCGGCGGGCTCCAGCAGGTCGGCGACGTGCGCGAGCTCGTTGACCGTGCGCGGCTTGCGGACCCCGTCGCGGCGGGCGACGACCCTGGTCAGGCCCGTGTAGTCGAGGGGGAAGGGCAGCGCCCGCTCGATCCCCAGCAGGTGCCCGAGGTAGACGTTGATCACGCCGGCGTGCGCGAACACGACCGCGGTGCCCCGGCCCGGGTGCGCCTCGACGATCTCCTCCAGCGCCGCGACGACCCGCGCGCGGAAGGCCGGAACGTCGACGTGCTCGGGCAGATGCCCCTCGACCATGCGTCGCCACTCCTCCGGGTTCTCCCGGGCGAGCTCGTGCACGGGGAGGTACCGCTGCTCGTCGGCGTCGTACTCGCGCAGGTCGTGCACGGTCCGCACGGCCAGGCCGCGGGCCCGGGCGAGCGGTTCCGCGGTCTGCCGCGCGCGGGTCATGGTGCTCGCGTAGACCGCGTCGACCGGCTCGCCGGCCAGGGCGTCGACCACCCGCTCGGCCTGCCGCCTGCCCAGCTCGGTCAGGGCCGGATCGGCCCGGACCGCGGCCTCGGGTGCCCCGTCGACCCGGTCCGGCAGTCCGTGCCGGACCAGGACCAGCCGCATCGCCTAGAGCTTCCCGCTGGTGGCCACGTGGTCGCCGTGGCCGGCCTCGCGCAGGGTGGTCCGCAGCCGCTCGGCGATCCCGTCCTGCTCGGCGTCGTCGACGGACCTCGCGGCGTTGGCGAAGTCGAACGCCCGCATGTCCCAGGCCGGGAACACGTGCAGGTGCAGGTGCGGGACCTCGAACCCGGCCACCAGGAACCCGACGCGCGGCGGCTGCCAGATCGCCTCGACCGCCTTCGCGATCGTGTGCGAGACGCCGGTGAGGTGCGCGACCAGGTCCGGGTCGGCGTCGACCCAGTGGTCGACCTCCTCGCGCGGCACGACCAGGGTGTGTCCCGGGCCGAGCGGGTTGATCGACAGGAACCCGGCGCAGCGCTCGTCCGACCAGACGAACCGGCCGGGCAGCTCGCCGTCGATGATCTTCGTGAACACGGTGCTCATCACGGCGGACTCTAGCGGCCCCGGCACCGCTGCAGGGGGCGGTCGTCGGTGCGCTCTCCTAGAGTTCCCGCCATGCCCCGCACGATCGCCACGAACACATCCGTCGGGCGCGAGGAGCTGTTGGAGTTCCTCCGTCCGCGCCACAAGGTCGTCCTGCTCACCACCCGGTCGGACGGCGGGGTCCAGGGCTCCCCGGTCACCGCGGGGGTGGACGCCGAGGGCCGGGTCGTGGTCTCGACGTACCCCGAGCGCGCCAAGGCGCGCAACGTCGCCCGCACCGGCACCGCCTCCGTGGTCGTGCTGTCGGACGAGTGGAACGGGCCCTGGGTGCAGGTCGAGGGGGACGCCGAGCTGATCACCCTGCCGGAGGCCGTCGAGCCGCTCGTGGACTACTTCCGCGCCGTCTCCGGGGAGCACCCGGACTGGGACGAGTACCGGCGGGCGATGCGGGACCAGGGCAAGGCGTTGATCCGCGTCACACCCACCCGGTGGAGCCCGGTGGCGACGGGCGGGTTCCCCGCGCGGCTCGCCGACTCCTGAGCCGGCACCCCGGTAGCGTTGCCGGGTTCCTCCTGTAACCGAGACGGTCGGCGGTCAGCCGCCGGGAAGTAGGGATCGCATGCGTCCGTGGCCGGGCAACCCGTACCCCCTGGGTGCGAGCTACGACGGGGCCGGGACGAACTTCGCCGTGTTCTCCGAGGCCGCCGAGAAGGTCGAGCTGTGCCTGTTCAGCGCGCGCGGCAAGGAGACCAGGGTCCCGCTCACCGAGGTCGACGGCTTCGTGTGGCACGCCTACCTGCCGACGGTCGAGCCGGGCCAGCGGTACGGCTACCGGGTGCACGGGGTCTACGACCCCGCGCAGGGCCTGCGGTGCAACCCGAACAAGCTGCTCATCGACCCGTACGCCAAGGCGCTCGACGGGCCGGTGAAGTGGGACGAGGCCGTCTTCGGCTACAACTTCGGCGACCCGCTCTCGCGCAACGACCGGGACTCGGCGCCCTTCGTGCCCAAGTCCGTCGTGGTCAACCCGTACTTCGACTGGGGCTCGGACCGCCCGCCGAAGATCCCGTACCACGAGACCGTCATCTACGAGGCGCACGTCCGCGGGCTCACCATCGCGCACCCGGACATCCCGGAGGAGCTGCGCGGCACCTACGCCGGCCTGGCGCACCCGGCGATGATCGAGCACCTGCAGCGGCTCGGGATCACGGCCGTGGAGCTCATGCCGGTGCACGAGTTCCTCAACGACCACCACCTGCAGGAGAAGGGCCTCTCCAACTACTGGGGCTACAACACCCTGGCCTTCCTCGCCCCGCACCACGGGTACACGATGCGCGGCAGCCGCCCCGGCTCCCAGGTGCACGAGTTCAAGGCGATGGTCCGGGACCTGCACGAGGCGGGCATCGAGGTCATCCTCGACGTCGTCTACAACCACACCGCCGAGGGCTCGGACATGGGCCCCACGCTGTCCATGCGCGGCATCGACAACCACGCCTACTACCGGCTGGTCGAGGACGACCCGCGCTACTACATGGACTACACGGGCACCGGCAACTCGCTGAACGTCCGCAACCCGCACACCCTGCAGCTGATCATGGACTCGCTGCGGTACTGGGTCACCGAGATGCACGTCGACGGCTTCCGCTTCGACCTCGCCTCCACCCTCGCCCGCGAGTTCTACGACGTCGACCGGCTGTCGGTGTTCTTCGACCTCGTCCAGCAGGACCCGGTGATCTCGCAGGTCAAGCTGATCGCCGAGCCGTGGGACGTCGGGCCCGGCGGCTACCAGGTCGGCAACTTCCCGCCGCTGTGGAGCGAGTGGAACGGGAAGTACCGCGACACCGTGCGGGACTTCTGGCGCGGCGAGCCGGGCACCCTCGGCGAGTTCGCCTCCCGGCTCACCGGCAGCTCGGACCTCTACCAGGAGGACGGCCGCCGGCCCTACGCGTCGATCAACTTCGTCACCGCCCACGACGGGTTCACGCTGGCCGACCTCGTCTCGTACAACGACAAGCACAACGACGCCAACGGCGAGGGCGGCAACGACGGCGAGAGCCACAACCGCTCCTGGAACTGCGGCGTCGAGGGCCCCACGGACGACGCCGCCGTGCTGGAGCTGCGCGCCCGCCAGCAGCGCAACTTCCTCACCACCCTGATGCTGAGCCAGGGCGTGCCGATGCTGCTGCACGGCGACGAGCTCGGCCGCACCCAGGGCGGCAACAACAACGTCTACTGCCAGGACAACGACATCGCCTGGGTGGACTGGTCGCTGGCCGGCAAGAACGCGGGCCTGGTCGGGTTCACCGCCGGGGTCGCGGCCCTGCGCCACGCGCACCCGGTGTTCCGGCGCCGGCGGTTCTTCCAGGGCAGGCCGATCGCGCCGCGCCGGCGGGACTCGCTGGCCGACATCGCCTGGTTCACCCCGGACGGCACCGAGATGACCGAGGGCGACTGGGACTCCGGCTTCGGCAAGTGCGTGATCGCCTTCCTCAACGGCGAGGGCATCGCCGACCTCGACCAGCGCGGCGAGCGGGTCACGGACGACTCGTTCCTCGTGGCGTTCAACGCGCACTGGGAGGACATCGAGGTCACCCTGCCCAGCGCCGAGTACGGCCGGGAGTGGGCGATCGTCGTCGACACCGCGGCGGGCGAGGTGGTCAGCCTGTCCACCGCCCCCGGCGTCGTCGCGGCCGAACCCCCGATGACCCGGGCCGGCGCCACGCACGTCGTGCCCGCCCGGTCCCTCCTCGTCTTCCAGCGGACAGTGTGAGAGCAGTGTGATGACGCGCCCGATCCCCTCCTCCACCTACCGCCTGCAGTTCTCGAAGGACCAGACCTTCGCCGACGCGCAGGGCCTCGTCGAGTACCTGGACCGGCTCGGCGTCGGGGCGCTCTACGCGTCGCCGCTGCTCGAGTCCGGCGCCGGCTCCAACCACGGCTACGACGTCGTCGACCCGACCCGCATCTCCGCCGAGCGCGGCGGGCCGGAGGGGCTGGCCGCCCTGCTCGCCCGGCTGCGCGAGGCGAACCTGACGATGCTGCTCGACGTGGTGCCCAACCACGTCGGCGTCGAGGTGGCCAAGGCCAACCCCTGGTGGTGGGACGTGCTCGAGCACGGCCAGGGCTCGCGCTGGGCGGGGCACTTCGACATCGACTGGTCCGCCGGCCCGCTGCTGCTGCCGATCCTCGACGCCGACGAGCCGAAGGCGCTGTCCGAGCTGTCGGTCGAGGACGGCGAGCTGCGCTACTACGAGCACGCGTTCCCGCTCGCGCCCGGCACCGAGCACGGGTCCGTCGCCGAGATCCACGAACGGCAGCACTACCGGCTCGTGTCCTGGAAGCGCGGCGCCGCCGAGCTGACCTACCGGCGGTTCTTCGACGTGTCCACGCTCGCCGCGGTGCGCGTCGAGCTGCCCGAGGTCTTCGCCGACACGCACCGCGAGATCCTGCGCTGGCTGGACGAGGGTCCCACGATCATCGGGCTGCGCGTCGACCACCCGGACGGGCTGTCCGACCCGGGCGGGTACGTGCGGCGGCTGCGCGAGGCCATCGGCCCGGACCGCTGGCTGCTGGTGGAGAAGATCCTGCACGTCGGCGAGGAGCTGCCGGTCTCCTGGCCGGTGGACGGGACCTCCGGGTACGAGGCGCTCGCGGACGTCCAGGGCGTGTTCGTCGACCCGTCGGGCGCCGGGCTGCTCACCCAGTTCGCGGCCGAGCACACCGGCGCGAGGACGTCGTCGCACGCCGTCGAGCACCAGGGCCGCCGGGAGGTCGCCGACACGATCCTGGCCGCCGAGGTGCGCCGGATCGCGGCGCTCGTGCCCGTGCCCGAGGCCGCGCCGTCGACCGAGGAGGAGCCGGGCGAGGCGGCGAACCGGGTGCGGGACGCGGTCGCCGAGTTCCTCTGCGGCTTCCCGGTCTACCGCAGCTACCTGCCCGAGGGCCGGGAGGCACTCGACACCGCGGTGGCGGTGGCCCGGGCCCACCGGCCGGACCTGGCCGACGTGCTCGAGGCGATCCACGCGGCGATGCTCGCGGACCCCGAGGGCCTGCTCGCCACCCGCGTGCAGCAGACCTCCGGCATGGTCATGGCGAAGGGCGTCGAGGACACGGCCTTCTACCGGTACAACCGGCTCGTCGCGCTCAACGAGGTCGGCGGCGACCCGGGCCGGTTCGGCCTCTCCCCCGCGGCCTTCCACGCGGCGCTCTCCGTCCGCGAGGCCGGGTGGCCGCGCACCATGACCACGCTGTCCACGCACGACACCAAGCGCTCCGAGGACGTCCGGGCGCGGCTGGCCGTGCTCGCCGAGATCCCGGGCGAGTGGGTGGACACGATGCGTCGCTGGGCGGCGCGGCACCCGCTGCCCGAGCGGTCGCTGGAGCTGCTGGCCTGGCAGAGCGTGGTCGGCGCGTGGCCCATCTCGGCCGAGCGGCTGGCCGGGTACCTGGGCAAGGCCTCCAAGGAGGCCAAGCTCGCCACCAGCCACGTCGAGGCCGTCCCCGAGGTCGACGCGGCCATCGCCGCCTGGCCCGCGCAGGTCCTGGGCGACGGCGAGCTGGTCGCCGAGATCACCGCCTTCGTCGAGCGGATCTCCGCGCCCGGCTGGTCGAACTCGCTGGGGCAGAAGGTCCTCCAGCTGGCCGGTCCCGGCGTGCCGGACGTCTACCAGGGCACCGAGCTGTTCGAGTACTCCCTGGTCGACCCGGACAACCGGCGCCCGGTGGACTTCGCGGCCCGGCAGCGGCTGCTGGCCCGGCTCGACGAGGGCTGGCTCCCGGAGGTGGACGACTCGACCACCGAGGGTGCCGCGAAACTGCTGGTCACGGCGACGGCGGCGCGGCTGCGCCGGTACCGCCCCGAGCTGTTCCGGGGCTACCGGGCGGTGCCGGCCCAGGGGCACGCGGCCGAGCACGCGGTGGCGTTCACGCGCAGCCCCAAGCTCGTCGCCGTCGCGACCCGGCTGCCGGTCGGGCTCGAGGCGAAGGGCGGCTGGGGGGACACCGTGCTCCCGCTGCCCGACGGCGCCGCGGACTGGCACGACATGATCACGGACACCCCGGTCGACGGGAGCGCGCCGCGGCTCGCGACCCTGCTCGCCCGCTACCCCGTCGCGCTGCTCGTCCGCCCGGCCTGACGGCGGTCCCGGCCGGCCCGCGCCCGGGGCCGGCCGGGACCGGTCGCACTGCTCGTCCCGCGTTCCGCACCAGGTTGCGCATGACGCAGCTCACGTTCCGGAACCTCCTCACACCCGCCTTACGTTGTCCACCTGATATCTCGACGATCGAAGAATGATCGACTCGAGCGGGAGACCGGAACAAGGAGTTCGGTGAGTGAGATCGCAGTACGACTGAAGGACGTCCTGGCGGCCTCGGACGCCTACCGCCAGACCATGGCGCGGCTCGTGGGCCTGGGCGTCCCGGAGACCACCATCCTGGTGCACCTGCTGCACGAGAGCCCGCGCACGCCGTCGTTCCTGGCGCGCCGCGTGGGCGTCACCCCCGCGAGCGTGACCGCCCAGCTGGACCGCCTCGAACTGGCCGGATACGTCGTCCGCCGCTCCAATCCGCGCGACCGGCGCAGCGTGCTCGTGGACCTGACCGACCGCGGCCACGACCTGGCCGCGCGATTGTTCGCCCTTTTCGACCGCGACGTGGCCATCGGGATCGGCGAGGCCGATCCGGCCACCACCGCGGAGCTGGGCCGCATTCTCGAACACCTGTCCCGGCGGCTCGACGAGCGGGCCCGCGACACCCAGGGCATCGCCGCCGACCTGGAGGAATCCGGCCTGCGCTGAGCCGGGACCGGATCGTTCGGAAATGTTCGGCAACCGTACTTCTCCGCCTGAGAATTATCAGCGTGAAAGTGCGGCTGAACGGCCGATTCCGGCACACCGTGCCGTTCCTACCCTCGACACGGCAACGCACAAGGTCCGGGTCCGATCCCCCCATCCCACCGGAACCCTCGTTGCCGGGATCGCCGGCCGACTCCGTGCCCCCCGACCGGCCGGCGATCCCGACCCGGGTCCCGCCGCGCGGTGGCGGCGGGAACCGGCAAGGGCTCGCCCCCGTCCGGCGCGTGCCCGCCGCAGAGGGTGCTGCGCCGCGTGTCACGCGGCCCGCGCAGGCGCATCGGTCGCCGATCCGACAGGATTCCCCCGTGGCTGAGTACGCGGTGTGGGCGCCCGAGAAGGACAGGGTGCGGGTCCTGGTGGACGGCGAGACGTACGCGATGCGGCGGGAACCGGACGGCTGGTGGCGGGCCGACGTCGAGGACAACGGCCCGGGGTCCGCGTACGCGTTCCTGCTCGACGACGACTCCACCCCGCTGCCCGATCCCCGCTCGCTCTGGCAGCCCAACGGCGTCCACTCGGCGTCGCGCCGCTACGACCAGAACTCCTTCTGGTGGACCGACCAGCAGTGGACCGGGCGCACCCTGGCCGGCAGCGTGCTCTACGAGTGCCACATCGGCACGTTCACCGACGAGGGCACCTTCGACTCCGCGATCGGGAAGCTCGACCACCTGGTCTCGCTGGGGGTCGACATGGTCGAGGTGCTGCCCGTCAACGCCGTCGACGGGCCTCGGAACTGGGGATACGACGGCGTCGGCTGGTACGCCGTCACGGAGAACTACGGCGGCCCGGACGGCTTCAAGCGGTTCGTCGACGCCGCGCACGCGCGCGGTCTGGGCGTGATCCTCGACGTCGTCTACAACCACCTCGGTCCGTCGGGTGCCTACCTGGACAGGTTCGGGCCGTACTTCGCGGGCAGCAACATCTGGGGCCCGTCGCTGAACCTCGACGGCACGTGGTCGGACGAGGTGCGCCGGTTCGCCATCGACAACGCGCTGATGTGGCTGCGCGACTTCCACATCGACGGGCTGCGGATCGACGCCGTGCACGCGCTGCGGGACACGCGCGCCCAGCACGTCCTCGAGCAGCTGGCCGTGGAGGTCGCTGCCCTCGAGGCGCACGTCGGGCGGCCGCTGTCGCTCATCGCCGAGTCGGACCTCAACGACCCGCGGATGATCACGGCGCGCGAGGGCGGCGGGCTCGGCATGACCGCCCAGTGGACGGACGACATCCACCACAGCCTGCACAGCGTGCTGACCGGCGAGGGCCAGGGCTACTACTCGGACTTCGCCGAGGCCGACCTCGCGGGCCTGGCGCACGTCCTGACCCGCGGGTTCCTGCACGAGGGCACCTGGTCGAGCTTCCGCAAGCGCACGCACGGCGCGCCCGTCGACACCGCGCGGATCCCGGGCCACCGGTTCGTGACCTACCTGCAGAACCACGACCAGATCGGCAACCGGGCCACCGGCGACCGGCTCACCCAGCTGCTCTCCCCCGGCATCCTGGCCTGCGGCGCGGCGATCCTGTTCACCTCGCCGTTCACCCCGATGCTGTTCATGGGCGAGGAGTGGGGCGCCCGCACGCCCTGGCAGTTCTTCTCCTACTTCCCCGACGAGGGGTTGCGCGAGGCCGTCCGCACGGGCCGCACCGCGGAGTTCGCCGAGCACGGCTGGGGGGACGTCGAGGTTCCCGACCCGAACGCCGAGAGCACCTTCCTCGACTCCAAGCTGGACTGGACCGAGCACGAGCAGGAGCCCCACGCGACGCTGCTCGCGATGCACAAGGAGCTCATCGCCATCCGCAAGGCGTGGCCGGAGCTCTCCGACCCGTGGCTCGACGAGGTGGCGGTCGACGTCCACCCCGAGGCCCGCACGCTCGTCATCCACCGCGGCCGGCTGCGGGTGCTGGTGAACCTCGGCACGGAGGAGGTCGCGCTCGACCTCGGCGCCACCATCACCCGGATCCTGCTGGCCAGCGAGCCGACGGCCAGCGAGCAGTCCGACATCACGTTGCCGGGCGAGTCCTTCGCGATCGCCGTCCTCGCCGAGTAGCCTGCCCGGGAGAAGCACGAACGGCACTTCGGCTCACTAGATGTGAGCGAGAGTACCGCTCGCTCACTCCGATCCCTGGATGCACGAACGGCACTTCCGCTCACTAGATGTGAGCGGAAGTGCCGTTCGTTCAGCAGATGAGGCGGTCAGATCAGGCCGGTCAGATCAGGCCGGTCAGATCAGGCCGGTCAGATCAGGCCGGTCAGATCAGGCCGGTCAGATCAGGCCGGTCAGATCAGGCCGGTCAGATCAGGCCGAGGCCCTTGACCGCCTCGCGCTCCTCGACCAGCTCGGCGACCGAGGCGTCGATCTTCTCGCGGGAGAAGTCGTTGATCTCCAGGCCCTGGACGATCTCGTACCTGCCGTTCTTCGTGGTGACCGGGAAGGACGAGATGATGCCCTCGGCCACGCCGTAGGACCCGTCGGACGGGACGGCCATCGAGGTCCAGTCGCCCTCGGCGGTGCCGTGGACCCAGGTGTACACGTGGTCGATCGCCGCCGAGGCCGCCGACGCCGCGGACGACGCGCCGCGGGCCTCGATGATCGCCGCACCGCGCTTGGCGACGGTCGGGATGAACTCGTCCCGCAGCCAGGACTCCTCGACCTGCTCGGCGGCGATCTTGCCGCCGACCTCGGCGTGGTAGAGGTCCGGGTACTGGGTGGCGGAGTGGTTGCCCCAGATCGTCATCTTCTTGATCTCGGAGACCGGCACGCCCAGCTTGCCCGACAGCTGCGCGAGCGCGCGGTTGTGGTCGAGGCGGGTCATCGCGGTGAACCGCTCGGCCGGGACGTCCGGCGCGGCGCTCTGCGCGATGAGGGCGTTGGTGTTCGCCGGGTTGCCGACGACCAGGACCTTGATGTCGTCCGCGGCGCCCGCGTTGATGGCCCTGCCCTGCGGGGCGAAGATCCCGCCGTTGGCCTCGAGCAGGTCGCCGCGCTCCATGCCCTTCGTACGGGGGCGGGCGCCGACGAGCAGGGCGACGTTCGTCCCGTCGAAGGCCTTGGTGGCGTCGTCGTAGATGTCGACGCCGGCCAGCAGCGGGAAGGCGCCGTCGCTCAGCTCCATGGCGGTGCCCTCGGCGGCCTTGACGGCCTGCGGGATCTCCAGCAGGTTCAGCTTCACCGGGGTGTCGGACCCCAGGAGCTGCCCGGAGGCGATCCGGAAGAGCAGCGCGTAACCGATCTGGCCAGCGGCTCCGGTGACAGTGACGGTGACAGGAGTGGACACGCCGTGAGGCTAGCCCTCCGCCCGCGGGTGCGCCGCGACGGGGATCACCCTGGTGGCGGGTGTCTCGCGCACCGTTCGGACGGCCGCACCGGACGGACCGCTGGCCCGGGGACCGGACGGCGCGGGATGATCCGGGCGTGACCGCTCCGCTGCCGCTGTCCGCCCGGGCGGTCGCCCCCGACCTCGCCCGGGGCGCGATGCTGCTGCTGATCGCCCTGGCCAACGTGCACCTGTTCCTGCTGGCCGCCCCCGGGGTGCGTGGCTACCCGGACCGGCCCGGTCCGGCGGGCGGCGTCGTGGCCTTCCTGCAGATGCTGCTGGTCGACGGCCGCGCCTACCCGCTGTTCGCGCTGCTCGTGGGCTACGGCGCGGTGCAGCTCGCCCGCCGGCGCGACGACCCGGACGCCGCGGTCCGCCTGCTCCGGCGACGGGGTGCGTGGATGGTCGCCATCGGGGCGGTGCACGGGATCCTGCTGTTCCCCGGCGACATCCTGGGCGCCTACGGGCTGCTCCTGGTCCTGCTGGCCGGGTTCCTGGTCCGCGGCACCGAGGTCACGCTGCGCACCGTCGCGGCCGTCGGCGTGGCCCTCACCGTCCTGATCGGCACCGGCACCGGGCTGCGGACCGGCGCGCTCGTCCTGCCCTCCGTGGCCGCGCCGGACTTCGGCGCGGCGGTACGGCTGCACGTCGGCGAGTGGCTCGCCGGCACGGTCTCGTCGGCCCTGCTCACGGCCGGGATGCTGGCCGTCGGTGCCCTGGCCGCCCGGCGCCGGCTGCTCGACGAGCCGGAACGGCACCGCCGGCTCCTCGTCCGGGCCGCCGTGGGTGGGCTGGTCGTCGCGGTCCTCGCGGGGCTCCCGCTCGCGATGGCCGCGGCGGGCTGGTGGCGGCCCTCCGTCGCGGTGTCGGCCCTGCTCGGCCTGCTGCACGCGGTGGGCGGGCTCGCCGGCGGCGTCGGCTACGCCGCCCTGTTCGGCCTGCTCGCCACGCGTAGCGCCGGCCCCGTCCCGCGTGCCCTGGTGGCGACGGGGCGCCGGTCCCTGACCTTCTACCTCGCCCAGTCGGTGGTGTTCTGTGCCCTGTTGCCGGCCTGGACGCTCGGCCTGGGCGCACGGATCGGCGTACCCGGCGCGGCGCTGCTCGCGCTCGCGACCTGGCTGGTGTCCGTGCTCGCCGCGGCCGCGCTGGAGCGGACGGGCCGGCGCGGGCCCGCCGAGGTGCTCCTGCGCCGGCTCACCTACGGCGCCCGACCTGCGGATCCCCGCGCTGAACAGGCCGGATAGGGTCCGGACGTGGCGCAGCAGGAGAGCGGCAGGCCCGCACCCGCGACGGACATCCCCTACGTCCGCGCGCTGTTCGGCGCGCTCGGCTGGGGCGTGGTCGCCTTCGCCCTGCAGGTCGTGTTCGGCGGGGGCGGCGGGACCGCGGGCCTGCTGATCCAGACCGGCTGGATCCTCATCGCCGTCGTCCTCGCCGCCTGGCCGACCTGGTACGCCGCCCGCCGGCGCCGCTGGCCCGAGCTGTGGAGACTCTTCCTCCTGGCCGCACCCGCCTTCTGGGTGCTGCGGATCGTCACCCTCATCCTCGACCGGCTGCTGTTCCACTAGCTCCGGCTAGTCCCGGCGCCGCGAGCTGATCACCCCGGTGTCGAAGCCGGCGAGGTGCAGGCCGCCGGCGAACCGGGCGTGCTCGACCTTCAGGCACCGGTCCATCACGACGGTCAGGCCGGCCGTCTCGGCCTTCGCGGCCAGGTCCTCGTCCCACAGGCCGAACTGCAGCCACCAGGTCCGCACGCCGTCGCCGCCGGACCCGAGGGCCAGCACCTCGTCCAGGACCCCCGGCAGGTCCTCGGAGCGGCGGAAGGTGTCGACGAGGTCGGGCACGCCCGGGCAGTCCGCCAGCGACGGGTAGACCGGCCGGCCGAGGATCTCGGTCGCGTTGGGGTTCACGAACCAGACCTCGTAGTCCGTGCTCGAGAGCAGGTAGGTCGCCACGAAGTTCGACGCCCGCGCGGCGTTGGGCGAGGCGCCCACCATCGCGACCGTGCGCGTCTCCCGCAGGATCCGCTGCCGTTCCAGCGCCGACGGGTTCTGCCAGCTCATGTCACTCCTTCGCCGCGGCGGCCAGCGCCTGGTCGAGGTCCCAGAGGATGTCGTCGGTGTCCTCGAGGCCCACGCTGATCCGGATCAGGTCCTCGGGCACCCCGGCCGCCTCGAGCTGCGCGGCGGTGAGCTGCTGGTGCGTGGTGGAGCCCGGGTGCAGGACGAGCGTGCGGGCGTCGCCGACGTTGGCCAGGTGGCTGCACAGCCGCACGGACTCGATGAACCGCGCGCCGGCCGCCCGGCCGCCCTTCACCCCGAAGCTGAACACCGCGCCCGGCCCCTCGGGCAGGTACCGGCGCGCCCGGTCGTGGTGCGGGTGGTCGGGCAGCCCGGCGTACCGCACGTACTGCACGCGCGGGTCCGCGTGCAGCCACTCCGCCACCCGCTGGGCGTTGGCGACGTGCGCCTGCATCCGGAAGGGCAGCGTCTCCACCCCCTGGAGCAGCAGGAACGCCGAGTGCGGGGCCAGCGTGGGGCCGACGTCCCGCAGCTGCTCGGCGCGCAGCTTGGTCAGGAAGCCGAGCTCCTGGAAGTTGCCCCACCAGGTCAGCCCGCCGTAGCTCGGCACGGGCTCGGTCATCGACGGGAACCTGCCGTTGCCCCAGTCGAACCGGCCGGACTCGACGACGACGCCGCCGAGCGTGGTGCCGTGCCCGCCGAGGAACTTGGTCGCGGAGTGGATCACGATGTCCGCGCCGTGCTCGATCGGCCGGCACAGGTACGGCGTGGCGAGGGTGGCGTCGACGATCAGCGGGACGCCGGCCGCGTGCGCGACGTCCGCGAGCCCGGCGAGGTCCGCCACCTCGCCGCCGGGGTTGGAGACGACCTCGGTGAACAGGAACTTCGTCTGCTCCGTGAACGCCGCGGCGTAGTCCGCCGGGTCTCCCCCGGCCACGAAGGTGGTGTCGACGCCGAACCGGCGCAGGGTGACGTCGAGCTGGGTGATCGTGCCGCCGTACAGCCCGGACGCGGCGACGCCGTGGTCCCCCGCCCCGGCTAGGCAGGCGAAGGTGAGGAACTCGGCGGCCTGCCCGCTCGCCGTGGCCACGGCGCCGATGCCGCCGTCGAGGCTGGCGAGCCGCTCCTCCAGCACCGCGACCGTCGGGTTGCCGATCCGGCTGTAGATCAGGCCGTACTTCTGCAGCGCGAACAGGCTGGCCGCGTCCTGGGTGTCCTCGAAGACGAAGCTCGTCGACTGGTAGATCGGGACCGCCCGGGCGCCCACCGCCGCGTCCGGCACCGCGCCCGCGTGCACGGCACGGGTGCGGAAACCCCAGGCGCGGTCCCTGCGCTCCCTGCCCTCGCCGCTGTCCTCGCTCATGGGCCCATCCTGCCTCGCCGGCCCGCGCCGCCGCAGGAGGTGGGACACTGCGCCCGCGGTGACCGCGGCTCCCGCGGAACGCGAGCCTGGTGAGAGGCGCAGTCGCGTCGACCGCGGGCCGGGGGTCACCGGCCCGAGGAGGTGCCCGCGTGGGAGCGATCGGCACGCCCACGGTGCTCGACGCGGTGCTGGCCCTGTTGTTCGCCTTCGCGCTGGTCCGCGGCTGGCGGCGGGGAGCGGTGCTGCAGGTCGCCGCGTTCGCCGGCCTCGTGGTGGGGCTCTTCGCCGGTGTGTGGGCGGCTCCGTGGATCGCCGGGCTGCTCGTCGCGGAGCCGGGACCCGGTGCCGCCCTCCTGACCATCGGGGTGCTGGTGGTCGCGGTGCTGGTCGCAGAGACCCTCGCCGTCGGGCTCGGCCGGCGGGTGCACGGCGCCGTGCACCGCGCCGGTGTGGGCACGGTGGACCGGGCGGCAGGGATCGGCGCCGCCGCGATCGGGTTCCTGCTCGTCGTCTGGCTGCTGGCGAACGTGCTGGCGCAGGGGCCCGTCCCCGCCCTCGCGCAGCAGGTCCGCAGCTCCGTGACCGTCCGGGCGCTGGAGAGCGCTCTGCCGCCTCCTCCCGACGTCGTCGGCCGCATCGCCGGGCTGCTCGACCAGCAGGGTTTCCCGCAGGTGTTCGCGGGACCGGGCCGCGGGATCACCGCGCCGCCGCTGCCCGCGACGGCGGACGAGGCGGTGCGGGCGGCCGCCGTCGCCGGGCAGCCCAGCACGGTGCAGATCCGGGCGTTCGGCTGCGGCGCCACGATCGGCTTCGGGTCGGGGTTCGTCACCCGGCCCGGCTTCGTGGTCACCAACGCCCACGTCGTCGCCGGGTTCGACCAGCTGCGGGTGGGCGACGCCGCGGGCGAGCGCACAGCCGTCGCGATCCACTTCGACCCGGCCCTCGACATCGCCGTCCTCGCCGCCCCCGAGGTGGCGGCCCCGCCGATCGGCTGGACCGGCATCCCGGCCCGACGGGGCACCCAGGGCGCGACCCTGGGATTCCCCGGTGGGCAGTCGGAGATGGTGGTACTGCCCGCGACCGTGCTGGCCCGGCTGGACGCGATCGGCCGCGACATCTACGGGGGGTCCACCAGCCGACGCGAGATCCTCACCGTCGCCGCCGGGGTACAGCGCGGCGACTCGGGCGGACCGTTCGTCACCGCGGAGGGCCTGGTGGCCGGCGTCGTCTTCGCCGGTGACCCCGGCGACCCCGCGACCGGGTACGCGCTCACCGCCGAACACGTCCGCCCCGGCGTCGAGCGCGCCATCACCGCGAACCAGCCGGTCGCCGTGGGCGGCTGCCGCTTCTGATCCGAGCGGCACGGGCGGCGAGCGCATCGGATCGTCGACGGGGGCTGGTCGGGCGTCGGCGCACGCTCGTCCCCCTCGTCGGCGGTCCGCTCCGCCGGGATCCGAACCCGTTCCTCAGCCGCGGCGCGGCAGCCGGACCAGGCCCTCCTGCATGATGCTGGCGACCAGCGTGCCCTCGCGGGTGAAGAACCGGCCCTGGGCCAGCCCGCGCCCGCCCGAGGCCGCGGGGCTCCAGCACTCGTAGAGCAGCCACTCGTCGGCGCGGAAGGCCTGGTGGAACCACATGGCGTGGTCGAGGCTCGCCATCTGCACGGACGTGCTGCTCAGGTCGTGCCGGCCCACCACCGAGCCGAGCAGGGTGAGGTCGGAGATGTAGGTGAGCAGGCAGACGTGCCGCAGCGGGTCGTCCGGCAGCCGTCCGTCGCCCTTGATCCAGGCGCGCAGCGGGTCGTCCGTCGCGACCCGGTCCTCGGTCCACACCGGCTCCTCGACGAACCGGATGTCCAGCGAGCGGGGCACCCGCTCGATCCACGCGGCGCCCGCCCCGGACACCACGCGGTCGCCGATGCTCGGCAGCTCCTCCGGAGGCGGCACCGCCGCGCTCACCGGCACCGAGTGCTCCAGCCCCTCCTGCACGAGCTGGAACGAGGCGGACAGCGCGAAGATCGCCTCGCCGCCCTGGATCGCCAGCACCCGGCGGGTGCTGAACGAGCGGCCGTCCCGGATCCGTTCGGTGCGGAACACGATCGGCCGGCTCGGGTCGCCGGGGCGGATGAAGTAGGCGTGCAACGAGTGCACCTGCCGCTCCGGCTCGACCGTGCGGCCCGCCGCGACCAGCGCCTGCGCCGCCACCTGCCCGCCGAACACCCGCACCGGCGAGGTGGCGGGGCTGACCCCGCGGAACAGGTCCACCTCGAGCCGCTCCAGCTCGAGCAGCCGCATGAGCTCGTCGAGCACGGCCTGGCCGCGCGGCACCCCGTCGACGTCCAGCACGACGCCCGGTTCGGGAGGTTCGGTCACGGACCGATCCTCCCAGGGCCCGTCAGGCGTGGTCCTCCTCGCCCAGGCGGTGCACCCGGATGAGGTTGGTGGAGCCGACGGTCGAGGGCGGCGAGCCCGCGACGATCACCACGAGGTCGCCCGGCTGGAACCGGCCGATCGAGAGCATGGCGTGGTCGACCTGGCGGACCATCGCGTCCGTGGAGTCGACGGCCTCGACGAGGAACGTCTCGACGCCCCACGTCATCGCGAGCTGGCTGCGCACCTCGGGGGCCGGGGTGAAGGCCAGCAGCGGGAGCCGGGTGTGCAGCCGGGCCAGCCGGCGCACGGTGTCGCCGGACTGCGAGAAGGCGACCAGCGCGCGGGCGGAGAGCCGCTCGCCGATGTCCCGCGCGGCGTAGGAGAGCACGCCCCGCTTGGTCCGCGGCACGTGGTTGAGCGGCGGCACGTTGGCCGGGCCCGCCTCGACGGCCTCGATGATCGTGCTCATCGTGCGGACCGTCTTGATCGGGTACCGGCCCACGCCGGTCTCGCCCGAGAGCATCAGCGCGTCGGCGCCGTCGAGCACCGCGTTGGCCACGTCCGAGGCCTCGGCGCGGGTCGGGCGCGAGTTGGTGATCATCGAGTCCAGCATCTGGGTGGCCACGATGACCGGCTTGGCGTTCTCGCGGGCGATCTGGATCGCGCGCTTCTGCACCAGCGGCACGTTCTCCAGCGGCAGCTCCACGCCGAGGTCGCCGCGGGCGACCATCACGCCGTCGAACGCCAGCACGATCGCCTCGAGGTTGTCGACGGCCTCCGGCTTCTCCAGCTTGGCGACGACCGGGAGCTTCACCCCGACCTTCTCCATGACCCGGTGCACGCCGTCGATGTCGGCCGGGCTGCGCACGAAGGACAGCGCCACCACGTCCACCGACAGGCCCAGCGCGAACTCCAGGTCCGCGAGGTCCTTCTCGCTCAGCGCCGGCACCGAGACGTTCATGCCGGGCAGCGAGATGCCCTTGTTGTTGCTGACCGGGCCGCCCTCGGTGACCCGGCAGACCACGTCGTCGCCCTCGACCTCGACCACGCGCAGGCCGACCTTGCCGTCGTCGACCAGCAGGCGGTCCCCCGCGCGCGCGTCCCGCGCGAGGCCCTTGTAGGTGGTCGAGACCCGGTCGTGGCTGCCGGCGCAGTCCTCGACCGTGATCCGGACCTCCTCGCCGGTCCGCCACTCGGTGGGCCCGTCCGCGAACGTGCCGAGCCGGATCTTCGGCCCCTGCAGGTCCGCCAGGATGCCCACGGCACGGCCCTCGGCGTCGGCCGCCTCGCGCACCATCTGGTACACGCGCTTGTGGTCCTCGCGCGTGCCGTGGCTGAAGTTGAGCCGCGCGACGTCCATGCCGGCCGCGACCAGCTCGCGGATACGGTCGGGCGTGGCGGTGGCCGGACCGATGGTGCAGACGATCTTGGTGCGACGGGTCACGGTGTTCAGCCTAGCGCGCTCTCTGTAACGATCAGGTTGGAGGAAGTCGAACAGTGGGACGGCTGAGTTTCGGCCTTGCGGTGCTGGTCAGCCTGGTGGTGCTGTTCCTGCCGGCCTCCGGCGTACCGAGCGCCCCGCCCGGCGTCGACAAACTCGTCCATCTGGGTGTGTTCGCCCTGCTGGGCGCCACCGGTCGGTGGGCGGGCGTCCCGGCGCTCCCACTGGTCCTCGCGCTCGCCGGGTACGCCGGGCTGTCCGAGGTCCTGCAGGGTCTCCTGCCGATCGGGCGCAGCGGGGACGTGCTCGACGCCGTCGTCGACTGCGTGGGCGTGTCGCTGGGCGTCGCCCTGCACGAGGTCCTGCTGCGGCGGGCCCGGCGCTCTTGAGACGCGTGACGCCGTCGAGCGCGTCAGGGAGCGATGGTGCTCAGCGGCGGGATTGTTCGCTGGGGCCCACGTGGTCGGCCAGCCACTCCGCCAGCGGCTTCGCGGCCCGCCAGGTGCGGCGGACGCGGTCCAGGCAGGTCCGCTCGTGCAGTGCGTCGTCCGGTGCCCAGCGGCGCGACACCATGATCCCCTTGTGCCGCAGCAGGTCGAGCCGCGGATGGTCCGGGTCGGTGCCCTTCGGCCGGGTGCGCAGCTGCTCCCCGCCGACCGTCAGCCCGGCCTTCTCCGCCGCCTCGAGGACGCGGCGCAACGCCTCGCCGCGGCGCTCGTCGTCGACCGCGGTGCGGTAGCGCGCGACCTGGTCCGGGGCCATGCCGTAGTACCCGGCCGCGGCGAGCAGGCCGTCGGACCCGACCTGGACGTAGAAGGGCGGGGCGAAGCCGCCGCAGTGCGTCTTGTACGGCGACTTGTCCTTGGCGAACCGCACGTCGCGGTACGGGCGGAAGATCTTCCCCGGCCCGAACTCCTCCTCCAGCTCGGCGAGCAGCGCGGCCATCGGCGCACGGACGTGCGCCTCGTAGACCTCGCGCTGGTCGGTCCAGTACGCCTTGCTGTTGTCCGCCAGCAGGCCGTCGTAGAACTCGACGGCGCCGTCGCCGAAGCCCTCGAAGCGCGTCGTCAGCGTGGTCACGGTGTGCGGTCGCCCGCCTGCCGGGCCCCCTCCCGGACCTCGGGATCGGCGGCGTCGGCAGCACCGCCGGCGTCGGCGTCCGGACCGGCGGCGTCGTCGGCGCGGTCCTCCGCGGGCACGCCGTCCGGGTGCGCCACCTCGGGCGGCAGCACCTCCCGCGGGCCGCGGACCAGCGCGACGTACAGCACCGCCAGCAGGAAGACGAGGGCCGAGACCACGACGTTGATCCGGATGTCGCCGAACACCCGGGTCGCCGGGTCGGTGCGCATGAGCTCGATGAAGAACCGGCCGAGCGTGTACCCGGCCACGTAGAGCGCGAAGACGCGGCCGTGGCCGAGCCGGAAGCGCCGGTCCGCCCACACGATCACGGCGGCGACGGCCAGGTTCCAGACCAGCTCGTAGAGGAACGTGGGCTGCACGATCGCGATCGGGTTCGCGGTGTCGACGGCCACACCGCCCAGCGGGTCCGACGCGCCGGTGACCGGGTCGACCCGCTCGTAGATCTCCAGGCCCCACGGCAGCGTCGTCGGGGCGCCGTAGAGCTCCTGGTTGAAGTAGTTGCCCAGCCGGCCGATCGCCTGCGCGACGACGATGCCGGGCGCCACGGCGTCGGCGAAGAAGGGCAGCGGGATCCCACGCCGACGGCACGCGATCCAGGCCCCCACCGCGCCGAGCGCGATCGCGCCCCAGATCCCGAGACCGCCCTCCCAGATCTTGAGCGCGTCGACCGGGTCGCCGCCCGGGCCGAAGTAGGTCCGCCAGTCGGTCGCGACGTGGTAGAGCCGCCCACCGACCAGGCCGAAGGGCACCGCCCACACGGCGACGTCGACGACCGTGCCGGCCGGGCCGCCGCGGGCCACGAACCGCTTCTCGCCCCACCAGATCGCGACGACGATGCCGGCGATGATGCAGAGCGCGTACGCGCGGATCGGGATCGGCCCGAGATGCCAGACTCCGCGGTCCGGGCTGGGGAGGTAGGCCAGCACGGTGCTGCTCGCGAGGGCGCTCACGCCGCCACCGTAGCGCGGGCGGGCGGAGCACCGGGCCCCCGACTTCCCCGTTCGCACCGTGGCCGCGCGCCGTCCGGCGCCCTGCTACCGGCTCGCGACCGATCCGTGATCACCGGTCGGGACCGTTCACGGCCGCAGGTGGCCGCGCACGGTCCCACTCGGCGATCACGGCGGATGGCTCGGCTCGGGTGGGGGCTCGGGGGCTGGCGGGCGCGCGGACCAGGTTCAGGCCGGCTGGGGCAGGCCCGCCCGCGCGACCCCGGCGGCGAGCTCCCGGGCGAGATCCCGGACCCCGGCCGGGCCGCCCTTCTCGGCGGCGTCGACGAAGGCCGAGCCGACGATGACGCCGTCGGCGAAGCCCGCGATCTCGGCGGCCTGGTCGCCGTTGCGCACCCCGAGCCCGACGCCGATCGGCAGCGAGGTGTGCGGACGGGTCCGCGCCACGATCTCGCCCGCGGCCGAGTTCACCGAGTCCCGCGCGCCCGTCACACCCATGACCGAGGTCGCGTAGACGAAGCCGCTGGACGCGGCGGTGGTCGAGGCGATCCGCTCGTCCGTCGACGACGGCGACACCAGGAAGATCCGCGACAGCCCGTACTTGTCCGAGGCGGCGAACCACTCGTCGGCCTCGTCCGGGATCAGGTCCGGGGTGATCACGCCGAGCCCGCCCGCGGCGGCGAGGTCCGCGGCGAAGCGGTCGACGCCGTAGCGCAGCACCGGGTTGAAGTAGGTCATCACCACGCAGTTGCCGCCGGCGGCGGTGACCCGCTCGACCGTGCTGAACACGTCCCGCAGGCGGAACCCGTTGCGCAGCGCGGTGTCCGCGGCGGCCTGGATGGTGGGCCCGTCCATCACCGGGTCCGAGTACGGCACGCCGACCTCGAGCAGGTCGCAGCCGCCCTCGGTCATGGCGGTGAGCAGCTCGACGGCGCCGGCGACCGTCGGGTAGCCGGCCGGCAGGTAGCCGACCAGGGCGCCGCGGCCCTCGGCGCGGCACCTCGCGAACACGTCGGCGACAGATCGTCCGCTCACGCCTGGATCCCCTCGGTCTCGCTGCCGGCGTCCGCGAAGGAGCCGGTCGGCTGCTCGGTGCGGCCCTCGGCGATGGCCGTGCCGTCCGCGGCCTCCGCGGACTCGTCCTGCCCGATCATCCCGAACCACTTCGCGGCGGTGTCGACGTCCTTGTCGCCGCGGCCGGACAGGTTGACCAGGATGACCGCGTCCGGCCCGAGCTCCTTGCCCAGCCGCAGCGCACCGGCGACGGCGTGTGCGGACTCGATGGCCGGGATGATGCCCTCGGTGCGGCAGAGCAGCGCGAACGCCTCCATCGCCTCCGCGTCCGTGACCGGCTGGTACTCGGCGCGGCCGAGGTCCTTGAGCAGCGCGTGCTCCGGCCCGACGCCCGGGTAGTCCAGGCCCGCGGAGATCGAGTACGACTCCGCGGTCTGCCCGTCCTCGTCCTGCAGCAGGTAGGAGAAGGCGCCGTGGAGCGCGCCCGGCGAGCCCTCGGACAGGGTGGCGCCGTGCCGGCCGGTCTCGACGCCGTCCCCGCCGGGCTCAAAGCCGACGAGCCGGACGCCCGGGTCGTCGATGAAGGCGTGGAAGATGCCGATCGCGTTCGACCCGCCGCCCACGCACGCGGCGACGGCGGTGGGCAGCCGGCCGGTGCGCTCGCGCACCTGCTCGCGCGCCTCGAGCCCGATGACCCGGTGGAAGTCCCGCACCATCTGGGGGAACGGGTGCGGGCCGGCGACCGTGCCGAGCAGGTAGTGCGTGCTGTCGACGTTCGTGACCCAGTCCCGCAGCGCCTCGTTGATCGCGTCCTTGAGGGTGCGCGAACCGGTCTTCACCGGGATCACGGTGGCGCCGAGCAGCCGCATCCGCGCGACGTTGAGCGCCTGCCGGCGGGTGTCGACCTCGCCCATGTAGACCACGCACTCGAGGTCCAGCAGCGCGCACGCGGTGGCCGTGGCGACGCCGTGCTGGCCCGCCCCGGTCTCGGCGATCACCCGCGACTTGCCCATCCGCTTGGTGAGCAGCGCCTGGCCCAGCACGTTGTTGATCTTGTGGGACCCGGTGTGGTTCAGGTCCTCGCGCTTGAGCAGGATCCGCGCGCCACCCGCGTGCTGCGACAGCTTCGGCACGTCCGTGAGCGGGGACGGCCGCCCGGTGTAGTCACGGTGCAGCCGGTCCAGCTCGCCGAGGAACTCCGGGTCGTGCCGCGCCTTCTCGTAGGCCGTCTCCAGCTCGTCGAGCGCCGCGACCAGCGCCTCCGGCACCCACCGGCCGCCGTAGCGGCCGAAGTGGCCGCGCTCGTCGGGCTCGTGGCCCGACGGCGTCTCGATGCCCTGACTGGCCGTGACCTGGCTGCTCGCCCGGACGCTGGTGGAGGAACTCACCGCACCATTCTGCTGCACGACGGGTGGAAGCCCGCAGCCACCAGGGCCCGCACCGCCGCGCCCGGATCCCCGCTGGTCACCAGGCCCTCGCCGACGAGCACCGCGTCGGCGCCCCAGCCCGCGTAGGTGAGCAGGTCGCCCGGCCCGCGTACGCCGGACTCGGCCACCCGCAGCACGTCGTTGGGCAGGCCGGGAGCCAGCCGCCCGAACACGCCGAGATCGACCTCGAGGGTCTTGAGGTCCCGCGCGTTGACGCCGATGACCTTCGCCCCGGCCTCGAGGGCGCGGTCCGCCTCCTCCTCGGTGTGCACCTCGACCAGCGCGGTCATCCCGAGGGACTCCACCCGGTCCAGCAGCGACTCCAGGACCGGCTGCTCCAGCGCCGCGACGATCAGCAGCACCAGGTCGGCACCGTAGGCCCGCGCCTCGTGCACCTGGTAGGGCGTGACGACGAAGTCCTTGCGCAGCACGCAGACGTCCACCGCGGCGCGCACAGCGGCCAGGTCGTCCAGGCTGCCGCCGAAGCGGCGCTGCTCGGTGAGCACGCTGATCACCCGTGCGCCGTTCTCGGCGTAGGACTTCGCCAGGACCGCCGGGTCCGGGATCGTGGCCAGCGCGCCCTTGGACGGGCTGCGGCGCTTGACCTCCGCGATGACCCCGACGCCGGGCTCGTTCAACGCGGCCATGACATCCCTCGGCGGCGCCGCCGCCGCGGCCCGCCGTTTGATCTCCGCGAAGTCCACCGCGGCCTCCCGGGCCGCGAGGTCCTCCCGGACACCCTCCACGATGGAGTCCAGGACGCTGGGCCGGACTCGCGCACTCACGTCACCGTGCTCGCCCACGGGGCGCACTCCCCTTCCGGGTTCGGGCCTACCAGGCGTCATCTGCATGCTATTCCGTGCCGTCCGGGCGGCCGGGCCGGGGGCCGCCGTCCGGCCCAGGCTCCCGCGCGAACGCACCCTCCGTGGTCGGGTCGACACCGGAGTCGAGCTCGTCCCACGCCGCCCGTTCGGGGTCCGCCGGCCGGCGCGGGGCGCCGGGGGCGTCGTACCGCGCGCCCATGCGGGGCAGCCGCCGGTCGCCGACCAGCAGCACCACACCCCCGGCGACCACGAGCAGCCCGCCGAGGACGCCGAGCAGCGGGGCGGCCGTGGTGGCCACCGTGGCACCGGGCGCCGTGGTGGCCCCGGCCGCGGCGCTGCCCACCAACGAGGGCAGCTCCGTGGCGGTCGGCGGGCGCAACCACCCCGCGAGCGCCGCGTAGGCGCCGTACGCCCCGGCCAGCGCCACGATCACGCCCAGGATCCGCCGGACGACGCCCGACACGGCGATCGCCGCGGCCACGGCCGCGACCGCCAGCGCCGCCAGCCCGATCAGCGCGGGGGCGATCTGCGCGCCGGTCGCCGCGATCGGCACCGCCCCGGTCTCGCCGTGCCCGGCCACCTCGACCTGGGTGGACGCCCAGTCGAGCCGGGTCGTCCCCCACAGGCCGAGCGCACCGAGCAGCAGCAGCACGGCCGTCAGGAGGAACAGCCGGCCGCTCCGCGCCCCGCGGGCGGGTGCGGCGGTGTCAGGCATGCCCGCCGAAGCGGCCCAGGGTGGCCGCGGTCGCGACCGCGGACAGCACCGCCCGGGCCTTGTTCAGGCACTCGGTGTCCTCGGCCTGCGGGTCGGAGTCGGCGACGATCCCGCCGCCGGCCTGCACGTACGCCCGCCCGTCCCGGATCAGCGCGGTCCGGATGGCGATCGCGGTGTCCGCGTTGCCGGCGAAGTCGAGGTAGCCGACGATCCCGCCGTAGAGGCCGCGGCGGGTGGGCTCCAGCTCGTCGATCACCTGCATGGCCCGGACCTTCGGCGCGCCGGACAGGGTGCCGGCCGGGAAGCAGGACAGCACGGCGTCGACCGCGTTCCGGTCCCCGCGCAGGGTGCCGGTGACCGTCGAGACCAGGTGCATGACGTGGCTGTAGCGCTCGACGGAGAAGAAGTTGCGCACCTTCACCGTGCCCGGTTCGCAGACCCGGCCCAGGTCGTTGCGCCCCAGGTCGACGAGCATGACGTGCTCGGAGCGCTCCTTCTCGTCGTGCCGGAGGTCCTTCTCCAGCAGCTCGTCCTCCTCGTCCGTGGCGCCGCGCCAGCGGGTCCCGGCGATCGGGTGCGTGGTGGCCTGCCCGTCCGCCACCGTGACCAGCGCCTCCGGGCTGGACCCGACGATCGTGAACGGGCTGCCGCCGGACACGTCCTCGAGGTTGAGCAGGTACATGTACGGGCTGGGGTTGGTGGTGCGCAGCACCCGGTAGACGTCCAGCGGGTCGGCCGCGCAGTCCATCTCGAACCGCTGCGAGACCACGATCTGGAAGCACTCCCCCGCCCGGATCTGCTCCTTCGCGACCTCGACGGCGGCGAAGTGCTCGGCCTGGGTGCGCCTGCGCTCGAACTCCGGCGTCGTGGGAGCGAACACCGCCACGGTCGACGGCGCGGGCGCGGCGAGCTCGGCGGTCATCCGGTCGAGCCGGGCCACCGCGTCGTCGTAGGCCTCGTCGACCCGCTCGTCCGAGTCGTCCCAGTTAATCGCGTTGGCGATCAGCGTGATCGTGCCCTCGTGGTGGTCGACGGCGGCGATGTCGGTGGCCAGGAGCAGGACCAGCTCGGGCAGCCGCAGGTCGTCGACCGGGGGGTTCTCCTCGCTGCCGATCCGCTCGATGCGGCGCACGATGTCGTACCCCATGTACCCGACGAGCCCGCCGGTCAACGGGGGCATGCCGGGCAGCGGCTCGCTGTGCAGCTCCTCGACCACGCCGCGGACCGCCTCCAGCACGTCACCGTCCGTCGGCAGGTGCTCGGGGACCTCGCCGGTCCAGCGGATCCGGCCGTCGACGGTGGTCAGCGAGGCCGCGGAGCGCGCGCCGACGAAGGACCAGCGGGACCAGGACCGCCCGTTCTCCGCGGACTCGAACAGGAAGGTGCCGGGGCGGGTCCGGCCGTCCGGGGCGGCGAGCTTGCGGTACACCCCGACCGGCGTCTCGTCGTCCGCCAGCAGCCGGCGGGTCACGGGGATCACCCGGTGGTTCTCGGCCAGCGCGCGGAACTCCTCGCGCGTCGGGCTGACCGCTCCCAGCGCGGCGGGAGGTGCGGTGGGAGTCGTGGTGGCTGCCGTCACGGGGCTCATTCTCCCGTGCGGCCGGAAGCGGGTGAAGATGGGCCCGTGACCACCCGTGAACCGCGCCGTCGCGGCCGCCGCACCTCGGGCGAGGACACCCGCGCCGCCCTGCTCACGGCCGCGCGGGTGGAGTTCGCGGAGCGCGGCTACGACGGCGCGACCGTCCGGCGGATCGCCGAGCGGGCCGGTGTCGACGCGGCGATGGTGAACCACTGGTTCGGGGGCAAGGCGCAGCTGTTCACGGCCTCGCTCGACGTGCCGGTCGACCCGGCCGTGCTCGTCGAGACGGTGGTGCCCGGGGACCCCGGACGGGTCGGCGAACGGATCGTCGGGACGTTCCTGCAGGTGTGGGACACGGCGGCGGGCGGCACGCTGGTGACGCTGGTCCGCAGCGTCGCCGGGCACCCGGCGGCGGCGCGGATGATGCGCGAGTTCATCGTGCGGGTCGTCATCGGCCCGGTCGTCGGGCGGGTGGCGCCGGACCGGGTCGAGGAGCGGGCGGCGCTGGTCGCCTCGCAGGTCATCGGGCTGGGCATGATCCGTTACGTCGTGCAGCTCGAGCCGCTGGCCTCGGCCGACCACGCCGCGGTCGTCGCGACGATCGGACCGACGGTGCAGCGCTACCTCACCGGGCCGCTGCCGTCCGTCGGTCAGCCGGGCCGGGACGGGTCCACGAAGCCCGACTCGTAGGCCGCCACCACCGCCTGGGTGCGGTCGCGCGTGCCGGTCTTGGCGAGCACGCTGCGCACGTGGGTCTTCACCGTCTCGACCCCGAGGACGAGCTCGGCGGCGATCTCGGTGTTGGACAGCCCGCGGGCCATCAGCCGCAGCACCTCGCCCTCGCGCTCGGTGAGCCCGGCCGACCGCAGCCCGTCGCCCCGCTCCCCGACGGTCGCGACGAGCTCCCGCACCGCCGCCGGGAACAGCAGCGACTCACCTTCGGCGACCGTCCGCACCGCCTGCACGATCTCGGCCGGGCGGGCGCGTTTGAGCACGAAGCCGGTGGCCCCGGCGCGCAGGGCGTCGTAGACGTACCCGTCGTTGCCGAAGGTGGTCAGGACCAGCACGCGGGGCGGATCGGGTCGGCGCAGCAACGCGCGCGCGGCGGTGATCCCGTCCACGGCGGGCATCCGGACGTCCATCAGCACGACGTCCGGCCGATGCCGCGCGACCAGGCGCGGCACGTCGGCCCCGTCCCCGGCCTCGGCGAGGACGGTGATGTCCGGCTGCGCGTCGAGGACCGCCCGCAGGCCGGTGCGGACCAGCTCCTCGTCGTCGACGAGCAGGACGCCGATCACGTCGTCCCCGCGTACGCCGTGCCGGCCCGCAGCGGAGCGACGAGCAGCCGGGACACGGTCACGCCCCGATCGTCGCAGAGCGGCGCCGCGCAGGGCCTCCCCGACGCGAGGGAGCCGGCGCGGCCGGGGCGTCGCGCTGGTCCGCGGCGGGGCCTGCCCGCCCGGGTTCGTCCTGGCCGCCGGCGTGATGGTCGCGGTGGCGGTGCGTGACGCAGGTCGTGACAGGGGGCGGCGGAGATCGGGTGGCAGGAATCGGGCGGCGGAGATCGGGTGGCCGGCTCCGCGGCGGGGCCGCATCATGGATCTCGTGGTGGATCTGCAGGTTCCGGGGCTGAGGGACGTGTCCGGCGCCCTCGCGGAGCGGGTCGCGGGCCTGCGGGCGCGGCTCGGCGCGGACGTCTTCCAGAAGGTCGCGGGCGACGAGGGACCGGACCGGCGCGAGCGCATCCACGCCACCCCCGGCCCCCGCTGGTTCGCCGAGGACCGCCCGATCCGCCGTGTGCACGGCGACGCGTCGATGTTCGTCGGCGGCCTGCGCGCCCTGCTGCTGCAGTCGTTGCACCCCTTGGCGATGGCCGGCGTCGCGGGGCACTCGGGCTACCGCGGCGACCCGTGGGGGCGCCTGGCCCGGACCAGCTACTTCCTCGCGGCGACGACCTTCGGTCCGGACGCCGAGGCCCGCGCCACGATCGAGCGGATCAAGGCCGTGCACTCCCGGGTGCGCGGGGTGGCCCCGGACGGCCGGCCCTACTCCGCCCGCGACCCGCACCTGCTGGAGTGGGTGCACATCGCCGAGATCGACAGCTTCCTGCGCGCGCACCAGCGGTACGGGTCGCAGCCGCTGGACCAGGAGGGCCGGGACGGCTACGTCGCCGACACCGCCCGGGTGGCGCGCGAGCTCGGCGTCGTCGACCCGCCGGAGACCGAGGCGGAGCTGGCCGCGCGGATCCGGGCCTTCCGCCCCGAGTTGCGCGGCACCCCGGAGGCCCGGTCGACGGCGCGGTTCCTGCTGCTCAGCCCGCCGCTCGCGCTGCCTGCCCGGGCGCCGTACGCGCTGCTGGCGGCCGCGGCCATCGGGCTGCTGCCCCGCTGGGCGCGCGGTCCGCTGCGCCTGCCCTACCTGCCCGTCGCGGAGGCCACCGTGGTCCGGCTCGCCGGGGAGGGCGTCACCCGGGGCATCCGCTGGGTGATGTCCGGCTGACGGCACGAACGGCACTGTCGCTCACACCTAGTGAACGAGAGCGCCGTTCGCTCATCTCGCGCTCCGGGTGCACGAGCAGCACTCGCGCCCCGGGTGCACGAGTGGCACTCCCGCCCGGCGGTGTGAGCGAGAGCGCCGTTCGTTCAGTGGGTGTGAGCGAGAGCGCCGTTCGCTCAGTAGGAGTGAGCGAGAGCGCCGTTCGCTCAGTAGGTGTGAGCGAGAGTGCCGTTGCTCGTGCGGCAGGTGTCAGAGCAGGCGGTCGGAGTCGAAGCAGGTGTGGTCGCCGGTGTGGCAGGCCGCGCCCTCCTGGTCGACGACGACGAGCAGGGTGTCGCCGTCGCAGTCCAGCCGGACCTCGTGCACGTGCTGGACGTGCCCGGATGTCTCGCCCTTCACCCAGTAGTCCTGGCGCGAGCGCGACCAGTACGTGCCCCGACGGGTGGTGAGGGTGCGGTGCAGCGCCTCGTCGTCCATCCACGCGACCATGAGCACCTCGTGGGTGCCCCGCTGCTGCACGACCGCGCACACCAGCCCGTCGGCGTCGCGCTTGAGCCGCTTCGCGATCGCCGGGTCGAGCCCCGACTCGAGGACCCGGGTCCCCGCGGACGGCCCGCTCACCGGATCTCCACGTGCTCGGCGCGCAGCACGTCCTTGACCTCGCCGATCCGCAGCTGCCCGAAGTGGAAGACGCTGGCGGCGAGCACCGCGTCGGCGCCCGCGCGGATCGCCGGCGGGAAGTGCTCCAGCGCGCCCGCGCCGCCCGAGGCGATCACCGGCACGTCGACCACGCGGCGCACCTTCTCGATCAGCTCGAGGTCGAAGCCCGCGCGCGTGCCGTCGGCGTCCATCGAGTTGAGCAGGATCTCCCCGACGCCGAGCTCCTGGCCGCGGGCGGCCCACTCGACGGCGTCGATCCCGGTGCCCGTGCGGCCGCCGTGCGTGGTGACCTCGAAGGTCGACGGCGTGGGCGGGCCGTCGACGACCCGGCGCGCGTCGACGGACAGCACGATGCACTGCGAGCCGAAGCGCCGCGCCATCTCGCCCAGCAGCTCGGGCCGCGCGATCGCCGCGGTGTTGACGCTCACCTTGTCCGCGCCCGCCCGCAGCATGCGGTCGACGTCGTCCGGGGTGCGGATGCCGCCGCCGACGGTCAGCGGGATGAAGACCTGCTCGGCGGTGCGGCGGACGACGTCGACCATCGTCGCGCGCTCCGCCGACGACGCCGTGACGTCCAGGAAGGTGAGCTCGTCCGCGCCCTCGGCGTCGTAGACCGCGGCCATCTCGACCGGGTCGCCGGCGTCCCGCAGCTCCTTGAAGTTGACGCCCTTGACCACCCGCCCGGCGTCGACGTCCAGGCAGGGGATGACGCGGACCGCGACGCCCACTAGCGGACCGCCGCGAGCGCCTCGGGCAGCGTGAACCGCCCGGCGTACAGGGCCTTGCCGACGATCGAGCCCTCGATCACACCGGTCTCCGCCAGCGCCACCAGGTCCTTGATCTCGGAGATGCCGCCGGAGGCGATCACCGGCGCCGGGGTCTTCGCGGCGACCTGCTTGAGCAGCTCGACGTTCGGCCCCTGCAGCGTCCCGTCCTTCGAGACGTCCGTGACGATGTACCGCGACACCCCGTCGCGGTCCATGCGCGCCAGGGTCTCCCACAGGTCGCCGCCGTCCTGGGTCCAGCCGCGGGCGGCGAGCCGGTGCTGCCCGTCCTTGATCTTCACGTCCAGCCCGACGGCGATCTTCTCGCCGTGCTCGGCACAGACCTTGGCGCACCACTCGGGGTTCTCCAGCGCGGCGGTGCCCAGATTGACCCGGGCGCAGCCGGTGGACAGGGCGCGGGCCAGCGACTCGTCGTCCCGGATCCCGCCGGACAGCTCCACCTTGACGTCCAGCTCCCCGACGACGGCGGCGAGCAGCTCGGCGTTGGAGCCCTTGCCGAACGCGGCGTCGAGGTCGACGAGATGGATCCACTCGGCGCCGTCCTCCTGCCACTTCAGCGCGGCCTCGCGCGGGGCGCCGTAGGAGGTCTCGGTGCCGGCCTCGCCCTGGACCAGGCGCACGGCCTGCCCGTCGGCGACGTCCACAGCGGGAAGAAGGGTGAAACGCACCCGTCGAGCCTACCTACCGAGCTCCGCGCACCCGGCGCCGCGCCGTGCACCGCCCATGATCGCCGATCGGGGACGCCGGGAGTCGAAGGACGACCTTCCCGGTCCAGGCCCGGTGATCATGCGGGGTCGGCGCCGTCCGGGGTGTCCGGCTGCGGGTCGGCGGCCGGCTCGGAGGCGAGGGACCGGCGGCCGCGGACGGCGGCGTACCCCAGCCCCACCACCAGCCCGACGCCGACGAGCAGCACCCAGCCCCACCAGGGCAGCCCGCCGAGCGCGGTGGCGATCACGCCGGCCAGCGCCGCGCCGGCGACCGTGCCCAGCGAGCTCGCGGTCGAGGTGCGGCGCCGGGTGGTCCGGCGGGTCGTGCGGCGGGTCGTCGTGCGGCGGGTCGTGCTCCGACCGGTCGTGGTGCGGCGGGTGCGCGCGGCGGGCGGGCTCGTGCGGCCCGCCGTCCGCCGGCGCGGGGTGGCCGTGCTCAGCCGACCACGTCGCGCAGCCAGTTCGCGAGCACCTGGGCGCCGGCGTCGCCGGACTTCTCCGGGTGGAACTGGGTGGCGGCCAGCGGCCCGTTCTCGACGGCGGCGACGAAGTCCTCGCCGTGGTGCGCCCAGGTCACCAGCGGCGGCCGGATCGCGTGCGACTCCTCCAGCTCCCAGCGGCGGGCGGCGAAGGAGTGCACGAAGTAGAAGCGGGTGTCCGCGTCGAGGCCGTTGAACAGCGTCGACCCGGCGGGCGCGCGCACGGTGTTCCAGCCCATGTGCGGCAGGACGTCCGCCTTGAGCCGCTCGACCGTGCCCGGCCACTGCCCGCAGCCGTCCGCCTCCACGCCGAACTCCACGCCGCGGTCGAACATCACCTGCATGCCCACGCAGATGCCGAGCACCGGGCGCCCGCCGGCCAGCCGGCGGCCGATGATCTGCGGGCCCCGCACCGCGTGGAGCCCCTCCATGCAGTGCGCGAAGGCACCGACGCCGGGGACGACCAGCCCGTCGGCCTCGCAGGCCGCGTCGAAGTCGGAGGTGACGGTGACGTCCGCCCCCACCCGCCGCAGCGCGCGCTCGGCCGACCGCAGGTTCCCCGATCCGTAGTCCAGCACGACGATCCGCGACACGCCGTCCAGTGTACGGACCGCCGCCCCGGACCCCGGCCGGGTCAGCAGGCCGGTCAGCAGGCCGGTCAGCAGGCCGGTCAGCAGGCGGTTCGGGCAGGCGGGTTCGGGCGGGCGGTTCGGGCGGGCGGTTCGGGCAGGGGGCTGAGCAGGCGGCTCAGCAGGCGTCGACGGGGGCGACCCGGCGCGTCCCCAGGGTCGCCTGGTCGAGGAACGCGCGGGCGGCCGCGGTGACGGCGCCGGTGCGGCTGACGTAGGCGATGTCCAGGTGCGCGGGCGGTTCCAGCTCGACGACGCGGGCGCCGGCCCGCTCGGCCAGCTCCCGCCACGAGTCGGGCAGCACCGCCAGCCCGACCCCGCCCAGTACCAGCGGCAGGATCGCCTCCCGGTGCTCGCACTCGGCCGCGACCGCGGCGCCCTCGCGCGCGAGGCCGTCGACGACCGTCCGCATCGCGGTGCCGGGCGGTCCGGCGATCAGCCGGTGCCCCGCGAGCTGCGCGGCCCGCACCGGCCCCTCGAGCGTGGACTCCGGGGGCGTCAGGAGCACGAGCCGCTGCCGTGCGACGGGGTGCAGGTCGAGCCCGGTGGCGTGGACCGGGCGTGCACTGGCCAGCAGACCGAGCTCGGTGGCGCCGGAGCACACGGCCGCGACGACCTCGTCCGCGGTGAACGCCGCCCGCACCACCACCCGCACCTCCGGATGCGCGGCGCAGAACCGGGCGATCGTGCCCGCCAGCGGCGACACCGCCTGCGACGGCGTCGCGACGATCTCGACCCGACCGGCCCGCAACCCCTCGACGGCCTCGACCGACGCCCGGCACAGCTCCAGCCCGTGCCCGACCTCGCGAGCGGGTCCGACGAGCGCGCGGCCGGCCTCGGTGAGCACGACGTCCGCCCCGACGTGGTGGAACAGCGTGGTGTGCAGCTCCCGCTCGAGCGCCGCGACGGCCTGGGTCAGCGTGGGCTGCCCCACCGAGAGGGCCTCGGCCGCCCGGTGGAACCCACCGTGGTCGACCACGGCCAGGAAGTAGCGGAGGTGTCGGGCGTCCATTTCCCCCATCCTGGCCGTTCCGGCCGCAGGTTCCTAGAGCGTGCCCTTGGTCGAGGCGATCCCGGTGATCCGCTCGTCCGGCTCCGTGGCGGCGCGCAGGGCGCGGGCGATCGCCTTGAACTCGGCCTCGGTGATGTGGTGCGGGTCCCGGCCGTCGAGCACCCGGACGTGCAGGGCGAGGTGGCCGTGGAAGGCCAGCGACTCGAACACGTGCCGGTTGAGCACCGTCGGGTAGTGCCCGCCGACCACGAAGCCCTGCATGACCTCGGGCTCGCCGGAGTGCACCGTGTACGGCCGCCCCGAGACGTCGACGACGGCGTGCGCGAGCGCCTCGTCCATCGGGATCCAGGCGTCGCCGAAGCGGCGGATGCCCTTCTTGTCCCCCAGCGCCTGCCGCAGCGCCTGGCCGAGCACGATCGCGGTGTCCTCGACGGTGTGGTGCGCGTCCAGGTGGACGTCGCCCTCCGCCTGCACGGTGAGGTCGAACGCCCCGTGCTTGCCCAGCGCGTCCAGCATGTGGTCGAAGAACGGGACGCCGGTGGAGACATTCGTCCGTCCGGTGCCGTCGAGGTCGATCTCGACGAGGACCTTCGACTCCTTGGTGACCCGCTCGACGCGGCCGATCCGGCTCATGCGATCTCCTCCACCACGTCCGCGGCCGCGGCCAGGAACGCGTCGTTCTCCTCGGGGGTGCCGATCGTGACCCGCAGCCGCTCCGGGATCCCGACGTCCCGGATCAGCACGCCGCGGTCGAGGAACGCCCGCCACGCCCGCGGCGCGTCGGCGAACCGGCCGAACAGCACGAAGTTGGCGTCGCTCGGGACGCAGTGGTAGCCCAGGGCCTGCAGCTCCGGCACGACCCGGTCCCGCTCCGCGGCCAGCAGCGCGACCGAGCCCAGGGTGGCGTCGGCGTGCCGCAGCGCGGCCCGCGCGGCGGCCTGGGTGAGCACCGACAGGTGGTACGGCAGCCGGACGAGCTGCAGCGCGTCGACGACGGCCGGCGCGGCGGCGAGGTAGCCCAGCCGCCCGCCGGCGAACGCGAACGCCTTGCTCATCGTCCGCGACACGATCAGCTTGTGCCCGTGCGTGGCCAGCAGCGTGGTCGCGCTCGGGTGGGACGAGAACTCCGCGTAGGCCTCGTCGACCACGACGATCCCCGGCGCGGCGTCGATGAGCAGCGCCAGGTCCTCGGGGTCGAGCGACTGTCCGGTGGGGTTGTTGGGGCTGGTCAGGAACGTGACGTCCGGGGCCTTCTCCTTGAGCAGGAGCTGGGCGGCGTCGACGTCGACCGAGAAGTCCGCGGTCCGCGGGATCTCGACCCACTCGGTCTGGGTGCCCGAGCTGATGATCGGGTGCATCGAGTAGCTCGGCACGAAGCCGAGCGCGGTCCGGCCGGGCCCGCCGAAGGCCTGCAGCACCTGCTGGAGGATCTCGTTGGAGCCGTTGGCCGCCCAGACGTCCGGGACGGCGAGCCGCACGCCCGTCTGCAGGGTCAGGTACGCCGCGAGGTCCTCGCGCAGCGCGACCGCGTCCCGGTCCGGGTAGCGGTGCAGGTTCCGCGCCGCCTCCTCGCAGGCGGCCGTGACGTCCGCGACCAGCTCGGGTGGCGGCGGGTACGGGTTCTCGTTCGTGTTGAGCCGCACCGGCACGTCGAGCTGCGGGGCGCCGTAGGGCGACTTGCCGCGCAACGACTCCCGCAGCGGCAGGTCCTCCAGCCGGACCTCCGACCCGGGGGCGGTCACCGGCTGAACCTCGCGGTGACGGCCTGGCCGTGCGCGGGCAGGTCCTCGGCGGCGGCCAGGGTGACCACCCGGTCCGCCACCTCGCGCAGCGCCTCCTCGGTGTACTCGACCACGTGCACGCCGCGCAGGAACGTGCTGGTGGAGAGCCCGCCGGAGTGCCGCGCGCAGCCACCGGTGGGCAGCACGTGGTTGGAGCCGGCGCAGTAGTCGCCGAGCGAGACCGGCGCGTACGGACCGATGAAGATCGCGCCCGCGTTGCGCACCCGTGCGCCCACGGCGCGGGCGTCGGCGGTCTGGATCTCGAGGTGCTCGGCGGCGTAGGCGTCGACGACCGCGACGCCGTCCGCGACGTCCCGCACCAGGATCGTGCCGGACTGCGGGCCGGACAGCGCGGTGCGGATGCGCTCGGTGTGCTTGGTGGCGGCGACCTGCTTCTCCAGCTCGGCGTCCACCGCGTCGGCGAGCGAGTCCGAGTCGGTGACCAGCACGGACGCGGCGTTCGGATCGTGCTCGGCCTGCGAGATCAGGTCCGCGGCGACGTGCACGGGGTCGGCCCCGCCGTCGGCCAGGACGGCGATCTCGGTGGTGCCGGCCTCGGCGTCGATCCCGACCAGGCCGCGGAGCATCCGCTTCGCCGCGGTCAGGTAGACGTTGCCCGGGCCGGTGACCATGTCGACCGGTTCGAGGTCCGCGCCGTCCGTGTCGGTGCCGCCGTAGGCCAGCAGCGCGACGCACTGCGCACCGCCGACGGCCCACACCTCGTCGACGCCGAGCAGTGCGGCCGCGGCCAGGATCGTGGGATGCGGGAGGCCACCGTGCTCCGCCTGCGGGGGCGAGGCCACCACCAGCGACTCCACGCCCGCGGCCTGCGCGGGGACCACGTTCATGATCACCGACGACGGGTAGACCGCCAGCCCGCCCGGCGCGTACAGCCCGACCCGGCGGACCGGGACGAACCGCTCGGTCACCGTGCCGCCCGCCACGACCCGCGTGACGACGTCCGGCCGGCGCTGCTCCTCGTGCACCGTCCGGGCGCGCGCGATCGAGGTCTCGAGGGCCTCGCGCACGGCGGGGTCGAGCTCGGCGAGGGCCTTCTCCAGCTCGGCGACCGGGACGCGGACGGACGCCGGACGGACCTTGTCGAACCGCTCGGTGACCTCCAGCACGGCCTCGACGCCCCGCTCCCGCACCGACTCGACGATCGGCCGGACCGCCTCGAGGGCGGCGTCGACGTCGATCTCCGCGCGCGGCAGCATCCCCCGCAGCACGGCGGGTCGCGGCAGCGGGTCGGAGCGCAGGTCGAGGCGGCGCAGGAGTGGGCGGACCATGCGTCCAGGGTACGTCGTGCGGCTGCGCCGTCCGTGCGCGGTGACTGGTGCTGCGGCACCGGCGACCGCGCACGAGCAGACTTGCCTCGTGGCGCTCCCCTCGATCTCCGTGGCCCAGCGGCGGGCGCGGCTCGTCGCCAGGCACCGGCTGACCCCCGCGACCCGCACGGACGACGTCCCGCGCATCGTCGACGACCTGGTCGGGCTGCACTCCAGCGACCCCGTGACCGTCTACCTCTCGGCCGCCGTGCGGATGGCCGACCCCGACCTCGCCGCCGTGGAACGCGCGCTCTACGAGGACCGCACCCTGCTCCGGCACCACGCGATGCGCCGCACGCTGTGGGTCTTCGGGCCCGAGCACGCCCGGCTGGCACACCATGCCGCCACCGTCGACGTCGCCGCGGTGCAGCGCCGCAACCTGCACAAGCAGCTGACGGCGGGGGGCTACGCCGACCCGGACGCCACCGTGGCCGACGCCCGGGCCCGGATCCGGGAGCTCCTGCTGGCCGAGGGCCCGCTGCCCGCCCGCGAGATCGGCCTGCGGCTGCCGGAGCTGACCACCGCGGTGCCGATCGAGGCGACCAGCCAGTCGTTGCACTCCCGGGTCCTGCTGGTCATGGGGTTCGACGGCGAGGTGCTGCGCGCCCGCCCCACCGGCACCTGGATCAACGGCCAGTACCGCTGGGCCGCGGCCGACGCCTGGGTGCCCGGCGGGCTCGGCGAGCCGCTGCCGAAGCGCGCGGCCGCGGCCGGGCTCGCCCGCGCCTACCTGCACGCCTTCGGTCCGGCGACGCGGGACGACCTCAAGTGGTGGGCGGGGTGGACGGTCGCGACCACGAAGGCCGCGCTCGCGGACGTCGGCGCGGTCGAGACCGACGCCGGGTACGTGCTGCCCGACGACCTTCCCGACGACACCGACATCGACCCGGCGCCGTCCGTCGCCCTCCTCCCCGGCCTCGACCCCACCACCATGGGCTGGAAGCAGCGCGACCACTACCTGGACCCGGCGCTCGTCCCGCAGCTGTTCGACCGCAACGGCAACGGCGGCCCGACGGTCTGGGTGGACGGCGCGATCGTGGGCGGCTGGGTGCAGCGCAGGGACGGGACGATCGCGCTGACGCTGCTCACGGACGTCGGGGCCGAGGCCCGCGAGCAGGTCGACGCCGCCGCGCACGCCCTGGAGGCCCTGCTCGGCGAGGTCCGGTTCACCGTCCGCTTCCCGGCCCCCGTGACGGCCGAACTGCTGGGTTAGCTAGGGGCCGCCGACGGGACGATCCGTGGTCCACGAGGGCCCGGCCGGAGGCCCGCGGGCACCGCACTAGATTCCGCGAGGTGTGCGACTGGTTCCTGGCGGGCGAGGAGGAGGCCGACGCGGTGGCCTCCGTGGCGTCCGGCGAGCACTCCTTCGACGACTGGCCGCACCTGTCGGTCCCGCTGCGCCGCACCGAACTGGCCGCGCTCTACGCCGCCCTGACCGACGCGGAGCCCGCCGACCCGCGCAGCCCGGCCGGCCTGCTGGCCGTCGAGGTCGACGCGGGCATGGTCGTGACCCGGGTGCCCGAGGCCGCGTTGGCCGCCCTCGCCGAGATGACCCCGCGCACCGCGCCACCGGTGATGGCCGCGTGGTCGGAGGCCATCGCGCACGACGAGCCCGAGGCGCTCGGCGAGATCCTCTCCGACCTCGCCGCCTTCGCCCGGGACGCCGCCGGGTCCGGCCGGCCGGTCCTCGAGCTGGCCCCCTACTAGGGGGCCACCGCGCCGGCGACCTCCTGCACCACCGCGGCGAGGACCTCGTCCGCGACGGGCATGGCGGCGACCTCGGCCGCGAGCCGCTCCGCGGCACGCCGGAAGGAGGGCTCGCCGAGCAGGCGTCCCAGCGCCGCGGCCACCGCGTCGGCGGTGACCTCCCCGGGCTCCAGGGCCAGGCCGGCGCCGGTCGGCAGCAGGGCCGCGGTGTTCGACGGCTGGTCGGTCCCCTGGGGCAGGCACAGCTGCGGCAGGCCGTGGCACACCGCGCCGATCATGGTCCCGGCGCCGGCGTGCGACACCACCGCCCGGCACCGCGGCAGGACGAGGGCCTGCGGCAGGTAGCGCGCGGCGAGGACCCCGGGCGGCTGCGGCCCGAGATCGGCGGGGTCGACGTCCGGCCCGGTCGTCAGGACGACGTTGACCGCCCGCCGCCGGCACCCCTCCAGCACCGCGCGGAACACGTCCGGTGCCCGGTTGGTGACGGTCCCGAGCGTCACGTAGACGGTGTCCTCGTGGGGCAGGGCGGCGAGCGCGGCGTCGAGATCCGGGTCGGCGTCCCCGGACTCGCCGGGGCTGGGCCGTACCGGTCGCAGGTCGGTCCACGGGTTCGGTTCCGGTCCGCGCAGGCCCGGCGGGCAGGGGTCGAGGTACGGCGCGGCGAAGACGGCGGCGATCGGGTCGGGCAGCCCCGCCGCGCCGATCGTCTCCCCGATCACCTGGCCGAAGCGCCCGCTGTCGGGCACCGTCGGCCCGTACCCGTGGGTGACGTGCGGGACGCCGTGCGCCACCGCGGCGACCGCCGACCCCAGCTCCAGCGTGTCGTGCACGACCAGGTCGGGCCGCCACCCCTCCAACAGAACCGCGACGTCCCGGGCACGGTCGACCGCGCCCGCGCCGAAGAAGTGCCGCGCAGCGACGAGGGGCCGCTCGTCCGGGGCCAGCTCGCCGAACGTCACCCCGTCGAGCCGCGCGAACGACTCGGCCAGCGTGGCCCCCGAGCGGTGCACGCGGACGCCGAGCCGCGCGGCCGTCGGCGCGAGATCGGCACCCGTCGACACCACGACCTCCGCCCCGGCGCGCTGCGCGGCCCGGATCAGGGGCACCATCGGCAGCAGGTGGCCGAAGCCCGGCCACGAGGCGACGAGGATCCGCACGGCGACCACCTCCGTACGGGAGGAGCGTGCCGGGCCGCCGCGCGATACGGGCCTACAGGTCGAGCCCGAGATCCAGCGCGGTCACCGAGTGGGTCAGGGCGCCGACCGAGATGAAGTCGACCCCGGTCTCGGCGTACTCCCGGGCGTTCGCGAGGACCAGCCCGCCGCTGGACTCGAGCAGGGTGGGGCGGGAACCGCGACGGCGCACGGCCTCGGCGGTCTGCTCGGGCGTGAAGTTGTCCAGCAGCACCAGTTCCGCGCCCAGCTCCAGCACCTCGTCGAGCTGCGCGAGCGAGTCCACCTCGACCTCGCAGGGCAGCTCCGGCGCCCGCTCGCGCGCGGCCCGCAGCGCCGCGGACACCGAGCCGGCCGCGGCGACGTGGTTGTCCTTGATCAGGACCGCGTCGCCGAGGCCGAGCCGGTGGTTGACCCCGCCGCCGCAGCGCACGGCGTACTTCTCCAGCAGCCGCAGGCCCGGCAGCGTCTTGCGGGTGTCCCGGATCCGCGCCCGGGTGCCCGCGACGGCGTCGACCCACTGCGCCGTCGCCGTCGCCACCCCGGACAGGTGGCAGAGCAGGTTGAGGGCGGTGCGCTCGGCGGTCAGCAGCGCCCGGACCGGCGCCCGGACGACGAGGGCGGGCTCGCCCGGCGTCAGCCGGGACCCGTCGGGCAGCTCGGCGAGCAGCTCCCACTCCGGCACGACCAGGTCCAGCACGGCCTTCGCGACCGGGACGCCGGACAGCACCCCCGCCGTGCGCGGCGTGAACGACCCGACCGCGACGGCGTCGGCCGGGACGGTCGCGGCCGTCGTGGCGTCGGGCCCGTAGCGCAGGTCCTCGTCGAGCGCGGTCCGCACGACCCGGGCCAGGTCCTCGGGGTCGGGCACGCCGATCTCGGTGGCGCCGCCGACGCCCGCGGCGACCCCCGTGCCCACGGTGCTCATGCCGCACCCGCCAGGGCGTCCGTGCCGACGACCGGGCGGCCGGCGTCGTCGAGGGTCACGAGCAGGGACTCCTTCTGCCAGCGGTCGTCGCGGTCGGGGAAGTCGGTACGGACGTGGCAGCCGCGGCTCTCCCGGCGGGTGCCGGCGGCCGCGAGCACGGCCTGCGCGAGCAGGGTCAGCGCCGCGTCCTCCACGCCCCTGCGGTCGAGGGGGGTGGCCAGCAGGGTCGCCTGCTCGACGACGTCCGACGCGGTGGCCAGGCCGGTCGCGTCCCGCCCGATCGCGGCGTAGGCGCTCATCGCCCGCTGCACGACGCCCCGGTCGGCGACGCCCACGGCGGGCGCCGGCGCGACGAGCTCGGAGGACGCGGTCCGCGGGTGCGCCAGGTCCTCCCTGACCGCCCGGACGGCACGCTCGCCGACGACGAGCCCCTCGAGCAGGGAGTTCGACGCCAGCCGGTTGGCCCCGTGCAGGCCGGTGCGGGCCACCTCGCCGGCGGCGTACAGGCCCGGGACCGCGGTGCGGCCGTCGATGTCCGCGACCACGCCGCCGCACACGTAGTGCGCGGCCGGGGTGACCGGGATCGGCTCACGGGTCGGGTCGATCCCGGCCTCGCGGCACGACGCGTACACCGTGGGGAAGCGGCCGGCGAAACCCTCCAGCTCCGTGGCGTCGAGGTACATGCAGTCCGCCCCGGTCTCGGCCATCCGCCGGGTGATCGCGGCGGCCACGACGTCCCGCGGGGCGAGGTCGGCGAGCGGGTGCCGGCCGACCATGAACCGGGTGCCGGCCCGGTCGCGGAGGACCGCGCCCTCGCCGCGGACCGCCTCGGTGACCAGGGGACGGCGGCCGACCGCGGGCCCGGTGTAGAGCACGGTCGGGTGGAACTGCACGAACTCCAGGTCGGCGGCCGCGGCCCCGGCCCGCAGGGCCAGCGCCACGCCGTCGCCGGTCGCGGTGCCGGGGTTGGTGGTGCTGGCGTAGAGCTGCCCGTAGCCGCCGGTGGCCAGGAGCACGGCCGGGGCGCGCAGCACACCCGGGCGGCCGGCGTCGTCGAGCACGGCGAGCCCGGCCACCCGGCCGGAGGGGTCCTTCAGCGCGTCGACGGCGACGTGCCCGGTGAGGATCGTGAGCGACCGGGCGGCCTCGACGAGGGCGCGCTCGATCTCCGCGCCGGTGGCGTCGCCGCCCGCGTGCACCACGCGGAAGGCGGAGTGCCCGCCCTCGCGGGTCCGGTCGAGCCGCGGGCCGCGCGCGTCGAACGTCGCGCCGCGCTCGCGGAGCCGCCGGACCGCCCCCGGCCCGTCCGCGACGATCGCGGCGACGGCGTCGGCGTCGTTCAGGCCGCCGCCCGCGGCGAGCGTGTCCGCCGCGTGCGCCTCGACCGTGTCGCCCGGCACGTCGCCGAGCACGACGGCGACGCCGCCCTGCGCCCAGCGGGTGCTGCCGGCATCGGTCGCGTCCTTGGTCACCACGACCACGCGCAGCCCGGCCGCGGCGGCGTCGAGCGCGGCGGTCAGCCCCGCCACCCCGCTGCCGACGACGACCAGGTCGGCCCCGGCCTCCCAGCCCGTCACTCGCCACCGCCGGGCCGGCCGACGGCGATCATCCGCTCGACGGCGGCGCGCCCGCGGGCGGCGAGGTCGGGGTCGACGTGCACCTCGTCCGTCCCCTCGCGGACGCTGCGCAGCAGGGCCATCGGGGTGATCATCTTCATGTAGGTGCAGCTCGCGCGCTCGTTCACCGCGCGGAAGTCGATCTCCGGCGCGGCCCGGCGGAGCTGGTGGAGCATGCCGACCTCGGTCGCCACGAGCACCGACTTCGCGTGCGACGCGCGGGCCGCGTCGACCATCCCGCCGGTCGAGAGGATCTTGACCCGGTCCGCGGGCACCGTGCCCGACCCGGCAAGGTAGAGCGCCGAGGTGGCGCAGCCGCACTCCGGGTGCACGAAGAGCTCGGCGTCGGGGTGCGCCTCGGCCTGCGCCGTCAGCTCGGCGCCGTTGATGCCGGCGTGGACGTGGCACTCCCCCGCCCAGACGTGCATGTTCGCCCGGTTCAGGGTGCGCCGGACGTGCGCGCCGAGGAACTGGTCGGGCAGGAACAGCACCTCGCGGTCCTCGGCGATGGACGCGACGACCTCGACCGCGTTCGACGAGGTGCAGCAGATGTCGGTCTCCGCCTTCACCGCGGCGGTGGTGTTGACGTAGCTGACCACGACGGCGCCGGGGTGCTCGGCCTTCCAGGCGCGCAGCTCGTCCACGGTGATCGAGTCGGCGAGCGAGCAGCCGGCCCGCGCGTCCGGGATCAGCACGGTCTTGTCCGGCGAGAGGATCTTCGCGGTCTCCGCCATGAAGTGCACGCCGCAGAACACGATCGTCCCGGCGTCGACCTCGGCGGCGATCCGGGAGAGCGCCAGGGAGTCGCCGACGTGGTCGGCCACGTCCTGGATCGCCGGCAGCTGGTAGTTGTGCGCCAGCAGCACCGCGTTGCGCCGCTGCGCCAGCTCGCGCACCTCGTCGGCCCAGCCGGGGTACGGGACGTCGGTCCCCGCCTGCACGTCAGCCGTCACGGTCATCGCTCGTCCTCCTCCGACGTTTTCGCCTGTTGGTCGAAAACAGGGCGATCGTAGCATCGCCTCCGCCCCGGGGACACCGTCCGCGTGACCCGGAACTCACCTGTCCGTAACCCGTGCGTCCCGGAACGGACGGTTCGCCCGGATCTCCGGCGCGGGGTCCTACGATCGGCGCATGCCCGCCCGTTCCACGGGCCACGAGGTGCTCGCGGCCGTGCTGCAGGTCCGTGAGGACGCCCTCCAGGTGCTGCTCTGGCAGCGCGGCAAGGAGCCCGATAGCGGGCGCTGGGCGCTGCCGGGCGGGGTGCTCGGCGACACCGAGGACGTCGAGGAGTCGGTGCGGCGCCAGCTCGCGGAGAAGGTCGACGTGCGGGAGGTCACCCACGTCGAGCAGCTCGGCGTGTTCAGCGCGCCCGGGCGGGTGCCCGGCATCCGGCTCGTCGCCACGGCGTTCCTCGGGCTCGTGCCCTCCGACGTCGACCCGGCGGTCCCGGCGGACACCGCCTGGTTCCCGGTGGCCGACCTGCCGCCCACGGCCTTCGACCACGCCGAGATCGTCCACGACGCGCGGGACCGCCTGCGCGCCAAGCTCTCCTACACCAACCTCGGCTTCGCGCTCGCGCCCCGGGAGTTCACGATCTCCGCGCTGCGCGAGCTGTACGTCGCCGCGCTCGGCCACCCGGTGTCGGCGACGAACCTCCAGCGGGTGCTGACCCGGCGGCACGTGCTGGCGGCCACCGGCGAGACCGCGCCGCCCGGCCCGGCCGGCGGGCGCCCGGCCGCGGTGTTCCGGTTCACCGAGCGGGCCCTGCGCGTCACGGACGCCTCGGCCGTGCTCCGCCCACCGGGCAGCCGCGATTCGGCGGGCGACGTGGCGGTGCGGCCCGTACCGTGACCACGTGGTCGCGACGATCCCCCTCTTCCCCCTGGGCACCGTGCTGATGCCCGGGGCGTCGCTGCCGCTGCACATCTTCGAGCCGCGCTACCGCCAGCTCACCGTCGACCTCGTGACGGGCGCGGTGCCGGACAAGGAGTTCGGCGTCGTCGCGGTGCGGGAGGGGCACGACCCGGACGTCCAGGGCCTCGACGCGCTGCACACGATCGGCTGTACCGCCCGCCTGCTCGACGTCCGGCGGCTCCCGGACGGTCGCTACGACGTCGTGACCTCGGGTGCGCGGCGGTTCCGGCTGCTGGAGCTCGACAGCCGGGCCAAACCCTACCTCTGCGGGTCGGTGGAGTTCGTCCCTGACGACAAGCAGGCCTCCGAGTCGGACGACCTGACCCGGATGCTCGCCGGTGCCGCCCGGGCCGCGCACCGCGCCTACTGCGCCACCGCCTGGAAGAACGACGACTGGTCCGAGCCCGCCCACGAGGTCGGGCCGGCCGAGCTCGCGCACGTGCTGGCCGCGGACTGCCTGCTGCCGCTCGAGGACCGGCAGGCGCTGCTGGAGCAGACCTGCCCGGTCGAGCGGCTGCGGATGGTGCGGCTGCTCATCGCCCGCGAGCGTGGGCTGCTGGAGCGCCTCCGCGCGGTGCCCACGCCGATGAGCACCTATGCGGAGCCCTTCGGCCCCAACTGATCCTGACCACGGCCGGTCACTGCCAGCCGAAGCGGCCCCGCAGCTCGTCGGCCACCCGGTCGAAGCGCGCCGGGTCGAGCACCGCGCCCTCCCGCCGGATGTCGTGCTCGCCGACCTCCAGCACCCGGTCGAGCCGGATGAAGGACTCGCGGCCCTCGCGGTCCCAGCCGCCGGACCCGATCGCCACCCAGTCCGGGTCGCCCTCGCGCCTGTGCCGGCTGGACAGCATGAGCCCGAGCAGCTCTCCGCCCTGCCGCCCGACGACGAGCAGCGGCCGGTCCTTGCCCTGGCTCGCGTCCTCCTCGAACGGCACCCAGGTCCACACGATCTCGCCCGGGTCCGCGGCGCCGTCGAGCTCCGGGGCGTAGACGATCCGCCGGGCCCGGTCCGCCGTCGGTGCGCTCCGGACGCCGCCGTGGCCCGCGGGCGCCGGCCGCGCCGGGCGGTCGTCCGCCTCGGCGAGCAGCTTCATCCCGACGTCCACGGCCTGCTTGAGCAGGTTCCCCCAGTCCATGGTCGACAGCATCCCATCGCCGCGATCTCATCGGTGCACCGATGAGAAACCGGGGCGGCGGCCGTTCCACTGACGTCACCGTCGCAGAGGATCGCCCCCGGGACACCGGCCCGGGGATCACGGCACAGGAGGAACCACCATGGACTGCAGGCTCGAGGTCGTCATCGTCCCCGTCTCGGACGTGGAGCGGGCGTACGCGTTCTACGCCGGCAGGCTCGGCTTCACCGTCGACTCCGACTTCCACCCGAACGAGCACTTCCGGGCCGTGCAGGTCACCCCGCCCGGGTCCGCCTGCTCGATCGTCTTCGGCACCGGGCTGGGCGGCGGGGCCGCGCCGGGCTCGCTGCACGGCTGCCACCTCGTGGTCACCGACATCGAGAAGGCGCACGCGGAGCTGGAGGCGGCCGGGATCGAGAACAGCGGGCCGCAGCACTTCGTCGACGGCGCGCAGACCCCCGGGGTGCACCCGCAGCACGAGGACTACGGCACCTTCGTGTACTTCTCCGACCCGGACGGCAACTCCTGGGCCCTCCAGGAGGTCCGGACGCCGAAGCGCTGATGGGGGGCACCGACCTGGAGGCGGGCTTCGCCCGGCACCGACGCGAGCTGCACGTGCACTGCTACCGCATGCTCGCGTCGGTCGCCGACGCCGAGGACGCCGTCCAGGAGACCTACCTGCGGGCCTGGCGCGGGCGGGCGGGCTTCGACGGCACCCACCTGCGGGCCTGGCTGTACCGGATCGCGACCACCGTCTGCCTCGACGCCGCCCGCGCCCGGGGCCGCCGCCCGGCGTCGGCGACCGAGGTCTCGTGGTTGACGCCCTACCCGGACGCCCTGCTCGAGCCCGCCGACCCCGATGACGAGCCGGACGCGCTCGTCGTCGCGCGGGAGACGATCGAGCTCGCGTTCCTCGTGGCCCTGCAGGTCCTGCCGCCCCGGCAGCGGGCCGCGCTGCTGGCCCGCGAGGTGCTGGGGCTGCCCGCCAAGGAGGCCGCGGAGATGATCGGGACCAGCGTGGCCGCGGCGAACAGCGCGCTGCAGCGGGCCCGGGAGACGCTGCGCGCCCACCTCCCGTCGCACCGCGACGACTGGGTCGTGCACGAGCCGAGCCCGGCGGAGAAGGAACTGCTCGCGCGGTTCGTCGACGCCCACGAGCGGCACGACGCGGCGGCCGCGCTCGCCGCCGCGGCCGAGGACATCCGGGTGACCATGCCGCCCGCGCCCTTCTGCTTCGAGGGGCACGCGCAGCTGGCGACGCTGCTGGAGCGGGCGTTCGGCCCGGACCGCGAGGGCGACTGGCGACTGCTGCCGACCGGGGTGAACCTCATGCCGGCCGCGGCGAGCTACCTGCGCCGCCCCGGGGACACGGTGTTCCGCCCGTTCAAGCTCGACGTCCTGCGGGTGGAGGGCGACCGGATCGCCGAGATCACGACCTTCGGCTACTCCTGGTTCCCGGCCCTGAACCTGCCCGACCACCTGTGACCCCTGCACGAACGGCGCTCTCGCTCACTAGATGTGAGCGGGAGCGCCGTTCGCTCATCGTCTGGGAGGGGCTCAGGCGCTGTTCAGGCGATGCGTTCGCCGTGGCGGGAGCAGCGGGCGGTCCAGCCGAAGGGATCGACCTGGACCACCATCCGCCGGGCGCAGTCGGGGCAGAACCGGGGCGGCTCCAGCGCGCGCTCACGGGCGCAGCGGGCGTGGTCACCCTCGCCCGCGGGCGCGCCGCAGCGGTCGCAGAACCGCTGCGGCGCGGTCTCGGCCGCGCTCACAGGGTCTCGTTGAGGGCCTTGATCGGCATCTCCAGCTCGCCGAGCAGGTCGATGTCCGCCTCGGCCGGCCGCCCGAGCGTCGTCAGGTAGTTGCCGACGATCACGGCGTTGATCCCGCCGAGCAGGCCCTGCCGCGCCCCGAGGTCGCCGAGGGTCAGCTCCCGGCCGCCCGCGAACCGCAGCACCGTGCGCGGCAGCGCCAGCCGGAAGGCGGCCACCGTGCGCAGCGCGTCGGGCCCGGACATCGGCTCCAGGTCCCCGAACGGCGTGCCCGGCCGCGGGTTGAGGAAGTTCAGCGGCACCTCGTCCGGGGTCAGCGACGCGAGCTGCGCGGCGAACTCCGCGCGCTGCTCGAGCGTCTCGCCCATCCCGACGATGCCGCCGCAGCAGACCTCCATGCCGGCCTCGCGCACCAGCCGCAGGGTCTCCCGGCGCTCCTCCCACGTGTGCGTGGTGACCACGTTCGGGAAGTGCGAGCGCGCGGTCTCCAGGTTGTGGTTGTAGCGGTGCACGCCCATTCCGGCCAGCGCCGTGACCTGCTCCGGGGTGAGCATCCCCAGCGAGCACGCCACGTTGATGTCGACCGCGTCCTTGATCGCCGCCACACCCGCGGAGACCTGCGCCATCAGCCGCGCGTCCGGGCCGCGCACCGCCGCGACGATGCAGAACTCGGTCGCGCCGGTCTTGGCCGTCTGCTTGGCCGCCTCGACCAGCATCGGCACGTCCAGCCACGCCGAGCGCACCGGCGACTCGAACAGCCCCGACTGGGAGCTGAAGTGGCAGTCCTCGGGGCACCCGCCGGTCCTCAGCGAGATGATCCCCTCGACCTCGACCTCCGGCCCGCACCAGCGCATCCGCACCTCGTGGGCCAGCGCCAGCAGCGCGTCGAGCTCGTCGTCCGGGAGCCGCAGGACCTCCAGGACCTGCTCCTCCGACAGCCCCTCCCCCCGCCCGAGAACCTGCTCACGGGCACGGGCGAGGATCACCGACGTCGCTGTGGTCACGGGCGCGAACTATGCCAAACACCACCGAGCGCGGGGGCCAGGGTGTGACGCGCGACCCGGGCGAATTCCACCGGTGGGAGGGTGCCGCTCCGCTCCGGCAGCGCCCCGAGCAGCGGCACGCCGGTGACCGCGGGCAGGTCGGCGAGGTTGCACCACGCCGCCAGGTCCGGCTCCGCCGGCCACGCCCCGACGACGACGCCGGCGCACGCGAGCCCGCGGCGCGCCAGGGCCTCGGTGGTCAGGGCGGTGTGGTTCAGCGTCCCGAGCCCGGCCGCGGCGACGACGACCACGGGGGCGCCGAGCTTCGCGGCGACGTCGGCGAGGGTCCCGTCCGGGGTGAACCGCACGAGGAGGCCGCCCGCGCCCTCGACCAGCACCAGGTCGTGGTCGACGGAGAGGTCGCGGGCCGCGTCGACGGCCGCCTCGGGTGTGACGGGCGGCAGGCCGGCGCGGCGGGCGGCGGTCTCCGGCGCGAGCGGATCGGGATACCGGCCGAGCTCGGCCGTGGTCACGCCGGGCACCAGCGCGGCGACGGCGGCCAGGTCGCCGGGCTCCCCCGGCGCCACCCCGGTCTGGGCAGGCTTGAGCACCGCCACGCGCTCCCCCGCCGCGCTCGCCAGCGCGGCGACCGCGGCCGTGACCACGGTCTTGCCCACGTCCGTCCCGGTGCCGCTCACCACGAGGACCCGGCTCATGCGGGGACCTCCGCGAGCACGTCGTCGAGCACCTCGTGGAGGACCGTGCGCACCCGGTCCAGCTCGGTCGTCGTCAGGTCGGCGCGGGCGGTGAGCCGCAGCCGGCTCGTCCCGTCCGGCACGGACGGCGGCCGGAAGCACCCCACCCGGACCCCGCGTTCGAGGCACCGCGCGGCTGCGTCGAACGCCACCACCGGCGACCCGAGCACCACCGGCACCACCGCGGACCCCGTGAGCGGCAACTGCCCCGCCAACGGCACTTCGCCCTCACGACCCCGTCCGACCTGCGACGACGTGAGCGCGGCCCGGGACATCTCCGCCAGCTCGTCGGCCACCCGCAGCACCGCGGCGGGCCGGTCCGGCTCCTCGCGCAGTACCCGCAGGGCCGCGAGCGCACCGCCGACTGACGCGGGCGCGAGACCGGTGTCGAAGATGAAGGTCCGCGCGGTGTCGACCAGGTGCTCGATCACGGCCCGCGGGCCCAGCACGGCGCCGCCCTGCCCGCCCAACGACTTGGACAGGGTCACGGTGGACACGACGTCGTCCGCCCCCGCGAGCCCCGCCTCCACCAGCACGCCGCGGCCGCCCGGCCCGCACACGCCCAGCGCGTGCGCCTCGTCGACCACGACCACCGCGCCGCGCGCCCGGCACACCGCGTGCAGCTCCCGCAGCGGCGCGATCCCGCCGTCGATGCTGTCGACCCCGTCGGTCACGACCAGGGCCCGCTCCTCGGTGCGGGCGGCGAGCGCCGCGTCGACCGCGGCCACGTCCGCCCGCGGGGTGACGACCACGCGGGCGCGGGAGAGCCGGCAGGCGTCGACCAGGGAGGCGTGGCTGCGCGCGTCGGACACCACGAGCGCGCCGCGCCCGGACAGTGCGGTGACGACGCCGAGGTTGGCCGTGTAGCCGGAGGAGAACACCAGCGCGGCCTCGGCGCCGCAGAAGGCGGCGAGCTGCTCCTCGAGGGTGGCGTGCAGCGTGGTCGAACCGGTCACCAGCCGGGACCCGGTCGAACCCGCGCCCCACGTGCGCAGGGCCTCGACGGCCCCGTCGACCACCCGCTCGTCCCGGGAGAGGCCGAGGTAGTCGTTGCCCGCCAGGTCGATCGCGTCCGCGTGCGGGGCCCGCGGACGCAGCGAGCGCCGCAGGCCTTCCGACCTGCGGCGCTCGGCGTCGCTCTGCAGCCAGTCGAGGGGGTGCGCCACCCGGGAGACCCTAGGTGGCGCCCCGGCCCCGACCGGCGAGGGTGTGACGGACCCCGCTACCGGGCTCCCGCCTGGCCCTCCTGCTCCTGCTGCTGGCGGGCGACCTCGGCCTTCACCTGGTCCATGTCGACCTCCTGGACCTTGCCGATCAGCTCCTCCAGCGCCGACGCCGGCAGGGCGCCGGGCTGCGCGTAGAGCACCACGCCGTCCCGCACCGCCATCAGCGTCGGGATGGACGAGATGCCGAAGGCCTGCGCCAGCTGGGTCTGGGCCTCGGTGTCGACCTTGCCGAACGTGATGTCGGGGTGCTTCTCCGACGCCTCGTCGAACACCGGCGCGAACTGCCGGCAGGGGCCGCACCAGGACGCCCAGAAGTCGACGAGCACGGTGCCGTCACCCGCCACGACCTCGTTGAAGTTGTCGGTCGTCAGTTCCACCGTCGCCATGTGTCCCTCAACCTCCTCGGCATCGCAGATGTTCCGGCTACCCGCGGAGGGCGGCCGGCAGTCCCGGTCCGGGCCGCGATCCGACGGGCGACCCGACCGTGTCGTGCGGGCGGAAGGCGCGGGCGTCGGCGTCGTAGACCAGGACGTCGGCGGTGCGGATGTCGAAGAACAGGCCCATCAGCTCGGCGTCGACGCCGAGCTCGCGCAGCCTGTCCAGCTGCACCGCGACGTTGACCATCGCCAGGCAGTCGCGCTGCTCGAAGCCGGCCTCGGCCCCCGCGCGTCCCGCGGGGTGCCCCGCCCGCCACGCGTCCAGGCTCGGCCGGCCGGTGCGCAGCCAGTCCCCCAGCGCGCCGTCCGGCATGTCGGTGGGGACGCCGTCGAGCAGGCCCTGCATTGCGCCGCAGCCCGAGTGTCCGCACACCGCGACGAGCGGGACGCGCAGCACCGAGGTCGCGTACTGCACCGCGGCCAGCGCACCGGTGCCGGAGACGAGGTTGCCGACGTTCTGCACGGTGAACAGGTCGCCGGGCCCGCTGTGCGTGATCATGTTCGGCAGCACCCGGGAGTCGGCGCAGGCCAGCAGCAGCCCGGACGGGCTCTGCCCGGCGGCCAGCCCGGAGAAGGTCGGCCGGACGTGCTCGGCCGTCTCCCGGTGGTAGGCCCGGACGCCGGCCAGCATCGGCGCGCTCGGCCCCTCCTGCGTGTGCCCGGCGTGCTCCGACCGCCACTGGGACCAGGTGGCGAACCGACCGTGCTGCGGGTCGGTGCGGGTCCCCGCGGGCTCGCTGACCTCGACCCACCCGCCGGTGGCGCGGTGCCGCCGGGTCCAGGACTCGAGGTGGTCGTAGGCGGTGTGGTCGAGGTAGTCCACGACGAGGTCGACGCGCACGGGCTCGCCGCCGGGCACCTCGTTCAGCACCCGGGACAACGCCGGCACCGACAGGAAGCTCAACGTGCCCTCGACGACGACGCGGCGCGGGGCGGCGTCCGTCGGCTCCTCCACTCGCACGCTGGTCCGGGCGGCGCGGCGCACCATCAGCAGCCCGGCGAGGACGAGACCGATCGCCACGCCCTCCAGCAGGTTCAGGAACACCACCCCGAGCACGGTCGCGACGTAGATCAGCAGCTCGCCGTGGGCCCGTGCGGTGCGGATGTCGGCCGGCTTGACCAACTGCAGCCCGACGACCACGAGCAGCCCGGACAGCGCCGCCAGCGGGATCATCTCGATCACCGACACCAGCACGACGCCGAACAGCGCGATCCACACGCCGTGCAGGACGGCGGAGGCTCGGGTCTGCGCCCCGGCCCGGACGTTGGCCGAGCTGCGGACGATCACGCCGGTGATCGGGAGACCGCCCAGCAGGCCGGAGACGGCGTTGCCGGCGCCCTGGCCCAGCAGCTCGCGGTCGGCGTTTGTGCGGGCGGCGCGGGCGCCGCCGTCGCGGTCCTGCGCCATCCGGTCGACGGCCACGGCCGAGAGCAGGCTCTCGACGCTCGCGACGAGCGCGACGGTCAGCATGCCGCCGAGCACGGCGGGCCAGAGGCCGGAGTCGGGCAGGACCGGCAGGGCGATCGACTCGAGGAGGTTGCCCGGCAGGTCGACGCGCGGGACGTCGGACAGCGCGACGCTCAGCGCGGTGGCCGCACCGACCGCGACGAGCGCGCCGGGCACCGCCTTCTGCGGACCGGGGAGGCGCGGCCACACGACCATGACCGCGATCGCGGTGAGCCCGACGACCACCGCGCCGCCGTGCAGGTTCGCCAGCTGTGCCGGGAACTCGCGGAGGTTGTCCAGCGCGCCGGTCTGCGCGGCGCCGCCGAGCACGACGTGCAGCTGCGCCAGCGCAATGGTCACGCCGATGCCCGCGAGCATGCCGTGGACGACGGCGGGCGGGATGGCCTGGGTGAACCGGGCGAGCCGGGAGAGCCCGAAGACGAGCTGCAGCAGGCCGGCGCCGACGGTGATCAGCGTGGTGACCTGCCAGCCGAACTGGTCGACGAGCCCGGCGACGATCACGGTCAGGCCGGCGGCGGGCCCGCTGACCTGCAGCGGGGAGCCGCCGAGCAGGCCCGCGACGACGCCGCCGACCACGGCGGCGATGAGGCCGGCCATGATCGGCGCGCCCGAGGCGAGCGCGATGCCCAGGGAGAGCGGGACGGCCACCAGGAACACCACGAGCGAGGCGCCGAGATCGGCGCGCAGCGTGCGGGAACCGGGGCGGGGGGCGGGTGCGTCCGGGGAGCGGTCGGGAGCGCGCCCGGCCTGGGCGACGCTCGAGGGGTGGTCCGGCACGTCGGGGTCCTCCGGTCAGGGGTCGGTCTGGCTGGGGGCGCACGAGTGCGGCTGTGCGGCCGTGCGGCGGTCTGCCCACTGATCACATCGGACGAGGAGGCCGTCCGGTTCCCGGCGGTCCGTGCCCGAACGTCCGATTTCACTGAATCGATCACCCCGTGTGCACACCGGGCGGTGACGGACGGCACGGCGATCACCGCCGGACCGTTCTTCCGGGTGATCTCGCGCCGCTGCGCGGTGTGCCCCACCCGCCCCTCGCGCGAATCCCTGGCCCGATCGTGTGGATCATGGTGGTCGGCGCCACAACCGACCCGATCGGATGATCTTCGGGTTAACCGCGCGTTACGCCGCCTCCGCGACGGCTGCGACTCCCGCCGCGAGCCGCGCGAGGTCGGCGTCGTCGCAGACGAAGGGCGGCATCGTGTAGACGAGGTCCCGGAAGGGCCGCAGCCAGACCCCGGCGTCGAGTGCCGCGGCCGTCGCGGCGGCCATGTCGACCGCGTGGTCCAGCTGGACGACCCCGATCGCCCCGAGCACCCGCACGTCCGTGACCCCCGGTGCCCGACGCAGCGGGGCGAGCCCGGTGGTCAGCGCCTCCTCGATGCGGCGGACCCGGGCCCGCCAGTCCTGGTCGAGCAGCAGTCGGGTGGACGCCAGCGCGACCGCCGAGGCGAGGGGGTTGCCCATGAACGTGGGCCCGTGCATGAGGACGCCGGCCTCGCCGTCGGTGATGCCGCGGGCCACCTCGCTGCTGCACAGTGCCGCGGCCATGGTCACGTAGCCGCCGGTCAGTGCCTTGCCCACGCACATCACGTCGGGCGAGATCCCTGCGTGGTCGGCGGCGAACAGCTCGCCGGTGCGCCCGAAGCCGGTGGCGATCTCGTCGAACACCAGCAGCACGTCGTGGGTGAGGCAGAGCTCCCGGAGCACGTGCAGGTAGCGCGGATCGTGAAAGCGCATGCCCCCCGCGCCCTGCACGACCGGCTCCACGATCACGGCCGCGAGCTCGTCGGCGTGCCTCTCGATCGCCTCGGCCAGCTCGGCCACGTAGTCGTGGGAGAACTCCCGCGGCGGGGCACCGACGAACACCTGCTGCGGCAGCACGTCCCGCCACAGGCCGTGCATCCCGCCGTCGGGGTCGCAGACGCTCATCGCGCCGAAGGTGTCGCCGTGGTAGCCGCCGCGCCAGGTCATCAGGCGGTGCTTGCCCGGACGCCCGCGCGAGCGCTGGTACTGCAGCGCCATCTTGATCGCGACCTCGACGGAGACCGAGCCCGAGTCGGCCAGGAAGACGTGCTGCAGCGGCTCCGGGGTGATGGCGACCAGCAGCCGGGCCAGGTCCACGGCGGGGCCGTGGGTGAGCCCGCCGAACATGACGTGGCTCATCCGGCCCAGCTGGTCGGTGACCGCCGCGTCGAGGACCGGGTGGCGGTAGCCGTGGATCGCCGCCCACCAGGAGGACATGCCGTCGACCAGCTCCCGGCCGTCGGCCGTGGTGAGCCGCACCCCCTGCGCGCCGACGATCGGCACCGGGTCCACGGCCGCCGGCATCGGGGCGTACGGGTGCCAGACGTGCGCGCGATCGGCGGCGACCAGGTCGGCGGTCGGATCGGGCACGGCGGCGGGACGGCGAGCGGCGGCGGTCACGCCGGGACCCTACGGTGTGGCCCGGCGTACACGGCGCGCCCGAGGCGGGGCACTATCCTGACGCGACCATGTCCGCCGAAGCCGGCACGGACGTCGGTCCGGGGGGCGCCGACGCCGGGGATCTCGAGGGCCCCCATCCGGTGCTGTCCCGACGCCGCGGCCTCGGTCAGACCAGCGCGCGCTCCCTGCTGCTGACCCTGCTCGGCGAGTTCGTGCTGCCGCGGGACGAGCCGGTGTGGACCCAGGTCCTGATCGACGTCCTCGGCGGGCTCGGCGTGGAGAGCAAGTCCGCCCGGCAGGCGCTGGCCCGCACCGCGGCGGAGGGCCTGGTCAGCTCCGACCGGGCCGGGCGCCGGGTGCGCTGGACGCTCACGGACGCCGGCCGGGACCTGCTCTCGGCCGGTGCCGAGCGCATCTACTCCTTCGGCAACCCCGCCCCCGCCTGGGACGGGCGCTGGCTCGTCCTGCTCGTCAGCGTCCCCGAGTCCCGGCGTCAGCTGCGCCACCGGCTGCGCACCCGACTGGCGTGGGCGGGCCTCGGCTCCCCCGCCCCCGGTGTCTGGGTCTCCCCCGACCCCGGCAAGGAGGCGGAGGTGGCGGACGTCGTCGCCGACCTCGGCCTCGAGGCGGTGACCAGTTCCTTCGTCGGCCCGTTCGGCCGCATCGGCGAGCAGGCCGACGTGGTGGCGCAGGCCTGGGACCTCGCCGCCGTCGAGCGGGAGTACGAGGACTTCCTGGCCGAGTTCGGTGGCGCCACGCCCGCCGGGTCGGCCGACGTGCTCACCCACCAGGTGCTGCTCGTGCACGCGTGGCGACGCTTCCCCTTCCTCGACCCGAAGCTCCCCGCGGAGCTGCTGCCCGCGGAGTGGGCGGGTACCCGCGCCGCCGCGCTCTTCGACACCCTGCACCGGCGCTGGCAGCGCCCCGCCCAGGCGCACTGGCGCTCCCTGGTGAGCCGGGCCGCCTGATCCCGTTGAACGAACGGCGCTCTCGCTCATACCTAGTGAGCGAGAGCGCCGTTCGTGCTGGTCAGGAGTGGGTCAGGAACCGACCTGGGGGCCGGGCCGGGGGTCGGGTCAGCCGAGGCAGCCGGGGCCCAGCAGGGCCTTCAGGTCGCCCATCAGCGCGGGGGTGTTGGTGACCTTGAGGTTGTCCGCGAGCTTCCAGTGGGTGATCTTGCTCCCGTAGACCAGGGCCAGGTGCACCTCGGAGGTGCCCGGGTGGTGGGTGAGCACCTCCTTGAGCTGCGCGACCCGCTCGGGGGTGCACAGCTCGGTGCGCAGGCTGACCTTGATCGGGAGCCCTGCCTCGCCGGCGGCCTGCAGCTCCGGCACGGCGAGGTCGTTGGCGATCAGCGAGACCCGGTCGTCCCGCTTGTTGACCCGGGCCTTGACCAGGACGATCGCGTCCTCCGCCACGTCGACGCCCACCACCTGGTAGGCCCGCGGGAAGAACAGCACCTCGATGCCACCGGCGAGGTCCTCGATCTGCGCGGATGCCCAGGGCTCGCCGTTCTTGTTCACCCGGCGGTTGACGTTGGTGAGGATGCCGCCGACGGTGACCTGCGCGCCCTCGCCGACCGTGCCCTCGAGGATCGACTGGATCGGGGTGTCCGCCTTGGCCGAGAGCGCCTGCTCGACGCCGTCGAGCGGGTGCCCGGAGACGTAGAGGCCCAGCATCTCCCGCTCGACGGCGAGCTTGTGCTTGGTGTCCCACTCCTCCTCGGGCACCTTGACGTCGAAGATCCCGCCGATGTCCGAGTCCTCACCGCCGCTGCCGTCGAGCGAGCCGAACAGGTCGAACTGGCCCATCGAGGCGGCCTTCTTGCTGCTCATGATCGCGTCGATCGCGTCCGCGTGGACGAGCAGCAGGCCCTTGCGCGAGTGGCCCAGCGAGTCGAACGCGCCCGCCTTGATCAGCGACTCGATGACCTTCTTGTTGCAGACCACGGCGTCGACCTTGCGCAGGAAGTCCGAGAAGTCGGTGAAGCCGCCCTTCTCCTTGCGCGCCGCGACGATCGCGTCGACCACGTTGTAGCCGACGTTGCGGATCGCGCCGAGGCCGAAGCGGATGTCGTCCCCGACCGGGGCGAAGTTGCGGACCGACTCGTTGACGTCCGGCGGGAGGACCTTGATCCCCATCCGGCGGCACTCGGCCAGGTAGACCGCGGCCTTGTCCTTGTCGTCCCGGACGGAGGTGAGCACCGCGGCCATGTACTCGGCCGGGTAGTTCGCCTTGAGGTAGGCCGTCCAGTAGGAGACCACGCCGTACGCCGCGGAGTGCGCGCGGTTGAAGGCGTAGTCGGAGAAGGGCAGCAGGATGTCCCAGAGGGTCTTGACCGCGTCCTCGGAGTAGCCGTGGTCCTTCATCCCCTGGGCGAAGCCGGCGTACTCCTTGTCCAGGATCTCCTTCTTCTTCTTGCCCATCGCCCGGCGGAGCAGGTCCGCCTTGCCGAGCGAGTAGCCCGCCAGCTTCTGTGCGATCGCCATGACCTGTTCCTGGTAGACGATCAGGCCGTACGTCTCGCCGAGGATGTCCTTGAGCGGTTCGGCCAGCTCCGGGTGGATGGGCTTGACCTCTTGCCGGCCGTTCTTGCGGTCGGCGTAGTCGTTGTGCGCGTTCGCGCCCATCGGACCGGGGCGGTAGAGCGCGCCGACGGCGGAGATGTCGTCGAACTCCGTGGGCGCCATCCGGCGCAGCAGGTCCCGCATCGGGCCGCCGTCCAGCTGGAACACGCCGAGCGTGTCGCCCCGGGCGAGCAGGTCGTAGGTCTTCGGGTCGTCCAGCTCGACGGACTCGATCTCGAGCTTCGGCTTGCCGTTGAGCTCGATGTTCTCCAGCGCGTCGTCGATGATCGTGAGGTTGCGCAGGCCGAGGAAGTCCATCTTCAGCAGCCCGAGCGTCTCGCAGACGCCCATGTCGAACTGCGTGATGATCGCCCCGTCCGCCTCGCGGCGCTGGATCGGGATGACGTCGATCAGCGGCTTGCTGGACATGATCACGCCCGCGGCGTGCACGCCCCACTGCCGCTTCAGGCCCTCGAGGCCCCGCGCGGTGTCGATGATCTCGCGGACCTGCGCGTCCGCCTCGTAGAGCGCGCGGACCTCGGTGGCCTCGGCGTACCGCTTGTGACCCGGGTCGAAGATCCCGGACAGCGGGATGTCCTTGCCCATGACGGCGGGCGGCATGGCCTTCGAGATCCGGTCCGCCACGGAGTAGCCGGGCTGGCCGAACAGCACGCGCGCGGAGTCCTTGATCGCGGCCTTCGCCTTGATCGTGGAGTACGTGATGATCTGGGCGATCCGGTCCTCGCCGTACTTCTCCGTGGTGTAGCGGATCATCTCGCCGCGCCGGCGCTCGTCGAAGTCCATGTCGATGTCCGGCATGGAGATGCGCTCGGGGTTGAGGAAGCGCTCGAAGATCAGCTTGTGCCGGATCGGGTCGAGGTCCGTGATCTCGAGCGCGTACGCGATCAGCGAGCCCGCCGCGGAGCCACGCCCGGGGCCGCACCGGATGCCGACGGACTTCGCGTACTGGATGAGGTCCGCGGTGACCAGGAAGTAGCCGGGGAAGCCCATCTGGATGATCACGCCGAGCTCGTACTCGGCCTGGCGGCGGTACTGCTCGGTGACGCCGTTCGGGAAGCGCTTGTGCAGCCCCCGCTCGACCTCCTTGATCAGCCAGGACTCCTCCGTCTCCCCTTCAGGGACGGGCGCGCGCGGCATGAGGTCCTGGTGCCCGAAGCTCACGTTCACCCGCTCGGCGATCGCGAGCGTGTTGTCGCAGGCCTCGGGGTGGATCGGGTCCCACATCGCGCGCATCTCGGCGGGCGACTTGAGGTAGAAGTCCTGCGCGTCGAACTTGAAGCGGTTCGGGTCCGCGAGCGTCTTCCCGGTCTGCACGCAGAGCAGCACCTCGTGCGGCTTGGTGTCGTCCGGGTAGGTGTAGTGCAGGTCGTTCGTGGCCAGGCCGGGCAGGTCGAGGCGCTTCTTCAGCGCGAAGAGGTCCTCCTGGACCCGCTTCTCGATCTCGATCCCGTGGTCCATCAGCTCGCAGAAGAAGTTCTCCCTGCCGAAGATGTCCCGGTAGTCGCTCGCGGCCTGGCACGCGTCGTCGAAGCGGTCCTGCTGCAGCAGGCGCGCGACCTCGCCGGACGGGCAGCCGGTGGTGGCGATGATCCCCTTGCCGTAGGTCTCCAGCAGCTCCCGGTCCATGCGGGGCTTGTAGTAGTAGCCCTCGAGGCTGGCCAGGCTGGAGAGCCGGAAGAGGTTGTGCATCCCCTCCGTGTTCTCGGCCAGCAGCGTCATGTGGGTGTACATCTCACCCGGGTTGTCGTCGCTGACCGTCTGGCCGCCGAGGGTGGCGCGCTTGCGTTCGTGCCGCGAGCCCGGGGAGAGGTAACCCTCCATGCCGATGATCGGCTTGACCCCGGCCGCGTTGGCCTTCTTCCAGAACTCGTAGGCCCCGTAGACGTTCCCGTGGTCGGTCATCGCCAGCGCGGGCATCTCCATCCGCGCGGCTTCGGCGAACAGGTCGTCGAGCCGGGCCGCACCGTCGAGCATGGAGAACTCGGTGTGCGTGTGGAGGTGGACGAAGGAGTCAGTCATGAGCGACTCCGCACTGATCCACTCTGCTGTTCCCGCTCGCCGGGGCCATGGGGCGTCGAGACTCCCTTCACGCGCTCGCGCGCGGGTCGTGCGGCGGGCCCGCAGGGCCCCGACGGGCGCCCTCCCGGCCGCCTTCGGGGTGCGGCGTCCGGGTGCACGGCCGGCGACCGGACGGTGGCCGGTCGGCCGGCGGGTGTCGGGTCCCCCGGGTCCGGGGGTGCGGCCAGACTAGCCCCGGCCACCGACAGTTCCGTGACCGCGGCCGGGCCCGCCGCGAACCCGCAGCTCACCGCGCCGAGGCGTGTCGAGGTCCCGGCGCGTCGCCACCCCCGGGCGTGTCGCGGTCCCGGATCAGGCCGCGAGGGCCGGTGCGGCGGGCCGCGCGGCGACCCGGCCGTAGACCTCCTCGAAGGCGTCGAGAGTGGCGTCGAGGGCGTGCCCGGCCACCAGCTCGCGGGCGGCCGCGCCCATCCGCCGGCGGGCCGCCGGGTCGCGCAGCAGCGCGGCCAGGACCGAGGTCAGGACGTCGACGTCGCCGGGCGGGAAGAGCCACCCGGTCCGGCCGGGCCGGACCAGGTGCGGCAGCGCCATCGCGTCGGCGGCGACCACCGGCTTGCCCGCCGCCATGGCCTCCAGCGTGACGAGGCTCTGCAGCTCGGCGACGCCGGGCATGCAGAAGACCGCGCACCGCCGGTACGCCGCGAGCAGGGTCTCCTCGTCGACGAACCCGTGGAACACCACCCGGTCGCCGAGCCCCAGCTCCCCCGCCAGCCGCTGCCAGGCGGCACGCTCGGAGCCGTCGCCGACGATCTCCAGCCGCACGGGGGCGGCCAGCCGGGCGGTGGCTCGGAGCAGCTCGTCGACGCGCTTCTCCTGGTCCAGCCGGCCGACGAACAGGATCGTGGGGGTCGGGTCCTCCCGCCCGCCCGCGTACCGGGCCACGTCCACCCCGCAGGAGATCGCCGTCGCCGCCAGGCCGGTCCTGGCCGTCAGCAGCTCGACGGCGCGGGGTGTGGGCGCGGTGCGGGCGGCGGCGCGGCCGTACACCCGCCGGACGTCGTGCCACGCCAGCCGCGCCGCGGCCCGGTGCAGGACCCCGGGCACCCGGGCGTGGGCGAACAGGTTCTCGGGCATGAAGTGGTTGGTCGCGACGAGCGGGCGCCCGGTCGCGGACGCGGCCGCCGCCAGCCCGCGCCCGACCGAGAAATGCGCCTGCACGTGCACGACGTCCGGGTCCACCACCTCGAGCACGGCCGCCGCCGCGGGGCCGGCCTCCCACGGCAGGCACACGCGGAAGTTCTCGTGCAGCGGGTAGCGGCGCGAGCGCACCCGGTGCACGGTCACCGCGCCGAACCGGTGCACCCTGGGCGGGCCCTCCGGCGAGGGTGCGGCCACGTGGACGTCGTGGCCGCGGCCGGCCAGGCCGGTGGCCAGGCGTTCGGCGAACCGGGCCGCGCCGTTGACGTCGGGCGCGAAGGTGTCCGCGCCGAGCAGGATTCTCACGTCGGTACCTCTTTCGGAGTTCGTCGCTCTGTCGGGGTGGGGCGGGGGGCGGCCTCGGGGTGGTGCCGGGCGAGCAGGGCGACCCCGGCCGTCGCGACGGCGCCGGCGCCCAGCAGGAAGGCCATGCCGGCGGGGCCGAGCCCGCCGGCCTCGCCGAGCAGGCCGGCGCCGAGCCCGGTGGCCACGAACGGGTCGACGACGGTCAGCGTGGCCACCACGACCGCGGGCGGGCCGGCGGCGAAGCCCTGCTGGACGAGCCAGCCGCCGGCGGCCAGCGCGACGGCCAGGGCGGCGGCCGCGCCGAGCAGGGTCGCCGGGTCCGCGGTCGCGAACTGCACGGAGACCGCCCGCAGCAGCGCGGAGACCAGGCCGAACGCGACGGCGCCCCCTGCGGCGAACGCGACGCACCGGATCCGGCCGTTCGTCCGGGCCGCGAGGACGGCGAGGGCGAGTCCGACGGTCGCGGCGGCGGTCCCGGAGACCAGGAGGAACCGACCGAGATCGGCGGGAGCGTCCGGGGTGGCGGCGGCCGCCGTCCGGACGACGAGCGCGACGCCGGCCACGCAGAGGGCCACGCCGCCGACGACCCGCTTCGGTAGCCGGCTCCCCCGAAGGCCGAGCGCGACCGCGAGCGGGACGGCGAGGACCCCGACCGGCTGCACGACGCTCACCGGTGCCAGGACCAGCGCGAGCGCGTGCAGGCCGGCACCCCCGGCGGCCAGCCCGGCGCCGGCGAGCCAGCGGGGGTGGGCGAGGAGTTCGCGGAGGTCGACCTTGCTGCGCGGCGCGATCGCTCCGTGCTGGAGCACGGCGGCGCAGGCGAAGCAGGCCGCGCCCGCCACGGCGAGCAGGAGCGCGAGCGCGGTCACGGGGTGGTCCTCGGGGTGGCCGGGGTGGTGATCGGGGAGAGGCCGGCGGCGCTCGCCTGCGGCGGGGTCGTCGGCGCCGGGCTCGTCGGCGGCGGGGTCGTCGGCGGCGGGGTCGTCGGCGCTGGGGCCGGCGCCGGGGTCATCGGTGCTGGGTTCATCGGCACTGGGACCGACGGCAGCGGGGTCGTCGGCGGCGGGGGCGTCGGCGTCGGGGGCGTCGGGGGCGTCGACGGTCGGAGGGCGAGGGCGGTCGTGGTCAGCAGCGCGGTCACCGCCCCGTACAGAACCCGCTCCACCCCACCCAGCAGGGGAAATGCGGATGAACCCGCGACGACGATCGGCAGATGGGCGAGCAGGAACGCTGCCGAGAGCGTCGCGGTGAGCAGGGCGAGCCCGACGACCCGGCGACGGCCGGCGGCCCGGATCGCGGGCCCGCGGGCCAGGAGCAGGACAGCGAGCGGCAGGACCGCGAAGATCCACGCCCCCGCATAGCGGTGCACGGCCGCGGCGAGGTCGGGCGGTGTGCCGGGCACGTTCGTCGGCACGATGCCGGCCACGACCATCGCCGCCGACCAGCTCGCGAGGAGGGCGACGGCAGTGCGCGAGCCTCCGGCCCGGGCCGCCGCGCCGGCCAGCACCGCGCCGCCGAGGGCCAGCGCGACCGCGGCGATGGCGAGCACGAGGTGCCCGCCGGGCAGCAGGACGTAGTCGCTGACGGTGTGCACCAGCGGGTCCACCGCCGGGGTGTGCAGGGCGCCCGCCACGTGCAGCACCACCACCGCCCAGGCCGCGATCGCCACCCCCGCCGCCACCAGCGCGGCGGGAAGGGTGAGGGCGCGCCGTCCCGATCCGGTCCCCCGTGGACCCGGCGGTGGAGGCGCGGGCGGTGAGGGAGTCGAGGGCGGTGAGGGAGTCAGTGGCGGTGACGGCGCCGCGGCCGGCGATGGAGTCGCGGGCGGTGAGGGAGTCGCGGGCGGTGAGGGAGTCGCGGGCGGCGCTGCGGCCGGCGCTGCGGCCGGTGCTGCGGCCGGTGCTGCGGCCGGTGCTGCGGGCGGCGGGCCGGTCGTTCCCCGTGCCGCTGCGTCCGCCGCACACGCGGCCGATGCGATCACCATGGCAGGCGCGACCACCGCCGCCACACCCGCCTCGCTCCCCCGCTGGTTCACGTGATCAACGCTCGCAGCGCGGGCGTCCCGCCGGAATCCGGTGATCCACCGAGCCGACCCGGGGGTCACCCCGACCTTTCCCGGGGTCGCCCACCCCACCACGCAGCCGCCGATGCCGCTCGGGTGATCGCGACACGGCTCGGGCTCCGCACAGGAGCACCGGCACCCTGCACGAGGCGCTGTTCCTGCGCGAGGCGCCGTTCCTGTGCGAACGGTCGTCGCCGGGCGTCGGGCACGTCGGCGGAGCCTGCCCTGCGCACCTGGGCACCTGCACATTGCCTGGCCCCCGGTCGCACATCCTCTATGGCGGCCCCTCACACCCGCGACGTCGCTGCCACACCTCGTCGACGACCTGTACCGCGCTCGTCCGGGTGTGAGAGGACGTCAACCGGGCCGTCCGACGCGGTTCCGCCTCCGCAGGGCAGGAGGACGCGTCCCGTCGCATCCACCGGCGCCGACCAGGACCGATGCCGAGGAGCGCGGCATCTCGAGGTGCGCGGCACAGGTCGCGGACGCTGTGCCGCCGATCAACCGGGTGTGCCGCGAGGCAGCAACGGGTGTACCGGAACGGGAAGCAGAGATCGCCGACCGGCGCACGCCGACGCGAGCCGCACGGAGCGGCGGCCGCATCCAGGCCGCCGTGGGTGTGGCAGGCGGCCGTCGGCCGGGCCCGCTGCTGCTTCTGACAGCGTCCGCACAGCGCGCCGAGCGACACGAGCGGGTCACCGAGGACACCCACGCCCGCGCCGGCACACCCCGGGGAGTGCGACACACCTGGTCGACCGGGTGTGCGGCCTACCTTCCGGATGTGGCATGCGTCAGGAGCGGGTGTGCCGAGGCAGGAACGGATGTGCGAGGCGGGGCTCGAGCCGGCGCGGGTGTGGCGGGGTCGGAGCTCGAGCCGGCGCGGGTGCGGCGGGGTCAGAACTCGGGTCGGCGCGGGTGTCGGAGCCGGAGCTCGAGCCGGCGCGGGCGTGGGGCCGGGGCTCGAGCAGGAGCGGGTGTGCCGAGGCAGGAACGGATGTGCGAGGCGGGGCTCGAGCCGGCGCGGGTGCGGCGGGGTCAGAGCTCGGGTCGGCGCGGGTGTGGCGGGGGCCAGATCTCGAGCCGGCGCGAACATGGCGGGGCCGGAGCCCGAGCCGGCGCGGGTGTGTCGGAGCCAGAGCTCGAGCCGGTGTGGGGGTGTCGCGCCGGGCGGGTGTGCCGGCCCCGCCTCCCCTGGGCGGAGCAGCGGGCTGGGCTAGGGGGCGCTTCCCGGGCGCCGGCACGAGCTCGGCCGACCTGTGGACCTTCCTCGGGCGGGCGGGATCAGGGGACGGGGCCGTCGTCGGGGAGGGGGTCGGCGGCGGTGGTCTGGTCGGGCAGCAGCGGGGAGAGGGCGAGCTCGGGGGCGGTGACCCCGGCCGGCGCCGCCTCGACCGCCCGCACCCCCGGAGCCCCGGCAAGCGCGTCCAGCCCGGCGCGGTCCGCCTCCATCACCAGCGCCACCACGCACGCGCAGGGGCCGGCGTAGGCCGCCGCCTCCGCCGTCGCGACCGCGGCGGGACGGCCGGTGAGCCGGGAGGCGTCGGCGGTCGCGGCGTAGCCGGCGCGTTGGCGGGCGGTGTCGAGGGCCGCGGCGACCGGTGCGCCGGCGGGGAGGGTCTCGAAGCGCAGGGCGGTCTGGACCCGCGGGAGCGGCATCCGGAAGACGACCTCGGCGACCGGCGCCGACCCGGTCAGCCCCGCGGCGGCCGCGGTGGTGACCTCCTGCTCGAGCTGCACCAGCGCCAGCGCGCGCTCCCCCGGGGCGGGCAGGGTCGCGGGCAGCCGGGCGAGGTAGTCCGACACGGCCTCGCCGGGGTCCGGCCCGAGCCGCACCTGGCCCTGCGCGACCGCCGGCCCGCGCCCGGCCGAGAGCGACCGCGACTGGGCCGTCGCGTACCCCACCGCCGCCAGCACGGCGAGCACGCACACCACGATCAGCCAGCGCCGACCGCGGCGGGTGAGCAGGCCCCCCTCGTCGCCCGAGGATTCGGCCGAGCCGGCGGAGCCGGAGGTGTCGGCGGGGTCGGGTCCGTCGGGCTCGTGGTGCTCAGTCACGCAGCCGCTCGAGCGCCCGGGCGAGGTCCGGCGGGTACTCGCTGACGAACTCGACCCACCGCCCGTCGGCGGGGTGCTCGAAGCCCAGCGAGCGGGCGTGCAGCCACTGCCGCTGCAGCCCCAGGCGCTTGGCGAGGGTGGGGTCGGCGCCGTAGGTCAGGTCGCCGACGCACGGGTGCCGCAGCGCGGAGAAGTGCACCCGGATCTGGTGGGTGCGCCCGGTCTCGAGGTGCACGTCGAGCAGCGAGGCGGCCCGGAAGGCCTCGACGGTGTCGTAGTGCGTGACGCTCGGCTTGCCCTCCGCCACCACGGCGAACTTGTAGTCGTGCTTGGGGTGCCGGTCGATCGGCGCGTCGATCGTGCCGCTGGTCGGGTCGGGGTGCCCCTGCACGACCGCGTGGTAGCGCTTGTCGACCGTGCGTTCCTTGAACGCCCGCTTCAGCACCGAGTAGGCGTACTCTGACTTGGCGACGACCATCACGCCGGTGGTCCCGACGTCCAGCCGGTGCACCACGCCCTGCCGCTCCGCGGCGCCCGAGGTCGACACCCGCACGCCGAGCGCGGCCAGCCCGCCGACGACCGTGGGCCCGGTCCAGCCCGGGCTGGGGTGCGCGGCGACCCCCACCGGCTTGTCGACGACGACGACGTCCTCGTCCTCGTACAGCACCGTCATGCCGCCCACCAGCTCCGGCGGTGCGGCGATGACCGCGGGTGCGTCGGGTGCGGGCAGCTCGACCTCGAGCCAGCTGCCCGCGGTGAGCCGGTCCGACTTGCCGGCGGCGCGGCCGTCGAGCGCGATCATGCCGTCCTCGGCGAGGGTGGCGACGACGGTCCGGGACAGGCCGAGCAGCCGGGACAGGCCGGCGTCGACCCGCATGCCGTCGAGACCGTCCGGAACGGGGAGCTGGCGGACGTCACTCACCGGCCGGCTCCCGCTCCGTCACGCCGGCCCGGGTCCCGTCGAGCTCGCGCCCCGTGAGCGCGAGCAGGACCAGCAGGATCCCGCCGCAGACGATGCTCGAGTCGGCGAGGTTGAAGACCGGGAAGAACGAACCGTCCGTCCGGACCACCGAGATGATGTCGACGACGTGGCCCTGCAGCGGCCCCGGCGCACGGAAGATCCGGTCGACCAGGTTGCCCAGCGCTCCGCCGAGCACGAGCCCGAGCGCGATCGCCCAGCCCACCGACCGTAGCTTCCGGGAGATCCGGATGATCACCACGACCACGCCGAGCGCGATGATCGACAGCACCCACGTGTAGCCGGTCGCCATGGAGAAGGCGGCGCCCGGGTTGCGCACCAGGACCAGGTTGACCAGCCCACCGAGCAGCCGCACCGGCGGCCCGTCCTCCAGCGTGGCGACGGCGAGGACCTTGGTCAGGATGTCCAGCAGCAGGACGACGGGCGCCACGAGCGCGAGCACCCAGACCCGGCGTGGCGGGAGGGGTGCGGTGTCGGTGCGCTCGGCGGGCTCGTCGGTCACACCCTCGATTATGCGGGCTTTCCGGGCCCGTCCGGACGGGGGCCGGGATCGGTGTCCCGCCAGCGCACCAGCGCGCCGCCCCGGTCGACGTCACGCAGCCGCTCCTCGGTGCGCTGGCGGACCTCGGCGGTGGCCACCACGAGGAGCTGGTCGTGCTCGCGCAGCCGGGTCTGCCCGCTCGGGGTGAAGGCCTCGTCACCGCGCACGACCAGGCTGACCATGGCGCCGACGGGCAGCCGCAACTCCCGGATGTAGACCCCGCGCAGCCTCGAGCCGGCGGGGATCCGGACCTGCAGCAGGTCGGCGTGCAGTTCGTCGAGCGGGGCGGCGTCGACCTGGACGTCCTTCGGCTCGACGGAGCGCGCGACCCCCAGCAGCCGGGCGACCCACGGCAGGGTCGTTCCCTGTAGCAGGGTGAGGATCACGACGAGCACGAACACGACGTCGACCAGGTTGGCCGCACCCGGCGCCCCCTCCACCAGGGCGATCAGCGCGAGCACGATGGGCACCGCCCCGCGCAGCCCCGACCAGGACAGGAACGCCTGCTCCCGCCACGGCACCTTGAAGGGCAGCGCGGCCGCGACCACCGACACCGGCCGGGCGAGCACCAGCAGGACGCCGGCGGCGATCAGTGCGGGGACCACGGCGTCGGTCAACCGGGCGGGGCTCACGTACAGCCCGAGCAGCACGAACAGTCCGATCTGCGCGAGCCAGCCGGTGCCCTCGGCGAAGGAGAGCACGCCCCCGCGGTGCGGCAGCCGCGAGTTGCCCAGCACGAGCGCGCAGACGTAGGTGGCGAGCAGACCGGAGGCGTGCGCCAGCTGTCCGCACGCGAAGGCGAGCACGCACACGGCCAGCGCGGCGAGCGGGTAGAGGCCGGTCGCCGGCAGCGCGGCGCGGCGCAGCGCCCAGCCGCCGGCGAAGCCGAGGGCGAACCCGATCAGCCCGCCCGCGATCAGCTCGTACACGACGAGCAGCGGGGTCAGCCAGGTCAGCGGGTCGTCCGAGGCGAGGAGGAGGACGGCGAGGACGACCGGGGCGTCGTTCATGCCGGACTCGAGCTCCAGGGCACCGGCGAGCCGCGGGGACACCCCCACCCCGCGCAGCACGCTGAACACCGCGGCCGCGTCCGTCGAGGAGAGGACCGCACCCCAGAGGAAGGCCACCCGCCAGTCCAGCCCGAGCAGGTAGTGGAGCGCCGTCCCGGCGACGGCGATGCTGACGACGACGGCGATCGTCGAGAGCCCGATGCCGATCCCCAACGACGGCCGCACCGCCTGCCAGCGGGTGGTCAGACCGCCCTCGACCAGGATGAGCACCAGCGCGGCGATGCCGAGGTTCTCGGTGAGCGCGGCGTTGGAGAACTGGACGCCGAGGACGGCCTCGCCGAGCAGGATCCCGATGCCCAGGTAGAGCAGCAGCGAGGGCAGGCCGAGCCGGACGGACACCCGCACCGCGAGCACACCGATCAGCAGGACGGCGGCGACGACGCCGAGCAGGACCTCCAGACTCATCGCCCACCCCCGGCTCGTGCGCGGATCACCCTATCGGCGCAGGTCACCCGTCGGCACGCGGGTGCGCGCACGGCGTGTCCCCCGACGCCCGACGCGGCCGGCGGACGGAACGGTGCGGCGCGTCGGGTCCTGCCGCAGGATGGTCGCCATGCCGTCGCCCGCCCGGACGATCACGCCCTCCCGTCCGCGGCGGGTCCTCCCCCGGTCCGGGGGCCTGGCCACGGCGGTCGCGCTGCTCGTCGCGACGAACGTGCTGGCCGGCCTCGTGTGGCCGGCGTGGGCGGTGCCGGGGAAGGTCGTGGCGACCGTGCTCCTGCTGGTCCTGGCCCGGGCCTGCGGGTTGGGACGGGCGGACCTGGGGCTCGGCCGGCGCGGCCTCGGCCGGGGGCTCGTCGTCGGCGGGATCGTCGTGGCGCTCGTCGCCGTGGTCTACCTCGTGGGGGTCGCGCTGCCCGCGACCCGGACCGCGTTCCAGGACAGCCGTGCCGCGGGCGGTGTCGGCGTGCTGCTCTACGCGGCGCTGGTCCGCATCCCGCTCGGCACCGTCCTGTTCGAGGAGATCGCCTTCCGCGGCGTGCTCCCCGGGCTGGTCGGCGGCGGATGGTGGCGGCGGACGTCGGTCGCGTCCGCCCTGTTCGGGTTGTGGCACATCCTGCCGTCCTTGGGCCTGGACAGCGCGAACGCCGCGGTCGGGGCGACCCTCGGCGGCTGGGGCGACGCCGGGCGGGCGGCATTCGCGGTCGTCGCGACCTTCGGGGCGGGGATCCTGCTGTGCGCGCTGCGCCGCTGGGGCGGGCACCTGGTCACCCCGATGCTGGCGCACCTGGCGACGAACTCGCTGGGCGTGGTGGTCGCCTGGGTCGTGGTCTCCTGATCAGGGGCGCCAGACGAGCGTGGCCGCGCTGCGCGGCCGCGGCGGGATCTCCTCGAGGGCCGCGGCGACCTCGGGCTCGCGCTCGGGCGGCAGGCACAGCCGTCGGGTGACCCAGGCCGGGGAGTGCGGTGCCCGCCGCTCCCGGTCCCACCGGGTGACCTCGGGCTCGACGCCCTGCTCCCGCAGCACGGCGACGGCGTCGTCGACGGTCGCGGGCTCCGGCCGGTGGAGGTCGTGGAAGCGCACCCAGAGCGGGTCGAGCCAGGCCATCGGGTGCTCGGCCAGTATTTCGACGACGACGCCGCGCCCGGCCGCCGCGGTCAACGCGGCGACGAAGGGCGGCAGGTCGACGACGTTGTGCAGCACGTGGTGCGACACCACGACGTCCGCGGTTCCGGCCTCCGTCGCGACGTCCGGCCAGCGGCCCAGGACGGTCCGGGCGGGCACCCCGCGGACGTCGGCGCCCCTCTCGAAGAGGTCGAGCATGTCCTGCTGGCCGTCCACCCCGGTGGCGTGGGTCAGCGGCCCGACCAGCGCGAACGCCGCGTCGCCCCCGCCGCACCCGACGTCGAGCACCGTGCCGGCGGGGCCGAGCAGGGCCAGCCCGGCCGCCCGGGACGGGGTGTCCGCGGGGACGGTGGGCGCGGTGAAGTCCTGCGGGTCGTGCCCCCAGGGGCTGACCGGGGCCTGCGCCAGGATCCCGGGCGGGACGCCCCGCCCGGACTGCAGCTCCGCCCACCGCTCGGCAGCACTCCCCACGGCGGATCACCCTAGCCCGGCTCCGACCGCCCGATGGGCGAACGGCACTCTCGCTCACCAGGTCTGAGCGAACGGCACTCTCGCTCACTAGATCTGAGCGAGAGTGCCGTTCGTTCACTGCTTGGCGACGGTGACCGTCACCTCGGCGTTCTTCCCCTGCGGGTCGGAGACGCCGCCGGTGCCGGTCGGGTCGGCCACGGGCGCGTACTCCACCGAGGTCGCCAGGACCTCGCCGGCCACGAAGGCCTCGTGGGTCCGCACGGCGTCGAGGACCGTGTCCGGGGCGTCCAGGGTCAGGGCGATCCGGTCCGAGACCTCGAGCCCGGCGTCGCGGCGGGCCTGCTGGACCACGCGCACGACGTCCCGGGCCGTGCCCTCGGCCGCCAGCTCCGGCGTGACCTCGGTGTCCAGCACGACGAGCCCGGAGTTGCCCGGGAGCGCGCTGGTCGAGGCCGGGTCGGCGGCCTGCAGCCGCTCCGAGAACTCGCCCTCCAGCAGCTCGATGCCGCCGGCCGTGACCGTGCCGGAGGCGTTCGACGTCCAGTCCCCCGCCTTGACCGCCTTGATCACCTTCTGGGTGTCGCCACCCAGCCGGGGCCCGCAGGCGCGGGCGTTGACCGTCAGCTCGAACCGGCCGTAGGTCGCGACGTCCGTGGTCAGCACGACCTCCTTGACGTTGACCTCGTCCCGCAGGATGTCGGCGAACGGCGCGAGGGTCTCCGCGTCCTCGGCGGCCACGGTGAGCGTGGCCAGCGGCAGCCGGACCCGGAGCTTGCGGGCCTTGCGCAGGGAGAGGCCCGCCGAGGCCACCTGGCGGACCCGGTCCATCGCCGCGACCAGGGCGTCGTCGTGCGGCAGCGCGCCGGTGGCCGGCCAGTCCGTGAGGTGCACCGACCGGCCGCCGGTGAGCCCCTGCCACAGCTGCTCCATGGTCAGCGGCAGCAGCGGCGCAGCGACGCGGGCGGTCACCTCGAGCACGGTGTGCAGGGTGTCGATCGCGTCCCGGTCGCCCGCCCAGAACCGGTCCCGGGAGCGCCGGACGTACCAGTTCGTGAGCACCTCGGCGTGGTCGCGGATCTGCTCGCACGCCCCGGCGATGTCGTACACGTCCATCGCCGCGGTGACGCCGTCGACCAGCGCCGCGGTCTTGGCCAGCACGTACCGGTCCAGCACGTGCGACGAGTCCGTGCGCGTCCGCCCGGTCACCCCGGCCGCCCCGGCGTACAGCGACAGGAAGTACCAGGTGTTCCACAGCGGCAGGATCGCCTGCCGGACGCCCTCGCGGATGCCCTGCTCGGTGACGACCAGGTTGCCGCCGCGCAGGATCGGGCTCGCCATGAGGAACCACCGCATGGCGTCCGACCCGTCGCGGTCGAAGACCTCGTTGACGTCCGGGTAGTTGCGCAGCGACTTGGACATCTTCGCGCCGTCGTCGCCCAGCACGATCCCGTGCGCCACGCAGCTGGCGAACGCCGGCCGGTCGAACAGCGCCGTGGCCAGCACGTGCAGCGTGTAGAACCAGCCGCGGGTCTGGCCGTTGTACTCGACGATGAAGTCGCCCGGGTAGTGGTGCTCGAACCAGTCCGCGTTCGCGAACGGGTAGTGCACCTGCGCGAACGGCATCGAGCCGGACTCGAACCAGCAGTCGAGCACCTCCGGCACCCGACGCATGGTCGACCTCCCCGTCGGGTCGTCCGGGTTCGGGCGCGTCAGCTCGTCGATGTAGGGCCGGTGCAGGTTCTGCGGGCGCACCCCGAAGTCCCGCTCCAGCTCGTCGAGGGAGCCGTAGACGTCCGTGCGCGGGTAGCGCGGGTCGTCGGACTGCCAGACCGGGATCGGGCTGCCCCAGAACCGGTTGCGGGAGATGCCCCAGTCACGGGCGCCCTCGAGCCACTTCCCGAACTGGCCGTCCCGGACGTTCCCCGGCACCCAGGTGATCTGCTTGTTGAGCTCGACCATCCGGTCCCGGAACGCCGTGACCTGCACGAACCACGAGTCGACCGCGCGCTGGATCAGCGCGTTGCCGCAACGCCAGCAGTGCGGGTACGGGTGGTCGTAGGTCTCGTGCCGCAGCAGGACACCCTTCACGTACGGTGCGGTGCCGGCCTTGAGGTCCCGGATGATGTTCGGGTTGGCGTCGAACACCTGCTGGCCGGTGTACGGCGGGACCTCGACGGTGAACTCGCCGCGCGAGTCCACGGGCACGACGGCCTCGATGCCGGCCGCGTCGGTGACCGCCTTGTCCTCCTCACCGAAGGCGGGCGCGATGTGCACGAGCCCGGTGCCGTCCTCGGTGGTGACGTAGTCCGCCTCCAGCACCCGGTGCGCGTTCTCCCGGCCGACGAAGAAGTCGAACGGCGGGGTGTAGCCCAGGCCGAGCAGCTCGCGGCCGGTGAAGGTGCGCAGGACCTCGGGCTCCTCGCCAAGCTCACGGGCGTAGGCGGCGACCCGGGCGGTGGCGAGCACGTACTTCTCGTCGCCGGCGCGCAGCAACGAGTACTCGACCTCGGGGTTCACCGCCACGGCGAGGTTCGACGGTAGCGTCCACGGCGTCGTCGTCCAGACCAGGGCCAGGGCGTCGTTCAGCTCCGGATCCTCGCTGACCAGGCGCAGCCCGACGGTCACGGCCGGGTCCTGCCGGTCCCGGTAGACGTCGTCCATCTTCGTCTCGGAGGCCGACAGCGGCGTCTCGCAGCGCCAGCAGTACCAGAGCACGCGGAACCCGGAATAGATCAAGCCCTTGTCCCACAAGGTCTTGAAGGCCCACATGACGCTCTCCATGTAGTCCAGGTCGAGCGTCTTGTAGTCGTTGTCGAAGTCGACCCAGCGGGCCTGGCGGGTCACGTAGTCGCGCCACTCGCCGGTGTAGCGCAGCACGGAGGTGCGGCACGCGTCGTTGAACTCCGCGATGCCCATGCTCTCGATCTCGGACTTGTGCGTGATCCCGAGCTGGCGCTCCGCCTCGACCTCGGCGGGCAGGCCGTGGGTGTCCCAGCCGAACCGGCGCTCCACGTGCTTGCCGCGCATCGTCTGGTACCGCGGCACGACGTCCTTCACGTACCCGGTGAGCAGGTGGCCGTAGTGCGGCAGGCCATTGGCGAAGGGCGGGCCGTCGTAGAAGACGAACTCGTTGCTGCCGTTCTCGCCGGCCGGGCGGGCCTCGACGGAGGCGGCGAACGTGTCGTCCGCCTCCCAGTACTTGAGGACCTCGCGCTCCAGCTGCGGGAAGGCGGGATGCGCGGGGACCGGGGGGTAGCTCTCGCTCATGGCGGTCGGTGCTCCTCGTGCAGTGTCCGGCTGTCTGCACGGGGACGACTGACGCCGCGGTACCACCCCGCTTGCCCCGCTCGCGCGGGACCGCTCGTTCGACGGCTGTGACGGGCCGAACCCGTCCGGTTCTACTCCCGGCGCTGCCCGGGCGGCGTGCAGCGGCGGTTTCTTCCGGAGGCTCCCCGGTGATGGCCGGATCGGTGCCTGTGCGACCAGGGTAGCGCGGGGCCGCGAGCGCTTATTCCCGGAGGTCGCGCACGGACGGCACCCGCGCCCGGCGGACGGGTGCGGAAGCGCCGTCCGTGCAGGTCGGGAGGGTCAGCGGGCCGCGGCCTGGTGCCGACTCGCCATCGTGCGGTCCGGGGTGCACCAGCCGCACGGGGTGAAGCCCAGCTCCACGGCCTCCTTGGCCGGCAGCGGGATCACCGGGCGGCCGGGCAGCGACCGGCAGCCCGCCAGGTGGTAGCGCGGCTGCTCGTCGACCACGACGACCTCGTCCTCGAGCCCGGCGACCAGCGCCGCGACGGTCGCGTCCCGGGGCTCCTCCGGCGGCTCGCCGTGCGGGCCGGGAGGCGGCATCGACCCCAGCGGCGGCGGACCACCGGCCGGCTGCTGCGCGGCCGCGGCCTGCTGGTCCTGCTGCCCCTGGGGCTGGTCCTGTCCCTCGGGCGCCTGGCCGCCCGGCTGGTCGCGGTCCGCGGCCCGCGCCCCGGCGGACCCGGTGTGCGCCGGAGTGGCCACCGTGGGGCCGTCGATGTCCTCCGAGGCGGTCGCCGCGCGGGAGCCGGGCGTGCCGGCCGCGCCCTCGGGCGTGCCGGCACCCGCACCAACCGTGCTCGCCGGGCCCGCGTCCTCGGACTCGTCCGCCGCGCCGCCCTCGGTGCCGGCGGCACCCGGGACGGCGCCGCCGGACACGGCACCGGAACCAGCGGCCGGGCCGGCTGCCGCCGTGCCGCCCGCCCGACCGGGTTCCGATGCCTGCTCGGTGGCCTCCGACGGGTCCGGGGATGTCGGGGATGCCGGAGACACATAGGAGAGGCGAGAGGCGGACTCGTCGGGCTCCGCCGACCGCGCCTCCGCGGACTCGCCGCGGGTGCCCGTCGAGGCGGACTCCTGCGCCGCGGCCTCGGGGGCCGCCGGCTCCTCGCTCCCGCGCGTGCCGTGCACCGCGCCGGCGACGCCCGCGACGGCCGCCGCGCCACCAAGCGCGGACCCGCCCTCGCCCGACGGCTCGTCGTGACGCCCCGTGGGGCCGGAACGGCCCTCGTCGCCGATCACGCTGTGTGACGAAGATTCGCTCGACCGGGTGGGGTCGTACACAGCGCCGGACGGTCGCTCGCCTGAGCCGGACGGTCCCAGGCGAGGCATCACGGAGGTGGCCTCCGTGTCCGCCCCGGACGCGACCCCGGCAGCCGCGCCGGAGTCCGACGAGGACTGTCCACGCTCCACCCCGGCCTGCGGCGGGGTCGCCCGCCCGGGCGCGCCCTGCCCGACCACCGGGATCACCTCGGTGACCGGGTCGATGTCACGCCGGAGCGGCTGAGGGCCGCCCTGCGGCACCGGTGTGGCCCCGCCGGCCGCCTGCTGCGACTCCGCGCCCGCCTTCACGGCCGAGCGGCGCTGCAGCCAGTCGACCAGCAGGGCCACCGCGGCCGCCACGGAGACGGCCACGGAGATCCACGCCCACAGGACGCTGCCCGAGAGCAGCGCCACGACCAGCAGGCCGAAGGCGATCAGGACCAGTACGAGAACCAGCAGCAGCACTGTTCACCCCGTGTACGGCGGGCGGCGGCACGAGAGCCGCACTGCCGCCCGCCAGTCGGTCGGACGACGGTCCGGGCCGTCAGCTTCCGGCGTCCGCGCGCTGGCCGTAGCCGGTGGCGGCGTACCCGCCGTTGGCGTTCGACCGGGCGGCGTCCGACGGCGCGGCCGAGCCCCGGCCCTCCAGGTCGCGCAGCTGCGACTCCAGGTAGGTCTTGAGCCGGGTGCGGTACTCGCGTTCGAAGGTGCGCAGCTCGTCGATCTTCTTCTCCAGCACGCTCTTGTCCCGCGTGATGGTGCCGATGATCTCGGTCTGCTTGCGCTCGGCCTCGCTCACCAGCGACGACGCCTTGTCGCGCGACTGCCGCTCGAGGGTCTCGGCGCGGGTCCGCGCGTCGTTGAGCATCGTCTCGGCGCGGGCGCGCGCGTCGTTCACCAGGCCGTCGGACTTGGTCCGGGCCTCGCTGAGCAGCTGCTCCGACTTGGCGCGGGCGTCCGACAGCATCGCGTCGGCCTCGTTCTTGGCCTCGGCGGTCAGCCGGTCGGCCATCTCCTGGGCCAGGCCCAGGACCTTGGCGGCCTGGACGTGGTGGTCCCCGCCGGCACCGTCGCCGTCGCCCATCGGGCCCATGCCGCGCTGCGGCTCGACCGGGCGCGGCGGCTGCGGGGGCTCGACGGGCCGGATCTGCTGGGTGGGCGGCGGCCCGGCCTGGGCGCCCATCACACCCTGCGGGCGCGACCGCGCCTCCTCCAGGTCGGCCTCGGCGTTGCCGAGCCGCTGCTCGAGCTGGGAGACCTGCTCGCGCAGGTCCTCGTTCTCCTCGATCAGCCGGGCCAACTCGGCCTCGACCAGATCGAGGAACGCGTCGACCTCGTCCTCGTTGTACCCCCGCTTACCGATCGGGGGCTTGCTGAACGCGACGTTGTGAACGTCGGCGGGCGTCAGCGGCATCGGATCACCTCATGCAGTCCTCGGCGGCAAACCGGCTGGCGGGTGACTGGGGCTCACGCCACCGCCGGTCTGGCAATGCTCATCAGTATGAACACCACCAGCAGCAGAACCATAATCGAGAGGTCCAGTCCGACGCCCCCGATCCGGACGACGGGGATCACTCTCCGCAACAACTTCACGGGCGGGTCGGTGACGCTGAACACCATCTCCAGGGCCGCGGCCGGGCGCCCGGCCGGCACCCACTCGCGCGCGAACGAGTGCACGAGCTCGACCACGATCCGCGCGACGAGCAGGAGCCAGAAGAAGAACAGGATGTAGTAGATCACGAACTGGACGGCGATCGGCACGCCCTAATCCTGTCGGAAGAGGCCCCGCTCTGCGAGCCTGCGCGCGTCGTCGGCCGAGACCTCGACGTCGGCCGGCGTCAGGAGGAACACGCGGCTGGTCACCTTGTCGATCGAGCCGCGCAGCGCGAACGCCAGACCTGCGGCGAAGTCCACCAGGCGGCGCGCGGCGGCCTCGTCGAGGTCGGTCAGGTTGATGATCACCGGGACGCCGTCGCGGTACCGCTCGCCGATCGTGCGGGCCTCGGTGAAGCTGCTGGGCTGCAGGGTCGTGATGCGCGCCAGGGCGGCCGCGCCGCGGTCCCGCTGCTCGGGCACCGACGAGGGCGCGGCGGGCGTCGTGACCGGCGCGGGCGGCTCGGGGGCGGAGCGCAGGGCCGGCTCCTCGCGGTCCACGGCGAGGGCGCCGCGGGTCGCGGGCGACGCCGCCGTCAGGCCGCCCCCCGTTCCCCCACCCAGACCAGCAGTGGTGCGCACGGGCTCGCGGGTCACACGCGCCGGGCGGACGCCCTCGCGCGCCGACCGGCGGTTCCAGTCGTCCAGGGGGCGCTCGTCGCGGGCCGACTCGTACTCGGGGTAGTCGTCGCGGGCGCCCGGCGCGTCGTCGAAGCGGTCGTCCGGATCCGACCAGCGGTCGGCCCGGGCGGCGCGGGACGCGCGGCGGGGATCGGCGAAGGCGTCGGGTTCGTCGGCGTAGTCCATCTCCTCGGCGGGCACCATGCCGAAGTAGGCCTTGAGCCGGTACATCGCACTCATCAGTGCTCCCAATCCTCGACGCCCCCGATGCCGGTCCGCCCCCGCGGACCGGGCAGTCACGGGGAGGTTAACGTCCGGTCCCCCACAAGGGCCGTTCCGACACGCGCGACCGTCGATCCGTGACGGATCGCCACCTCAAGGTCCCCGCTCATCCCGGCCGACAGCACGGTCGCCCCGGGGTGCGAGGACCGCACCCGCCTACCCGCCGCCTCGATCGCGGCAAACGACTCCTCGACGTCCGCACCCAGCGGGGCGACGCTCATCAGTCCTTCGAGGACGAGCCCGGGAGCTCCTGCGACCTGGTCGGCGAGGGCGAGCAGACCCTCGTCCGGCACCCCGCCGCGGTCCGGGTCACCGTCCACACTGTACTGAACGAGCACGGGCAGCGGCTCCGTCCGCGTCCCCTCGTCGAGCGCGCGGAGCACCGCCCTGTCCAGTGCGGCGGCCAGCCGGGGCGAGTCGACGCTCTCCACCCGTGTCACCCACGGGACCACCAGCCTGGCCTTGTTCCGCTGCAGCCCGCCGACGAAGTGCCACCGCACCGGCGCGTCGGGCCGCAGTGCCCGCAGCTCCCCGACCTTCGCCGCCGCCTCCTGCGCCCGGTTCTCGCCGAACGCGACGAGGCCGAGGTCGACCAGGGCCGCGACGTCCGCCGCCGGGATGGTCTTGGTGACGGCGAGCAGCTCCACCTCGTCCGGGTCGCGTCCGGCCGCCGCACAGGCCTTGGCGATCCGTGCCCGCACCTCGGCGAGGCGGCGCTCGAGCTCGGCGCGCCGGTCCGGGGAGGCCTCCTGGGTCACCCGGCGAACCCTACGGAACGTCACAGCCCCCGCCCGCGAGCCGAAGGGGTGGTGTCGCGGACGTCACGGAACCGTGATGTCCCCCGGACGTCCTCGGGCGGGTCGGAGGCGCCGGTCGGCGAGGCGGGTCGGGTGGGAGGTGGGACGCGGGGTCGGACGGTGGCGCAGCGCCGCCGGATCAGGCAGTGACGCAGCGCCGCCGGATCGGGCAGTGGCGCAGCGCCGCCGGATCGGGCAGTGGCGCAGCGCCGCCGGATCGGGCAGTGGCGCAGCGCCGCCGGATCGGGCAGTGACGCAGGACCGCGGGGCGGGCGGTCGCATCGGGCGGTCGTGCAGGGCGCGGGATCGGCGGGTCTCGCAGGGCCGCGGGAGCGGCGAGGGCGCAAGGCCGCGGGATCGGGCGATGGCCCAGGACGGCGGGTCGGTCGGTGGCGCAGGGCGGCGGGGTCGGGCCGCGGTGCGCCGGGTCAGGCGCGGTCGTCGAGCCAGATCACCCCGGCGAGCCGCCCGGTGCGCTGGTCGCGACGGTGGCTGAACAGGGCCGGGTCCTCGAGGGTGCAGCGCGGGTCCACCCCGATCTTGGTCACGCCGAGGTCCGTGAGCTGGCGGTAGAGCCCGGCCCGGACGTCCACGGACGGCGATCCACGGCGGGTCGTCGCGGCGCTGCCGGGCAGGGCGGCCTCGACCTCCGCGCGCATCTCGGCGGGCACCTCGTAGCAGAGCCCGCAGACCGCGGGGCCGAGCAGCACCTCGATGTCCTCGACCGCCGCGCCCAGCTCCTGCATGGCCGCCACGGTCGCCGGCACCACGCCCGCGGCCGCGCCCACCCGTCCGGCGTGGGCGGCGCCGACGACGCCGGCCTTCGGGTCCGACAGCAGCACGGGCGTGCAGTCGGCCGCCAGCACCGCGAGCCCGATCCCGGGGACGGCGGTGACTGCGGCGTCGGTCTCCGGCACGTCCGGAGCGCTGCGCCGCGGCGGCTCGGTGATCGTCACGACCCGGGTGCCGTGCACCTGGTTCAGGAACACGGTGCCGCGCAGGCCGAGCTCGCGGGTGAGGCGGTAGCGGTTGGCGTCGACGGCGCCGGGGTCGTCGCCCACCGAGCGGGACAGGTTGAAGCTGTCGAAGGGAGCCGCGGACCGTCCCCCGGCCCTCGTGGTCACGACCCTGCGGACCCGCGCGCGCTGCGCCGTCTCACTCACGCCCCGACCCTATCCACGGCCGCCGCCGGCCCTCGCACACCGCGTCCCGCGGCCGCACACGCACATGGGCTGTTGTGCCGCAGTACGACGTCGTCTGTCGGGGGCTGGGCGGAGCCGCCCGCACTAGGGCACCGCGGTCAGGGTCGTAGGCGGAGCTGCGCTGGCGGGGCCGCGCTGACGAGGCCGCGCTGACGAGGCCGCGCTGGCGGAGCAGCGCTGGCGGGGCTGCTGGAGCGGCGGAGGTGCGTTGGCGAGCGGAACCGACCGGACCGGCAGAGGTGCGCTGTCGAGTGGCAACACATCCGGAGGGGCGCCGCACAACCGCCCGGACTGCCTCCCACACCCGCCAGGCGCGCGGCAGACCCCGTCGACAGGGTGTGAGCGACCCGGACGGGTGTGCCGCGATGCCGATAGCCGCCGCGATGTCGATAGCCGCCGCGTCCGCGCGGCGCCTGCCGCGGTCACGCTCCCCCACTGCGGCCGCACACCCGGCGAGGCACTGCACACCTCGTCGACCGGGTGTGCCGGCGACCTCCCGGGTGTGCGGCCGCGCCACGGCTGATGTGCCCGGGCACGAGGGGGTGTGCTGGCCGCTGCTCCGGGCGTCTCGCCCGCGGTGACGCTTGCCCACGCCGGCCGCACACCCGGCGAGGCACCGCACACCTCGTCGACCAGGTGTGTCGGCGACCTCCCGGATGTGCGGCCGCGCCACGGCGGATGTGCGGGGGCGCGAGCGGGTGTGGCGGCGCAGGTCGGAGCGCCACCGCGCCGGGACCGGGACCCGACGCCAGCCCACGCCCGAGGACGAGGCAGAGGAGGGCACGCCGTGAGCATGATCGCCCTGCACAGGTCCCCCGACCGACTCGCGGCCCGTCCCGCGACCGGCTCCCGGCCGCGAGACCGGCGACGAGCGTGAGGGTCAGCGGCGCATGAAGGGCGGGACGTCGACGTCGTCGTCGATCTCCCGCGCCCGGGGCTCGCCCGCCGAGGAGGAGGTCGGCGTCGGGGAGGGGGCGCTCGGCGCGGACGCCGGCTGCTCCCCGTGCGACGACGCGGTGGGCGCGCCACCCGGCTCCCCCACCGGCCCGCCCAGCTCGGTCATGGCCGGGTTCTGTCGGGTCTCGGGCTGGCGGGGCGCCGGCGGCGAGTACGGCGCCACGGGCGGCAGCGTGCCGTTCTGGTTCGCCCCCGCGCCGAAGGCCGTCGCGGAGTGCCCCGTGTGCCCCGTGTGCCCTGTGTGCCCCGTGTGCCCGCCGTGTCCCGCGTGCCCGGCGCCCGGGCCCGGCGCCGGCGGCACCGGCGGGGCCGGCGGCGCGGGCGGGGCGGCCGCCGGTGCGGGGGTGGGGTCGGCGGAGCGGAAGGCCGAGGGCTCCAGCTTCTTGTGCGTGGGCGTGCCGCCCTCGAACCCGGCCGCTATCACGGTGATGCGGACCTCGTCGCCGAGCGAGTCGTCGATCACCGTGCCGAAGATGATGTTGGCCTCGGGGTGCGCGGCCTCCTGCACCAGGGACGCGGCCTCGTTGATCTCGAACAGCCCGAGGTCCGAGCCACCGGCGATGGACAGCAGCACGCCCTGCGCGCCGTCCATCGAGGCCTCGAGCAGTGGCGAGTTGATGGCCTTGCCGGCGGCCTGCACCGCCCTCCCCTCGCCGCGCGCGGACCCTATCCCCATCAGGGCGGACCCGGCGCCGGACATGACCGACTTGACGTCGGCGAAGTCCAGGTTGATCAGGCCGGGGGTGGTGATCAGGTTGGTGATGCCCTGGACACCGGAGAGCAGCACCTCGTCGGCGGAGCGGAAGGCGTCCATCAGGGAGACGCCGACGTCGCCGAGCTGCAGCAGCCGGTCGTTCGGGATCACGATCAGGGTGTCGCACTCGTTGCGCAGCTGCGTGATGCCGTCCTCCGCCTGGCCCGCCCGACGGCGGCCCTCGAAGGTGAAGGGGCGGGTGACCACGCCGATCGTGAGCGCGCCGAGCTTGCGGGCGATCGACGCGACGACCGGCGCGCCGCCGGTGCCCGTCCCGCCGCCCTCGCCGGCGGTCACGAAGACCATGTCGGCCCCCTTGAGGACCTCCTCGATCTCCTCGCGGTGGTCCTCGGCGGCCTTGCGGCCCACCTCGGGGTTGGCGCCCGCGCCGAGGCCGCGGGTCAGCTCGCGCCCGATGTCGAGCTTCACGTCCGCGTCGGACATGAGCAGGGCCTGCGCGTCGGTGTTCACCGCGATGAACTCGACGCCCTTCAGGCCGACCTCGATCATGCGGTTGACGGCGTTCACGCCGCCGCCACCGATACCGACCACCTTGATCACGGCCAGGTAGTTGTGCGGGGGCGTCATGCGCGGCACCTCTCGGTCGCTCGGGTCCGGGTCAGCTCCGTCCAGCAGGTCTGTCCGGGCCGTTCGCCGTCGAACGCTAGGTCCGAGGAGGGGGCACGGTCCAGCAGGCGCGCCGCGCGTCGGCAACACCTCGATGGTGTGGAGCCGCGCAGCAGCGACCTCCTCGTGACCCACGGTCCACCCGGCCTGACGGACAGCGACGCGCTGCTCCGGACGGAGCAGTGCACGTCTCAGGGAAGAGCGGGTCAGCGGGTGACGGTCGGGAGCTCCGGGCTCGAGACGTCGTAGACCGAGCCCTCCTGGGTCAGCAGCGGGACCAGCACGGCGATCTTGCGGTCCGCGCGCTCGGTGGAGCCGAACAGCACCTGCCGCTCCCCCAGCCCGAGCCGCACGGTGGGCTCGGTGGCGGCGTTGTCGACGTCGATCGTGGTGACCTGCCCGCGAAGGTCCGGCGGCAGGGCCTCGAGGACGGCGAGTGCCGCCCTCGTCGACGGGTCGTCCGGGCCCACGGCGCCGAAGCCGAGCATCGGCAGGGCCGGGGGCACCTCCGGCGCCTTCTGGTAGGCGACGCCGGTGGCGTCGACGAGCGTGACGCCCTGCGGGGTCCGCGCCAGCGCCACCGCCGTCCGCTCGACGACGGCGATCTCCACCGTGTGCGGCCAGCCCCGGCTCACCTGCACCGACCCCACCCCGGGCAGCTCGGCGACGCGGCGGGCGACGGCCTTCGTGTCGACCTCGAGGAGCGGGACGCCGGGATCGACCGCCGCGGCACCGAGCACCGCGTCCCGGGAGACGGTCAGCGTGCCCGTCACCTCGACGGTCTCCACCTCGGCGAGGCCGGAGCGGGCGAGCAGCAGCCAGGAGCCCGCGCCCAGCGCACCGAGCAGGACCAGCACGAGCACGGTCAGCGCCACGCGCCGGCGGACCTTGAACCGCCGCGCGACCGGCTGCTTCGCCGCGCGACCGGCCTTCCGGTCGGCCTTGCGCGCCGCCTTCCGGGCCCGCTTCTCCTCCACCCGGCGCTGCTGCGGCAGCAGCCGCCCGCGCTGCGCCGCCCGCTCCTCGCGGATGCGGCGGGCTCGCTCGGCGGCGGCCGGACGGGCCGGCAGCCGCTCGGGGGCGCCGTCGCCGGACCGCCTCGTCGAGGCCGTCTGCGACCGGCGCCCGCGCCGGGTGGAGGGCCGGGTCACGGCGCGGCCCGGTCCAGCTCGAGGAGGATCTCCGGGCCCAGGACGGTGACGTCCCCGGCCCCCATCGTGAGGACCAGGTCGCCGGGGCGGGCCAGCCCGGCGAGCACACCCGGCACGTCCCCCCAGGCCGGGACGAAGTGCACGTGCCCGGCCGGCAGCGGCACGGCGTCGGCGACCAGCGCACCGCTCACGCCGGGCTCCGGGTCCTCGCGGGCACCGTAGACGTCCAGCACGACGACCTCGTCCGCCAGCGCGAGGGCGCGTCCGAAGTCCTCGGCGAAGGTCCGCGTGCGGGAGTAGAGATGCGGCTGGAACGCCACGATCACCCGGCCCTGCTGCACCTCGCGGGCCGCGCGCAGCGTGGCGGCGACCTCGGTGGGGTGGTGGGCGTAGTCGTCGTAGACGGCGACCCCGGCCGCCCGGCCCTTGTACTCGAACCGGCGCCGCACGCCGTCGAACACCGCGAGCCCCTCGACCAGCCCCTCCACCGGCGCGCCCAGCGCGACCCCGGCCAGCAGCGCGCCGAGCGCGTTGAGGGCCATGTGCTCGCCGGGGACGGCCAGCCGCAGCTCCCGCTCGACACCGCGGTGCCGAACCCGCACGCGGGAGCCGGCGCCCTCGGGCCGGAAGTCGAGCAGGAGCGCGTCCTCCGGGCCCGCGGCGGTGCGCCCGTAACGGAGGACCGGCACCCCGCGGGACTCCGCACGGGCCGCCAGCCGCTCGGCGCCCTCGTCGTCGGCGCAGGTCACGAGCGTGCCGCCGGGCGCGAGCCGGCCGAGGAACTCCTCGAAGACGGCCCGGTAGGCGGCCTCGTCGCCGTGGTGGTCCAGGTGGTCCGGCTCGACGTTGGTGACGACGGCGACGTGCGGCGCGTACGCGGTGAACGACCCGTCGGACTCGTCCGCCTCGACCACGAAGACGTCGCCGCCGCCGTGGTGCGCCCCGGCGCCGGTGACGGTGAGGTCCCCGCCGATGGCGAACGACGGGTCCGCCCCGCAGTGCTGGAGCGCCACGGTGAGCATCGACGACGTGGACGTCTTGCCGTGCGTGCCCGCGACGGCGGCGACCCGGTAGCCCTGGGTCAGCGCGGCGAGCGCCTGCGCCCGGTGCACCACGGTGAGGCCGCGCTCGCGGGCCGCCGCCAGCTCCGGGTTCGACTCGCGGATCGCGGTCGAGACGACGACCGTGGGCGGCGCGTCGAGCTGGTCCAGGTTCGCCGCCGCGTGCCCCACGGCGATCTTCGCCCCCAGCGCCCGCAGGGCGAGGACGGTGCGCGAGTCCTTGGCGTCGGACCCCGAGACGGCGACGCCGCGGGCCAGCAGGATCCGGGCGATCCCGCTCATGCCCGCCCCGCCGATGCCGATCAGGTGCACGTGGGGACCGAGAATCGGGACGCTCACCGGCCCAGCACCCCGAACACGACCTGGGCCAGCCGCTCGTCGGCGTCGGCGTGGCCCGAAGCGCGGGCCGCGGCGCCCATCACGGCGAGCCGGTTCCGCTCGCGGAACCACGGGACCAGCTCCGCGAGCACGCGGTCGCCGGTCAGCTCGGCATCGGGGACGAGCACCCCGCCCCCGGCCCTCACCACCGGCTCGGCGTTGAGCGCCTGCTCGCCGTTGCCGTGCGGCAGCGGCACGTACACCGCGGGCAGCCCGACGGCGGAGACCTCGGCGACCGTCATCGCGCCGGCCCGGCAGAGCACCGCGTCCGCGGCGGCGTAGGCGAGGTGCATGTCGTCGATGTAGGGCAGCGGGACGTACCCGGGCTGCGGCGGGGCGGCCTGCCCGGTCGGGCCGTGGGCGTGCAGCACGCCGATGCCCTCGTGCAGCAGCCCCGGCAGGGCCTGCGCCACCGCGCTGTTCAGCGTCCGCGCGCCCTGGGAGCCGCCGAAGACCAGCAGCACGGGGCCCGTCGGGGGCAGCCCGAACCGGCGGCGGGCCTCGGGGCGCAGCCCCGCCCGGTCCAGCGTGGTGACGGCGTGCCGCAGCGGGATGCCCAGCACCTGCGCGTCCGGCAGCCCGCTGCCGGGCACCGCGGCGACGACGGCCGCGGCGAACCGTGCGCCCACCTTGTTGGCCAGGCCGGCCCGGGCGTTGGCCTCGTGCACCACGATCGGCACCCGGCCGCGGGCCCCGAGGTAGGCGGGCAGGGCGACGAACCCGCCGAAGCCCACGACGACGTCCGCCTCGACCTTGGTCAGCACCTCCCGCACCCGGGCCACGGCGCCCCGCACCTTGCCCGGCAGCCGGAGCAGGTCCGTGGTCGGCCTGCGCGGCAACGGCACCGGCGGGATCAGCTCGAGGGGGTAGCCGCGGGCCGGGATCAGCCGGGTGTCGAGGCCCTTCTCCGTGCCCAGGGCCGTGACCGTCGCGTCGGGCCGCAGCCGCTTGACCGCGTCGGCGAGGGCGAGCGCCGGCTCGATGTGGCCGGCGGTGCCGCCGCCGGCGACCACCACCGACGGGCCCGGGCCCGTCCGCGGCAGGAACTGGGTGCCGTACTCGCTCATCGTCTCCGCTCGTGGGATCAGCTGTCGTCAGGGGTGGTCGGGGTCGACGGTCGCACCGCACGCCCCGCTCAACGGCGCACCGACCGCTGGGCCGGCGGGCGCGGGGCGGGGGCCCGGTAGGGCTCCGGCAGCGGGAGCCGCAGGAACGAGGCGATCCGGCCCTGGCCGTCCGACCGCAGCGCCGCCACGGCCTCGGGCTCGTGCCGGGCCGCGTTCGTCAGCATGCCGAACACGAACATGGTCACGACGAGGGAGGTGCCGCCGGAGGAGATGAGCGGCAGCTGGAGCCCGGTGACCGGCAGCAGGCCGACGACGTAGCCGATGTTGATCGCGGCCTGCACCACGAGCCAGCTCGTCGACGCGGCCGTCACCAGCCGCAGCCACGGGTCGGTGCTGCGCTTCGCGATGCGCAGGCCGGTGTAGGCGAGCGTGGCGAACAGTGCGAGGACGGCGAACGCCCCGACCAGGCCCAGCTCCTCGCCGATGATCGCGAAGATGAAGTCGTTGTGCGCGTTGGGCAGGTAGTCCCACTTCGCGCGGCCCTGGCCGAGCCCCACGCCGAACAGCCCGCCGTCGGCCAGCGAGTACAGGGCCTGCGTGGCCTGGTAGGCGGGGCCGAGCGGGTCCGTCGTGTCCGACGAGAGGAAGGCGGTGATCCGGCTGACCCGGTAGCCCGCGGTGAGGCCGAGGATGATCGCGCCCGCGAGCCCGCCCGCGGTGATCGCGGCGATCAGCTTCATCGGCGCCCCGCCGAACCAGAGCAGCGCGACCATCACGATGCCGAGCGAGATCGTCATGCCCAGGTCCGGCTCGAGGACGAGCAGGGTGAGCAGCAGCAGCGTGACCGGGACCAGCGGGTTGAGCGCGTGCTTCCACCGGTGCATCACGTTGCGCCGGGCGACGAGCACGTGCGCGCCCCACAGCGTGAGCGCGACCTTGACGCCCTCGGACGGCTGCAGGGAGAAGGACCCGATCGCGAACCAGGCGCGGGAGCCGTTGCGCACCACGCCGACGCCCGGGATCAGCACGGCGACCAGCAGCACCACGCCGAGGATCAGCATCCAGGGCGCGAGCGCGCGCATCCGCTTCGGCGGGATCCGCAGCCCCACGTAGAACAGCACCAGGCCGGCCGCGCAGAACGCGAGCTGCCGCACGAACACCGAGTACGAGGAGCCGTCCGCGGAGTACGACTCGACCGACGACGCGGACAGCACCATCACCAGGCCGAAGATCGTCAGGAGTCCGAAGACCCCGAGGATCAGGTGCAGCGAGGTGAGCGGGCGGCGCAGCCAGGTCTGCAGGGCCTTGGCGCCGCGGCCGACGGCGGCGCGGGCCGGGGCGAGGGAGTCCGTGCGGTTCGGGCCCTTCGACCCGCGCGACCCGCGCGGGCTCCGGGTCGGCGCGCTCATGCCCCCGGCCCTCCCGGCCCTCCCGGCCCTCCCGGCCCTCCCGGCCCGCCGACCGCTGATCCGGCGTCCCGTGACCCGGCCTCCTGCAGGGCCGCCACGGCGGCGGCGAACGCCTCGCCGCGCTCGGCGTAGTCCCGGAACTGGTCCATCGAGGCCCCCGCGGGTGCGAGGAGGACGACGTCCCCGGGTCGCGCGAGGGTGGCGGCACGGCGGACGGCGGAGGACATGACCTCATCGTCGCCCTCCGTCACCTCGACGGCGGGGACCTCGGGCGCGTGTCGCGCGAGTGCGTCGGCGATCTCCGCCCGGTCGGTGCCGATCACCACGGCCCCGGCCAGCCGGCCGGCGTGCCGCGCCACCAGCTCGTCGACGTGGGCGCCCTTGAGCAGCCCACCCAGGACCCAGACGATCCTCCCCGACGGCTGGGCGGCGAGGGCGGCGTCGGCGGCGTGCGGGTTGGTGGCCTTGGAGTCGTCGACGTACCGGACGCCGGCCACGGTCCCGACGTGCGCGGAGCGGTGCGGGCCCGGCCGGAACCCCGCCAGCCCCTCCCGCACGGCCTCCGGCCCCACGCCGTGGGCGCGGGCCAGCGCGGCGGCGGCAAGGGCGTCCGTGAGGCCGGGCGGCCCGCCGGGGGTGACGTCCGCGACGCCGGCGAGGACGACCCCGTCGCCGAAGGCGCGGTCGACGAGCTGCTCCCCCACGATCCCGAGCTCGCCCGGTCCGGGTTCGGCGAGGGTCACGCCGACCTTCGTCGGGGCCGGGGACTCGCGGAGCAGGCGGGCGGCGATCGCGTCGTCGAGCCCGGCGACGGCGACGGGCCCGGTGAGCGCGCGGGCCTTGGCGGCGGCGTACGCGTCGAGGCCGCCGTGCCAGTCCAGGTGGTCCTCGGCGACGTTGAGCACCACCCCGGCCGCCGCGACGACCGAGGGCGACCAGTGCAGCTGGAAGCTGGACAGCTCGACGGCCAGCACCTCGTGCCCGGCCGCGACCGCGCTGACCACCGGGTAGCCGATGTTGCCGCAGGCCACGGCGTCGAGCCCGGCCGCGCGCAGGATCGCGGCGAGCATGCCGGTGCAGGTGGTCTTGCCGTTGGTGCCCGTGACCACCAGCCACACCGGCGGGACCGCGCGCTCCTGCCCGAGGCGCCAGGCCAGCTCCGGCTCTCCGACGACCTCGACGCCGCGCGCCGCCGCCTCGGCGACGAGCGGATGGTCGGGCCGCCGGCCGGGCCCGGTGACGACCAGCTCGACCCCGTCCGGGAGCCCGGTGACGGCCTCGGCGCCGGCCGGCAGGTCCTCCAGCGCGGCGGCCCGGTCGTCGGACACCAGCGTCCGGGCGCCGGCCGCGACGAGCGCCTCGGCCGCCGCGAGCCCGGAGATCCCGGCGCCCGCGACGAGCACCGTGCGACCGACGAACAGGCTCGACATCGCTACAGCCCCGACGAGGCGGAGAGCCACTCGGAGTAGAAGATCCCCAGCCCCAGTGCCGCGCAGATCGCCGCGAGCAGCCAGAACCGGATGATCACCGTGGTCTCCGCCCACCCGGCCAGCTCGAAGTGGTGGTGGAAGGGCGCCATCCGGAACAGCCGCCGCCGGGTCGTGCGGAAGACGATGATCTGCAGCGAGACCGACAGCGCCTCGACCACGAACACCCCGCCCATGACCACGAGCAGCAGCTCGGTCTTGGTGACCATGGACAGCCCGGCGAGCAGGCCGCCGAGGGCCAGCGACCCCGTGTCGCCCATGAAGATGCGGGCCGGGGCGGCGTTCCACCACAGGAAGCCGATGCAGCCGCCCATCGCGGCCGCGGCCACGATCGCGACGTCGAGCGGGTCCCGCACCTCGTAGCAGCCCGCGGCCGCGGTCACCGAGCAGCTGTTCCGGAACTGCCAGAACCCGATGATCGTGTAGGTCGCCAGCACCATGGCAGCGGTGCCGGCGGCCAGGCCGTCGAGCCCGTCCGTGAGGTTCACGGCGTTGGACCACGCGGCGACGATCAGGTTGCACAGGATCACGAACCCGACGACGCCGAACCCGAGCACCGCGATGTCCCGCACGAAGGACAGGTACTCCGAGGCCGGGGTGAGGTTCCGGGGGTTGGCGAACCGCAGCGCCAGGATGCTGAAGATCGTGGCGGTGAGCACCTGGCCGACGATCTTCGACGTCTTGTTCAGGCCCAGGTTCCGGCGCCGGCGCAGCTTGAGGAAGTCGTCGACGAACCCGACCACGCCCAGCGCCGTGGTGAGGAACAGGACCAGCAGCGCCGAGGCCGTCATCGGCTCGCCGGTGAGCAGGTGCGCGACCAGGTAGCCCGCCCAGATGGCGAGCAGGATCGCGACGCCGCCCATGGTGGGCGTGCCGCGCTTGGTCTGGTGGCTCTTCGGGCCGTCCGCGCGGATCTCCTGGCCGAAGCCCTGCCGCGCGAAGAACCGGATCAGGTAGGGGGTGAGCAGGATGGACAGGGCCAGCGCGACCCCGGCCGCGACGAAGACGCCCCTCACTGTCGGATCAGCTCCTGTTCGAGCAGCGCCGCGGCGAGCCGGTCCAGGCCAGCCGAGCGCGAGGCCTTGACGAGGACGACGTCGCCGGCGCGGACCTCCTCGGCCAGCAGCGCGGCGGCCGCCTCCCGGTCGGCGACCCGTTCGGTGGTCCGGTCGGTCCCGTAGAGGTCCGTGCCCACGGCCACGAACCGGTCCACCCCCAGCTCCCGGACCACGTCCGCGACCTGCGCGTGCGCGGCCGGCGCGGTGTCGCCGAGCTCGGCCATCGGGCCCAGCACCGCCCAGGTGCGCCGCGTGCCGCCGCCGATCGCGGTGAGGGCCCGCAGCGCGGCGGTCATCGACTCGGGATTGGCGTTGTAGGCGTCGTTGACGACGGTGACCCCGTCGGCCCGGTCGGTCACCTCCATCCGCCAGCGGGAGGCCGCACCGGCGCCCGAGAGCGCCTCGGCGATCCCCTCCGGCGTGCCCCCGAGCTCCAGCGCGACCGCGGCCGCGGCGAGGGCGTTGCCGACGTGGTGCTCGCCGACCAGCTTCAGCGCCACCGGCGCCTCCCCGGCCGGGGTGACCAGCCGGAAGGCGGCGCGCCCGGCCTCGAGCCGGACGTCCGCGGCGTGCACCGCCCCGCCCGTGCCGTACCCGACGACGCGGGCGGCGGTCCGGGAGGCCATCGCGGCGACCCGCGGGTCGTCGAGGTTCAGCACGGCGACCCCGCCCTCGGCCGCCGCCGGCAGGGCCTCGACCAGCTCGCCCTTGGCCTGCGCGATCGCCTCCGGCGAGCCGAACTCGCCGACGTGCGCGCTGCCGACGTTGAGCACCGCGCCGATCCGCGGCGGCGCGACCCGGCACAGCCGCGCGATGTGGCCCGGCCCGCGGGCCGAGAGCTCCAGCACGAGGTGGCGGGTGCCGGCGCCGGCGCGCAGCGCGGTCCACGGGTGGCCCAGCTCGTTGTTGAACGACCCCGGCGGGGCGACGGTCTCGCCCAGCGGCCGCAGCACGGCGGCGATCAGGTCCTTCGTCGAGGTCTTGCCCGAGCTCCCGGTCACGCCGACGACCTGCAGCTCCGGCAGGTGCGTGACCGAGTGCCGGGCCAGCTTGCCCAGCGCGGTCAGCACGGCCGCGCCGGAGCCGTCCGGGTCCGCGTCGCCGAGGTCCGTGCCGGCGAAGGAGTCCTCCGCCGGCGGCGCGATCACCGCCGGGGCGTCGACCTCGCGCCCCGCGAGCACCGCCGACGCTCCGGCCGCCACCGCCGCGGCCGCGAAGTCGTGCCCGTCGGCGCGCTCCCCGGGCAGGGCGAGGAACAGCCCGCCCGGCCCGACCTTCCGGGAGTCGAACTCCACCCCGGTGACGGGCTCGTCGCCCGTCGCCCGGTGCAGCCTGCCCCCGGTCACGGCGGCGACCTCGGCCAGCCGCATCTCGATCATCGTGCCTTCCTCGATCCCCGGATCATCGCCCGGCGGCGCGGATCGCCGCGGCGAGCTCGTCCACGTCGTCGAACGGGTGCTTGATCCCGTGGACCTCCTGGCCGGTCTCGTGTCCCTTACCCGCAACGACCACCACGTCGCCGGGTTTCGCCACCTCGACGGCGGCCGCGATCGCGGCCCGCCGGTCGCCGATCTCCAGGATGTCGCCGCGCGCGGGTTCGGCCTCGGCACCTGCGCGCATGGCGGCCCGGATCTCCGCCGGGTCCTCGGTGCGGGGGTTGTCGTCCGTGACGATCAGCACGTCCGACCGGGCCGCCGCGGCCGCGCCCATCAGCGGGCGCTTGCCGGTGTCGCGGTCGCCGCCGCAGCCGAGCACCGTCACGATCCGTCCGCCGGGCTGCTGGGCGCGCAGCGCGTCGAGCAGCGCGGCGACGGCGGCGGGCTTGTGCGCGTAGTCGACGACCGCGAGGAACTCCTGGCCCGCCTCGACCCGCTGCATCCGCCCGGGCACGGCCAGCTCGGCGAACCGCGGCGCGGCGACGGCGGCGGGCACCCCGGCGAGGTCGAGCACGGCCAGGGCCAGCACGGCGTTCGCGATGTTGAAGGCACCGGGCAGCTGCAGCCGCAGCGGGATCTCCCGCCCGTCCGGCGCCACGACGACGGCCTGCTGGGCGCCGTCCGGATCGGTCACCACGTCCCGCGCGGTCCAGTCGGCCGTCGGGTGGGCGGGAGACGGCACCGTGGCCACCGTGACGGCGTCGGGGGCCATCCCGGCCAGCCGGCGGCCCCACTCGTCGTCGACGCACACGACGCCCTTCGCCGCGCGCAGCTCGTCGTCGACGAACAGGCGCGCCTTGGCGGCGAAGTACTCCTCCATGTCGTGGTGGAAGTCCAGGTGGTCCTGGGAGAGGTTGGTGAAGGCGCCGACGGCGAACCGGGTGCCGGCCACGCGGCCCAGCGCGAGCGCGTGGCTGGAGACCTCCATCGCCACGTCCGTCACGCCGCGCTCGCGCATCACCGCGAACAGCGCCTGCAGGTCCGGTGCCTCGGGGGTGGTGAAGGCGCTCGGCAGGGACTCCGTGCCGATCCGGGTCCCGACCGTGCCGAGCAGCCCGGTGGCGCGGCCGCCGGCCCGCAGACCGGTCTCGAGGAGATGGGCCACCGTCGTCTTGCCGCTGGTCCCGGTCACGCCCAGCACCGTGAGACCGGCGGTCGGGTCGCCGTAGACGGCCGCGGACACCGCCCCGAGGATCGTGCGCGGGTGCGGGTGCAGCAGCGCCCGCACGGCCCCCTGCTCGACGGCCGCGCGCAGCTCCGGGCGGGTCAGGCCGGCCGGGTCGGTGAGGACGGCGGCCGCGCCGGCGGCGAGCGCCGCACCGGCGAAGTCGGCACCGTGCGCGCGGGCGCCCGGCAGCGCAGCGAAGAGGTCGCCGGGGCGGACGTCGGCGTTGCGGTGGGTCACCCCGGTCACGGCGACCGCGGGCCCCTCCGCACCCGTGGTCGGCCCCGTGGTCGGCTCCGCACGCTCCGCCTCCGCACCCATGGTCGGCTCCGCACGCTCCGCCTCCGCGCCCGGGTACGGCTCGGCACCGGTCAGTGCGGCGAGGCGGGCGAGGTCGACGGGCACGACCCGCACGGGGCGCGGGGGGAGGCCCGGAGCGGGCTGCCCGGCCGTCACGCGCGCGGCCGTCGGGCGGTCCGTGGGGGCGGAGCTGGCGGGCGACACGTCGGGGAGGCTACCGAGGTCGTCCCGGCCCGCTCCCGCCGCACCACCCGCCCGTCACGGGTCCCCGGACCGGCTGCGGGCACGCCGGAGCGGCCCCCGGTCGGACGTCCGGGGGCCGGTCGGTCGGCGGCGGATCAGGGCGGCGTCAGGGCACCACCAGGGTCTGCACCGGGGCCGGCTCGCCGACCGGGATGTTCTCCTTCTGCCCCAGGTAGGAGGCGATGTCGTGGAACAGCGGAGCCGCGGAGGTGCCGCCCTTCGGCGCGTCGAGCATGATCGCCACCACGAACCGCGGGTCCTGCGCCGGCATCATGCCGGCGAAGGTGATCCAGTAGGTCGAGGACGCGTAGCAGCCGCAGTTCGGGTCGACCTGCTGCGCGGTGCCCGTCTTGCCCGCGACCTGGTAGCCGGGCACCTGCGCGGCGTAGCCGGTGCCCTGGTTGCCGCCCGGCGCCTTCTGCGTGACGGCGGTGAGCATCGTCCGCAGCTGCGCCGCCGTCTCCGGCGACACCACCCGGACGCCCTCCGGCTGCGGGGTCTCGGTCCGCGTGCCGTCCGGCGCGACGGTGGCGCCGACGATCCGCGGCGGGATCCGCACCCCGTCGTTGGCCACGGCCTGGTACATCCCGGCCATCTGCAGCACGGTCATCGACAGGCCCTGGCCGATCGGCAGGTTGCCGAAGGTCGAGCCGGACCACGCCGACCGTGCCGGCACCGAGCCCGGGCTCTCGCCGGGCAGCCCGACGCCGGTGCGCTGGCCGATCCCGAAGCGCGCCAGCATGTCCGAGAACCGGTCCGGGCCGAGCTTCTCCGCCGTCATGATCGTGCCGACGTTGGAGGACTTCGCCAGCACGCCGGTCAGCGTGTAATGGTCCAGGCCGTGGTCCCAGGCGTCGTGCACCGTGCGGTCCGCGACCTTGATGCTGCCCGGCACGTCGAGCACGTCGTCCGGCTTGGCCAGGCCGTACTCCAGCGCCCCGGCCATGGTGACGATCTTGTTGACCGACCCCGGCTCGAACGGGCTGGAGACCGCCGCGTTGCCGAGCGTGGCCGGGTCCGCGGTGACGAGCTGGCGCGGGTCGAACGTCGTGCCGTTGGCCATCGCCCGCACCTGGCCGGTCGCCGAGTCGAGGACGACGGCCGAGCCGCCCTTCGCCCCGGTCCTCGCCACGTAGTCCTGCAGCTTCTGCTGCACCACGTACTGCAGGTCCGAGTCGATCGTCAGCTCGACGTCCGAGCCCGGGACCGCCGGCTGCTGGGCGCGGGTGCTGCCCGGGATGACGGTGTCGCTGCCCTCCGCGGTGTCGACGACCTCGAAGCCGTCCGTACCGGCGAGCACGTCGTCGTCGGAGCTCTCCAGACCGACCCGGCCGACCAGCTTCTGGTTGTCCGCGCTCCAGGTCGCGGCCCCGATGATGTTGGCGGCCAGCGTGCCCGACGGGTACTGCCGCGACTCGCGCTTCTCCTCGGCGATCTCCGGGAAGCGCTCCTCGAGGGCGCGCGCCACGTCCGGGTCCGCGCTGGTGGTGAGCACGACGTAGCCGCGATCGGAGTTCAGCTGCTCCTGGATGGCGTTGGCGTCGCCGCCCGTGGCCTGGGCGACGGCCTGCGCCATCTCGGTCTTGTACGCGCCGGCCTGCTCCTTCTTCACCGAGCTGATCAGCCGCGGGTTCGTGACGAGCGCGCGCGACTCGGTCGAGAAGGCCAGCCGGGTGCCGTTGCGGTCGAGGATGGCGCCGCGCTCCGCCGCGATGGTGATCTTGGTGGTGCGCTGCTTCTCCGCGCTCGCCGTGAGGTCGCCGGCGCGCACGGTCTGGATCAGCAGCAGCTGCACCGCCGACACCACCAGCAGCACGACGAGCACGAGGCGGCCGATCCGGAAGCGCCGGTCCGCCTGTCCGACGCGCGAGGCGGGGCGGCGCGGCGGCCCGGGCGGGCGCCGCGGACCCGACCGCGGGCGGGAGCCGGGGCGGGCGCGCGGGGGCGCGATCGCCATCAGCCCGCGCCGCCGCCGGACGGGGCCGGGGACTGCGCGGCCTGCTGGTCCTGCTCCCGCGACGCCCGGTCATGGGGCGCCTGCTCCTGCTGCTGGGTGGCGGCCTCGGCGTTCGGGTTCGCGGCGGCCGCCTGCGCACCCTGGTCGGCCTGCGCACCCTGGTCGGCCTGCGCACCCTGGTCGGCCTGCGCACCCTGGTCGGCCTGCGCACCCTGGTCGGCCTGCGCACCCTGGTCGGCCTGCGCACCCTGGTCGGCCCGGTCACCCGACGCCTGCGCGTCCGGCGCGGTCTGCCCGTCCTGCCGGGCACGGGCGTCCGCGCCGGGCTGCGACTCCGCCGGCGGCTGGACCGGCGCCGGAGCCGGGTTCGCCGGGGCCGCGGGCACGGGCGCCGCCGGCCGAGTGGCCGCGGAGGGCTCGCCGACGACGGTGACCGCGCCGTCCGGCGCGACGACCAGCCGGGCCGGGTCCTGCACCGGGACCATGCCCAGCTCGGCGGCCCGCTGCGCCAGCGCGGGCGCCGACTCCATGGCCGCCACCTCGCGGTGCAGCCGCTCGCTCCGCTCGGTGAGGTTCCGGGCCGCCGTGCGCGCGTCCTGCAGGGTGTACGAGTCCGCCGCGGCGGCCGTCGACAGCCACAGGGTGAGCACCAGCCCGGTCGCCAGCAGCGCCATGATCAGCAGCACGAACTGGGCGCGACCGCCGGTGGTGCCCTTCTGCCCGGCGCGCCGGGGCGCGCCGGCCAGCCGCCGGGTCCGCTGGTCGCGGCGGGCGTAGGCGGCCTTCGCCGCCCCGGAGCCGCGGCGCTGCGCGGGGACGGTGACGCTCCCGCGCTGGGCGGGGATGCGGCGCGCGGGCGCCTCGGTGGTCGACGCGGCCCCGTGCCAGCTCACCGACACCGAGGGCCGACGGGTGCGGGTCCGGTCGGCGACCGGGGCGCTCACGCCGCACCCCCGGTGACGCCCTCCGAGTTGCTGCGGATCATGCTGCGACCTCCCGGATGCGTTCGGCGGCCCGGCACCGCACCGAGGCGGCGCGCGGGTTCTCTTCGATCTCGTCGTCCCGTGCGACCTCGGCCCCACGGGTCAGCAGCCGCAGCTCCGGGCCGTGGCCCGGCAGCTCGACCGGCAGGTCCACCGGGGTCCGGGAGGTCACGCGGGCGGTGAACTCCCGCTTGACCATCCGGTCCTCTAGCGAGTGGTAGGCGAGCACGACGATCCGCCCGCCCACCGCCAGCGAGTCGAGCGCGGCCGGCAGCGCCGTCCGCAGGGCCTCGAGCTCGCGGTTGACCTCGATCCGCAACGCCTGGAAGGTCCGCTTGGCCGGATGCCCCCCGGTCCGCCGGGACGCGGCCGGCACCGCGGCGTAGAGCAGCTCCACCAGCTCCGCGCTGCGGGTGAACGGTGCCTGCTCCCGGCGCCGCGCCACGGCGGAGGCGATGCGCCCGGCGAACCGTTCCTCCCCGTACTCCCGCAGGATCCGGGTCAGTTCGGGCACCGGATAGGTGTTGAGCACCTCGGCCGCGGTGGGCCCCGTGGTGGGGTCCATCCGCATGTCGAGGTCGGCGTCGCGGGCGTAGGAGAAGCCGCGCTCGGCGGCGTCGAGCTGCAGCGAGGACACCCCGAGGTCGAACAGGACGCCGTCGACGCGCGGAAGCCCCAGCTCCGCGAGCACGTCGGCGATCCGGTCGTACACGGCGTGCACCAGGTGCGTCCGGCCGGCATGGGCGGTGAGCCGCCGCCCGGCCAGCTCGAGCGCCTGCGGGTCCCGGTCGAGGCCGACCAGGGTCAGCCGCGGGTGCGCCGCCAGCAACGCCGCCGAATGGCCGCCGAGGCCCAGGGTGGCGTCGACCAGCACCGCCGGCCGGTCCCGCAGGGCGGGCTCGAACAACTCGAGGACACGCGGCAGCATGACCGGCACGTGGGAGTGCGGGCCCCGGTCGTCCTCCGTGGTGGACACCTGGTCACCTCCCGCCGCGCCCCCGGCCCCGCGCCCGCACACGTGACCGCCCTGCATGCACAGCGGCCCGGGACCCGCCGGCGTCCCGAGCCGCTGCCGCCCGCTCCAGCTCCCCAGCCTGGCGGGTGTGGTACCGCTGTGTCCCCGCCGTCCCCACCTGGACGCCGTGCGGCCGCCCCGCCCCGACGGACCTGGCACCGGGGAAGGTGCGCCAGGGCCGTCGGACCGGGAAGGCCCTTCACGGCGTCCGGGTCGGGACGGCGACGGTGTGTCGCGTGTCGAGAGAAGTGGACCCCTCCGCGCCCGGGAAGCGGGCTCAGATCAGTCCGGGCAGAACCTCCTCCTGCGCCTTGGCGTAGTCCTCCTCGTGCCGCTCCTGGTACTCCTGCCAGGACTGCGCGTCCCAGATCTCGACGCGCGTGAACGCGCCGATCACCACGCACTCCTTGGTCAGTCCCGCGTACCGGCGCAGCTCCGGGGCGATCGCGATCCGGCCCTGGCCGTCGGGGTTCTGCTCGTCGGTGCCCGAGAAGAGACTCCGCTGGAAGGCCCGGGCCGACTCGCTGGTCAGCGGCGCCGAGGCGACCTTGGTGGCCATCTCCGTGAAGGCCTCGCGGGTGAACACGTAGAGGCAGTGGTCCTGCCCTTTCGTGACCATGCACCCGCCCCGCAGTTCGTCCCGGAACTTCGCCGGCAGCGTCAGCCGCCCCTTGTCGTCCAACCGAGGGGTGTAGGTGCCGAGGAACACCCGCCCCACCTCTTCTCGGAGCCCCGTCTCGCTCCAACGGCCGCCACATTACCCCACTTCCCCCCACCGTCAACTCGAACAGACCCCTGACGGGGCCTCCGTTCGGTGTTTCAGCAGGTCGGATGACGTGGGGCGCGGTGGGGGAGATCGCCCGGAAGGTGCCGCGGGGGCCCCCGCCCCACCAGCACCTCTACAGAGAAACCGCAGGTCAGGAGGTCGACGCTCGCACCGTGGGGAGTCGTGGGGCGGGGCGTGGGGGACGGTGGGGGCCCGCCGTGGGGGGCGGTGGGGCGTCGGGTGGGGGCCCCGGACGGACGCCCCGGCGGGGGTGGCCGTGACACGTCCGGGGGACGTGCCTCGCACCCGTTTGACAGACTGGGGGCCAGAGTTTTCCGCAGTTCCCCGTGTCCGACCCGTCCGCGGACGCCCACGAACAGGAGCAGGGTTGACCACCAGCAGCCGTCCGGGCCCGCCGGTGACCGGCGAGGGTACCCCCGAGCCCCCGCCGCTGGGAGCCGTCGCCGACCTCACCGGGCGCATCGCGCAGAACGTGCAGCGCATCATCGTGGGCAAGCCGGAGGTCGTGCGGCTCGCGCTGGTCACCCTCCTCGCCGAGGGCCACCTGCTGGTCGAGGACGTGCCGGGCGTCGGCAAGACGTCGCTGGCGAAGGCGCTGGCGCGCTCGCTGGACTGCTCGGTCAGCCGGGTGCAGTTCACCCCCGACCTGCTGCCCGGCGACATCACCGGCATGTCCGTCTACAACCGGCAGACCGGCGAGTTCGAGTTCCGGCCCGGGCCGGTGTTCGCCAACGTCGTGATCGCGGACGAGATCAACCGCGCCTCGCCGAAGACCCAGTCGGCGCTGCTGGAGTGCATGGCCGAGCACCAGGTGACCGTCGACGGCGGCACCTACGGGCTGGCCAGCCCCTTCCTGGTCGTCGCCACGCAGAACCCGGTGGAGATGGACGGGACCTACCCGCTGCCCGAGGCACAGCGGGACCGCTTCACCGCGCGGATCAGCGTCGGCTACCCCGATCCCGCCGCGGAGCTCGCGATGATCGACGAGCACGCCGGCGCGGACCCGCTGGACACCCTCCGTCCCGTGGCCGACGCCCGCACCGTCCGCTCGGTGATCGAGGCCGTGCGCCGGGTCCGGGTCGGCGCCGAGGTGCGGCAGTACTGCGTCGACCTCGTCGGCGCGACCCGGCGGCAGCCGGAGCTGCGGCTCGGCGCCTCCCCCCGCGCCACCCTGCACCTGGTGCGGGCGGCACGGGCCCAGGCCGCGCTCGCCGGCCGCGGCTACGTCGTGCCGGACGACGTGCAGGCCGTCGCCGTCCCCGTCCTCGCCCACCGGCTGACCGTCGCCCCCGAGGCCGGCGCGTCGCGGGTCACCGCCGCCGACGTCGTCCGCGGGTTGCTGTCGCGCATCCCGGTGCGGGCACCCGCCCGGGCGTGAGCCCGCGCCGGTCCGTGGGTCGCTCGGCGGCCCGCACCTTCGGGCTCACGGTCCGGGGGCGCAGCCTCCTGGCCGGTGGCGTCGCGACCGCGGCGTGCGCCGTGGTCCTCGACGAGCGCGACCTGTTGCGGATCGGACTGGTCGTGTGTCTGCTGCCGCTGGTCTCGCTGCTGCTCGCCGTGCGCACCCGCCGCTCCGTGCGGGCCGCCCGCACGCTGCTGCCCGGGCGCACCGCCGTCGGCGCCCCCGTCGAGGTCGCCCTGGACCTGCGGGGCGGGCCGGTGCTCGGCGCCCTCCGCCTCGCCGACACCGTGCCCGACGCCGCCGGCCCGGTGCCGTCCACGCCCCCGCGGTTCACCGTGCACCGCATCGGCGGCCGCGGCGCGCGCGTCACCTATCCCCTGCGGCCCGCGCTCCGCGGCGCGCACCGGGTCGGCCCGCTGACCGCCCGGGCCGTCGGCGCGCTCGGGCTGGCCGAGTTCACCCGCGAGATGCTCGGGCCGGACCGGCTGCTGATCGTGCCGCGGGTTGTCGAGCTGCACGGGGCGCCGCGCGCGCTGGGCAGCGGCGAGGGGCTCCCCGGGGCCGCGGCTCAGCAGGGCCAGGGCAGCCCGGACGTCATGGTCCGGACCTACCGGCAGGGCGACGAGCTGCGCCGGGTGCACTGGAAGAGCACCGCCCGGCACGACGAGCTGATGGTCCGGCTCGAGGAGCGGCCCTGGCACGCGGGCGTCACCGTGCTGCTCGACCGGCGTGACGGGGCGCACCGCGGCCACGGCACCGGGTCCAGCCTCGAGTTCGCGATCACGCTGGCGGCCAGCATCGGCGCGCACCTGCTGCGCCGCGGCGAGCCGGTCGAGGTGGTCACCGAGGACGGCGCGCCGGTCGGCCCGGCCGAGGGCCTCGACCCCCTGCTCGACGGGCTCGCGGTGCTCCGCCCCGCCGCGCGCCCCGACCTGTCCGGCCCCTCCACCGCGGCCGGACGGGACGTCGTCGCCGTGCTGGGGGCGTGCACGCCCGAGCAGGCCGGGCAGCTCGCCGGCCGGCACCCCGGCGGCGGGTACGCCGTCCTGCTCGACGCCGCCACCTGGGAGGACGCCGGCGAGCGGGCGGCCGATCCGGTCGCGGCGGCCGAGGTGCTCCGCCGTGCGGGCTGGCACGTCGCCGTGGCGACCGTGGACCACACCCCGGAACAGGCGTGGGCGGCGCTGGTCGCGGGCAGCCCCGTGAGCCCTGCGGGTGCGCGGTGAGCGCGCTGCGGTCGGACGTCCGGGTCACCTGGCCGCTCATCGAGTGCGGAGGTCGACGATGAGTGCCCCCACCGCGGTCCGCCCGGCCCCACCCGCCGCCGCTCCCCCGCCCGTCCGTCCCCGGGTCCGGTGGGTGGCCGCCGTGGCCGCCGGCCTCGCCGTCCTGCTCGCGGGCACCTGCCTGGCCGCGGTGGTGCAGGGCGGCACCTGGTTCACGGACGGCGCGCTGGCCGTCGGCGTCGTCGTCGGGCTCGGGGTCGCGCTGCAGCGGCTGCCCGGGCCGGCGGTCGCCCTCGGCCAGCTCCTCGGCGTCCTCCTCCTGCTCACGGGTCTGTTCGGCGACGGGGCGGTGGCCGGCTTCCTGCCCGGCCCGGCGGCGTTCGGCGCCTTCGGGGACCACGTCGCCGAGGCCGCCACGCAGATCGACTCCGGGGTCGCGCCCGTCGTCCCGACGCCGGGGATGCTGTTCCTGATCACGGCCGCGTTCGGCCTGCTCGCGGTGATCGTGCACGCGGTCTCCGTGTCGGCGGGGGCGCCGGCCGCGGCCGGTGTGCCCCTGCTGTGCACGGTCGCGGTGCCGGCGGCGCTCTCCGAGACCCTGCTGCCCTGGTGGGCGGTGGCCTGCGCGGTCGCGGGGTACGGGCTCCTGCTCGTCGCCCGGGACGGGGCCGGGCGGCGCGGGAGCGCCCTGGTGACCGGCGGGATCGCGGTCGTGGCCGTGGCCGGGGTGCTCGGGCTGCTGGTGGGCAGCGCGGCGACGGTCGTCGGCACGGCCGGACGGTTCGCCGGCGGCGGGGCCGGCGGTGCCGGCGGGGCGATCGGACTCAACCCGTTCACGTCGCTGCGCGGGCAGCTCACCCAGAGCGACCCGGTCGAGCTCTTCCGCACCACCGGGCTGCCCCGGCCGACCTACCTGCGCGCGCTGACGCTCTCCGACTACCGCGCCAACTCGGGGTGGCAGGCCGCCACGCCCCGCCCCGGCGTCCCGCTCGCGGGGCCCCTGACCGAGGACCCGGCCGAGGGCGAGCGGGTCAGCGTCGCGGTGCAGAACGTCGCCTTCCGGGACTACTGGCTCCCGCTCTACGGCCAGCCCGAGTCCGTGACCGGCGTGGACGCCGACCGCTGGGCCTACGACCGCAGCAGCGGGATCGCCTACACCCAGCGTCCGCGCGAGGAGGAGGCCTGGCAGGAGACGGCCGTCCTGTCCGCGCCGTCGGCCGAGGACCTGCGCGGCGCCGCCGGCCCGACCCGCGTGGACCCCGTCTATCGGGACACCACCGGGGTGGACCCGCGGGTCGCGCAGATCGCCGCGGACGTCACCCGGGACGCCGCGACCCCGTTCGACAAGGCCATCGCGCTCGTCGAGCACTTCACCGGGCCGCAGTCGCAGTTCCGGTACAGCCTGGAGACGGCGCCGGGCAGCGGCGACGACGCGCTCGTCGACTTCCTCACCGTCGGCCGCGCGGGGTACTGCGAGCAGTTCGCCTCGGCGATGGCCGTCATGCTGCGGACGCAGGGCGTGCCGGCGCGGGTGGCGGTCGGGTTCACCGCCGGGACCGAGGGCGACGGCTACCGCAGCGTGAGCACGCGGGACGCTCACGCCTGGGTCGAGGCCTGGTTCCCCGGCCACGGCTGGACGACCTTCGACCCGACCCCGCTGACGGACGGCCGCACCGTCGTCCCGCCGTACGTGCTCGAGGCGGTGGCGGACGCCCCGCCGGGCGCCGAGCAGCCGGCCGGGCCCGAGCAGGAGGTCCCGCAGCCCGAGCCGCAGGCCGAGGCACCGCAACCGACGCCGGAGCCGCCGCCCGTCGACCTGACGCAGCCGGACCCGACGGTCGCGGACGAGGGCGGGAGCGTTCCGGTGTGGGGCCCGCTCGTGGCGCTGCTGGTCGTGGCGCTGGTGGCCGGCCCCGCCGTCGCGCGGCGGATGCTGCGGAAGCGGCGGTTCGCCGCGGCGGCGGCCGGCGGTCCGGGCGCGGGCCGCGCGGCGTGGGACGAGGTGCTCGCGACCTCGCGGGACCGCGGCTCGGCCGTGTCCGACGGCGACACGGTGCGCGGCACCGCGCGCGCGATCGTCGGGGCGCACGAGCTCGACGGCCCGGCCCACGACCCGGTCCGGGACGAGCTGCGCGAGATCGTGCGGATGGTCGAGGCGGAGTGGTACGGGGACGAGTCGCCCGCCCCTGGCGCCCTCACCGGTCCGCTGCAGACCGTGCTCGCCGCCCTCGACGGCTCCGGGCGGCGGGGCTGGCGGGCCTGGGTGCAGACCCTGCTCCCCCGCTCCCTCCTCAGCACCGCCAGGGAGCGCGTTTCGAGCAGAGCCGGCTGATCCGGGTCGGTCGGCCGGCCGACCGGGGCTCGACGAAGCGCCACCCCGAGGCACCGGCGTGATCGTCCGTCGGGGGTCGGGGAGGGTCGAAAATCGACCGTTCCGGTCCACGACTGATGATCACACTGCCCGGAAGGGCCGGAACCCATGGCGCGGGTACGAGAAGAGCCGCGACCCCCGGGGTCGCGGCTCTCACTCGTGGTCGGTGCTCACTCCTGTTCGAACCGGCGGCGGAAGCGCTCCTCCATCCGGCCGGTGAAGCGGTTCTTGTCCGGCTCGGCCTGCTTGTCGTCGGAGCCGTCGCCGGACTTGGCGACGCCGCGGGCGCTGATCGCCAGCATCGTGCCCCCGAGCATGGCCAGGAAGCCGACCACGCTGACGACGGGGACCGCGCCGACGAGGTCGCGGAGCGGGGCGACCGCCACGCCGACGACGAGCAGGACCAGACCCACCGCGAAGAGCGCGATGCCCTGGAGCCGCCGGCGCCGGCTCGGTTTGCGCAGCTTGGAGCCGCGCACGGTCGAGGCGAACTTGGGGTCCTCGGCGTAGAGAGCACGCTCGATCTGTTCGAGCAGGCGCTGCTCGTGCTCGGAGAGGGGCATGACGTCCTCCGGCACAACGGTCACGGGATGTCCCACCAACCGTGGTGCGCGGGTGGCGGGACGAGCGCCCGGGATGGGCGTCTGACCAAGAGGATACGAGGCAAAGGGCTGGTCCACTACCCGGAGGTCACAACCCGGACGGACCGATCTTCGAACGGCCGTCCACACCTGACGGGAGGTGATCGACGTCACTCCTCCCGCCCTGGTCGGGGACCTCGGGGGGTGACGGCGCGGGCGAGGACGTGCAGCCGCGCGGCCACCTCGCGCAGGGCCGGGACCCCTGCGGCGAGGTCCTCCAGCTCGGCGGCGCCGCGCAGGGCCGTGGCCCCGCCGTCCCGGACGGCGTGGGGCAGCCAGGCCTCGAGCAGCCCGTCGCCCTGGACGACCTCCACCCGCAGGCGGCGGGTCTCCTCGAGCAGCGCGGTCACCGTGGGCCCGTCGAGCCGGCGGCGCAGCGTGTCGTCCGGGCCGTAGCGCCCGTCGGGATCGGTGAGGACCGCTCGGGCCTCCTCGAGGCGTCCGGCGAGGATGTGCCAGAGCACGGCCGCGTGCCGGCTGCTGGCGAGCACCGACACCGCCGCGCCGGGTGCCGCGACCGCGGCGAGCGACGCGGCCGCCCGCGCCGGGTCGTCGACCACCTCGAGCAGCCCGTGCCCGAGGACGAGGTCGGCACCGCCCGAGTCGATGAGATCGGCCACGACCTCGGGCAACTGGTCCGCGTCGCCCTGCACGGGGGTGACGAGGGCGTGCACCTCGGCCTCCCGGGCGCGGCGCTCGAGCGCGGCCAGCGCGTTGGGGCTGACGTCCACCACGGTCACCGCGCATCCCACCGCGGCCAGGGGCACGGCCCACGAGCCGCTGCCCCCACCGACGTCGACCACACGGGGCCTGCCGTCCGGCCGGGCGACCCGCGCCCGCTCGACCTCCGCGTCGAGGACACGGCGGACCGCCCCGCCGTCCACGCTTCCCGGACGCTCGCCTGCCGCCGCGTTCACACGGGCAGCCTAGTGGCGCCCGCACAGGCGGGAGCGGCGAGACGGTAGGTTGATCGCCGTGCAGGTCGTCGCCACGCTGAGCCTGAAGGGCGGGGTCGGCAAGACCACCGTCGCCCTCGGTCTCGCCGGCGCCGCGCTGCACCACGGCATCCCCACCCTCCTCGTGGACCTGGATCCCCAGGCCAACGCCACCATCGCCCTGGACGTCGAGCCCACCACCGGCACAGTGGCCGACGTGCTGGACGAGCCGAGCCGCTCCGTGCTGCGTCGCGCCATCGCGACGAGCGCGTGGGGCGAGGGGCTGGACGTGCTGGTGGGGTCGGAGCAGAACGAGCGGCACAACCACCCGGACCCGAGCACCAAGCAGCTCGAGCGGCTGGCCCGCGCACTCTCCCGGCTCGACGACCCCGACCTGGGCTCGAGCCTCGGCCGCACGGACGAGAAGCCCGGCGAGCCCTACCAGCTCGTGATCATCGACTGCCCGCCCTCGCTGGGCCAGCTCACCCGCAGCGCGCTCGCCGCCGCGGACCGGGCCATCCTCGTGACGGACCCGACGATGTTCGCGGTGTCCGGCGTGCAGCGAGCCTTCGACGCCGTGCAGTCCGAGCGCGAGCGCGGGAACCCGGCCCTGCAGCCGCTCGGCGTGCTGGTCAACCGGGTGCGCCCGCGCAACGCCGAGCACGACTATCGGATCGCGGAGCTGCGCGAGCTGTTCGGCCCGCTGGTGTTCGGCAGCGTGCTGCCGGACCGCTCCGCCGTGCAGCAGGCACAAGGCGCCTGCCTGCCGATCCAGTCCTGGGACACGCCGGGCGCCCGCGAGGTGTCGGCGGTGTTCACCGCCCTCCTCGGCCGGCTGCTGCGCTCCCGCTCCCGGACCTGACACCTGCACCGCCGGGCGCCGCACCGCGGGTCGCCGCTCCCTCGGGGCTCACCGGTCGACGAGCAGCTCCCGCACGATCCCCACGAACTGCTCGGACTGCCGCAGCAGGTCGTCCGCCTCGCGCCGGCTCACCAGGCGCGCGATACCGGCCTCCGCGGCCGCGCGGGTGTCCGAGCAGGACGCGAAGAACGCCGCCCACTCCCCCAGCTCCGGCGCGATGTCGCCGAGCAGCTGCCACACGCTGCGCGGGCGCCCGCGCCGCTGCTCCGGGACCGCCCGCGCGGCCAGGACGGCCGCCCCGGCCCGCAGCGCGGCGAGGTACGCCGCCGGGTACCGCAGCAGCGGCTCCGGCGCGCGGTAGCCGTCCGCCACGCACTCCGCGGCCTGGCGCAGCAGGCCCAGCGCCGCCTTCGACACGGGCGCGGCCGGCGCCCGCTCGCTCGTCGTGATCGTCATCTCCGCTCCTCCGGTCCTCCCGCTCGCCCTGCACGCCCGCACCACCGCGGGCCCGTGCGCCCTGTCCCGTGCCGCGCCCGGCGGACGGACCGCCGGCAGGCACCCCCGTGCCCGGCCCGTGCCCATCCCGGCGCTCACCCCGCCTCCGGCACGCGCACCAGGTCCCAGACCCCGGGGCCCGCGCGCATGCGGAGCACGAACTCCCGGGCCGGTTCCTGCGGCGACTCCGCCGACCGGGCCTCGACCCGCCAGCAGCGCAGCTGGTCGCCCCCGATCGGCATCGGCGACGGGAACGGCCACGGCGATTCCTCGATCCACCGCTCGCGGATGTCCGTGACCAGGTACCGGGACCCGCGGCGGGCGGGCCTGCGTTCGAACTCCACCGGCTCGCCCTCGAGCCAGCGGACCTGGACCGGTGCGGGCTCGCGGGGCCCGAACACCCGGGAGAAGGTGCTCACGGAGATCACTCCCCTTCCGGCCGGCTGGGATCCGGCTGGACACGAGCACCGGCCCGCGCCGGTGCGGGCCCGGCGGGGTCGGTACGGACAGCGCAGACCGACCCGAGGGAGGGGTGCTTCCCCCACCCCGCCCCCGGGACCGACCTGGATCGAACATGCGTTCGACTTCCTCAGTGAAGCGCGTCCGGCCCGGGTCGTCAAGTCGGCCCGCACCACCGTCGAGGGACCCCGCGCACCCCTTCTCCTACCGGTGACCACCGACGGGACCGACGCGTGCCGAGGTGGGGACCGGTGCCGGCCCGTCGGCCCCTGCCCGAGGTTGCGTCCCGTGGTGAGATGGCGGCATGAGCCGCCCGCGCCCGCAGCCCCGGCGATGACCGCCGCGCCCGCCCGGCCGCGGCTGGTCACGTTGTCGTCGGTCGAGCTGGCCGACCACCTCGGCGAGGCGCTCGACGTCTACGTCGCCGCCATGGGCTACCCGCCCGGCACCGCCCGCCAGCGCCGCAACCTCTGGCTCGAGCACACCCGGCGCGCCGGGTGGCGCTGCGTCGGCTGGATGGACCCGGGCGGACACCTGATCGGCATCGCCTACGGCTACTCGGGCGGGCCCGGGCAGTGGTGGTTCGAGGAGGTCCGCCGCGGGCTCGCCGCGCGCGGCGCCGCGCGGGACCCCGCCCAGCCGGACTGGCTGCACGACTACTTCGAGCTCACCGAGCTGCACGTGCGGCCGGACGCGCAGGGCTCCCGGCTCGGCGAGGGCATGCTGCGCGCGCTGCTCGACGGCGTCCGGCACCGGATGGTGCTGCTGTCCACCCCGGAGTACGCGCCGCGCGCCCCCGGGCGGGCGTGGCGCCTCTACCGCAGGCTCGGGTTCGAGGACGTGCTGCGCGACCACCGGTTCACCGGGGACAGCAGGCCCTTCGCCGTGCTCGGCCGGACCCTGCCGCTGCCGCCGGCACCCGAGCGCGGGTGAGCCCGGCCCGTCGCTGTGCGGTCCCGGCGCCGGGCGATGGCACGATGACCGCCGTGCAGTCCCCGCCCGCTCCCCGCCGTGATCGACACCATGATCCGCACCGTGATCGACACCCCGGTCCACGGCGCTCCGGCCGCACGTCCCGGTTCCGCCGGATCGTGTCCGTGCTCCTGCTCGTGGCCACGGCCGTCGCGCTGCTCGGCGGGTGCGGCCGGGTGCGGGCGGCCCTCGCCGTGCAGCCGGACGACACCGTGACCGGCGAGATCGTGATCGCCACCCCGGAGAAGGGCCCGGACGACACGGGACCGGCGATCACCGTGCCGCCCGCGCTCGCGTCCGACGTGGACGTCTCGGAGTACCGGCAGGACGGCTACACCGGATCGGTGCTGCGCTTCTCGGGGCTGACGTTCGACCAGGTCGGGCAGCTCACCGCGACCGGCGGGCAGGCCGGCGAGCGCGCGCACCTGACGCTGCGGCGCGCCGGCAACCGGATCGTGCTGGAGGGCGCCGCCGACCTCACCACCGTGCCCGTGGACCGGGCCGACTTCCAGCTCAAGGTCAGCTTCCCGGGCGAGGTCCTCGACACCAACGGCGACTCCGAGGCCGGCACGGTGAGCTGGACCTTCACCCCGGGCGAGGTCGGCGACGTCGACGCCGTGGTGGCCTACGACGACCCGCAGGCCCCCTCGGCGACGGCGTGGAGCCTCGGCCTCGCGGTGGTCGTGCTCGGCGCCGTCGCGGCCGTGGTCGTGCTGGCCCGGCGCACCCGCAACCCGCCGGTGCGCCGCTGACCCGGCCCCGCTCGCGTCAGGGCAGGGCGGGCTGGCGGGCCAGCCCCAGCCGCTCGACCAGCTCGGCCGTGGCCAGCGAGCGGTTGAGCGTGTAGAAGTGCAGCCCGCGCACGCCCTCGCCGAGCAGCTTCCGACAGAGCTCCTCGGTGAGGTCGAGGCCGGCGGCGCGGAAGGCCACCGGGTCGTCCGCGTAGGGCTCCATCCGCTCGGCCAGCCCGGGCGGCAGCGGCGCGCCGGAGAGCTCCGGCCCGCGGCGCAGCGTCTTCACGCTGAGCAGCGGCATGATGCCGGGCAACAGCGGCACCTCGCAGCCCGCCGCGGCCAGCCGGTCCCGCAGCCGCAGGAACCCGTCCGGCTCCCAGAACAGCTGGGTGATCGCGAAGTCCGCCCCCGCGCGGATCTTCGCCAGGAGCCGCTGCAGGTCGCTGTCGAGGTCCGCCGAGCGGGGATGGCCGTACGGGAAGGCCGCGACGCCCACGCAGAACGAGCCGGACCGCTTGACCAGCCGGACCAGGTCGTCCGCGTAGGTGAGGCCCTCGGGGTGCGCCACCCAGTCCCCCAGCGGGTCCCCGGGCGGGTCGCCCCGGACCGCCAGGACGTTGCGGATGCCGGCGGCCGCGTACGAGCCGATGACGTGCCGCAGCTCCGCCACCGAGTGCGAGACGGCCGTGAGGTGGGCCATCGCGACCAGCGTGGTGTCCGTGGCGATGCGGGCCGTGGTCCGGATCGTCCGGTCCCGGCTGGAGCCGCCGGCGCCGTAGGTGACCGACACGAACGCGGGATCGAGGGGCTCCAGGCGGCGGATCGCCTTCCAGAGCTCCGCCTCCCCCTGCTCGTCCTTGGGCGGGAAGAACTCGACCGAGAAGACGGGGCGGTCCCGCCCTATCCGGTCGATCACCGAGGTGCGCGGCTGCGCGGTTCGCGTGGTCACCTGTTCAGCCTACGGTCGTGCGTCGGCGCGCCCAAGGTGCGTCCCGCCGATACGCTCGCCGCGTGGTTCATCCCTCCCCGCCCGCGAACGTCCTGCCGAGCCCGGCCCCCGAGCCCGAGGGTGCCGCCGAGCTCCGGGCGGAGGTGGAGCAGGCCCTGGAGGACTACCTGCTGCGCCGCCGCGAGGACGCCGCCGCCATCGGCCCGGTCTTCGCCGAGGCCGTCGACTCGCTCGTCCGGTTCGTCCTGAGCGGGGGCAAGCGGATCCGCCCGACCTTCGCCTGGTGGGGGTGGCGCGGCGCGGGCGGCGACCCGGCCGACGCGCAGGCACCCGCCGTGCTCCGGGCGATCAGCGCGCTGGAGCTGATCCAGGCCTCCGCGCTGGTGCACGACGACCTGATGGACGCCTCGGCCACCCGGCGCGGCCGGCCGACGGTGCACGTGGAGTTCGCCGGCCTGCACGCCGACGCCGCCTGGTCCGGCCCGCCCGCCCGCTTCGGCGCCGCGGCCGCGATCCTGCTCGGCGACCTCGCCCTGACCTGGGCGGACGACATGTACCAGGACTCCGGGCTGGATGCGGAGACCCTGCGGCGGTGCCGCGACCCGTGGCGCGGCATGCGCACCGAGGTTCTCGGCGGGCAGTACCTGGACGTGCTCACCCAGGCCACGGGCGACGCCTCGCCCGGTGCCGCGCTGCGCATCGACCGCTTCAAGACCGCGGCCTACACAGTGGAGCGGCCGCTGCACCTGGGCGCGGCCCTCGCCGGGGCGCCGGAGCGGCTCGTCGCCGCCTACCGGCGGTTCGGTGCCGACATCGGCGTGGCCTTCCAGCTGCGGGACGACCTGCTCGGCGTGTACGGCGACCCCGAGGTCACCGGCAAGCCGGCGGGGGACGACCTGCGGGAGGGCAAGCGCACGCTGCTCGTGGCGCTCGCGCTGGAGCGGGCCGGCGAGGGACCCGCCCGGGCCGCGATCACCGGCGCGCTCGGCGACCCCGACCTGGACCCCGCGGCCGTCGAGCGGCTGCGCGACCTGTTCACCGACCTCGGTGCGGTGCAGGCCGTCGAGCAGCGCATCGCCGCGCTGACCGGGGCCGCGCTCGACGCGCTCACCGCCGCCGACATCGCCGAGCCCGCCGCCACCGCGCTGCAGGAGCTGGCGGTGCGGGCCACCCGCCGGCACCGGTGACGCGCCGGTGAGACGTGTGGACGGGCCCACCGACCACGTCGTGGTCGTCGGGGCCGGGCTCGCGGGTCTGTGCGCCGCGCTGCACCTGCTCGGCGCCGGCCGCCGGGTGACCCTCGTGGAGCGCGACGCCCACCCGGGCGGCCGCGCGGGCCGGCTGGACCTGGAGGGACCCTCGGGGACCTATCTCGTGGACACCGGGCCGACCGTGCTGACCATGCCGGAGCTGCTCGACGAGGCGCTGGGCGCGGTCGGCGACTCGCTGGCGGGCCGGCTGGACCTGGTCCGCCTCGGCCCGGCCTACCGCACCACCTTCGCCGACGGCACCACGATCGACGTCCACACGGACGCCGAGGCGATGGAGGCCGAGGTCCGCGCCACCTGCGGCCCGGAGTCCGCGGACGGGTACCGCCGGCTGCGCGCCTGGCTGACCGACCTCTACCGCACCGAGATCGACTCCTTCATCGGCGCGAACTTCGACTCGCCGCTCTCCCTGCTCGGTCCCGACCTGGTCCGGCTGGCCGCGCTGGGCGGGTTCGGCCGGCTCGGCCCGCGGATCGCCCGGTTCCTGCCCGACGAGCGGCTGCGCCGGATCTTCTCCTTCCAGGCCCTCTACGCCGGGGTCGCCCCCGACCGGGCGCTCGGCGCGTACGGCGTGATCGCCTACATGGACACGATCGCCGGCGTGTACTTCCCGCGCGGCGGGATGCGGCAGGTCGGCACCGCACTGGCGGCCGCGGCCGTCGACGCCGGCGCCGAGCTGCTCACCGGCCGCGAGGTCACCGGGCTGGAACGGCGGGACGGGCGGGTCACCGCGGTCCGGCACGTCGAGGCCGGGTCGGCGGGCGCCGCGCCCGAGCGGCTGGCCTGCGACGCCGTCGTGCTCACCCCGGACCTGCCCGTCGCCCACCGGCTGCTCGGCGGCGCACCGCGGCGCCCGCTGCCGGTGCGCTGGGCGCCCAGCGCGGTCGTCGCGCACCTCGGGGTGACCACGCCGCGCCACGAGCTCGCCCACCACACCATCTCCTTCGGGGCGGCGTGGGAGCGGACCTTCACCGAGATCATCGATCGGGGCCGGCTGATGTCGGACCCGTCCCTGCTGGTCACGCGCCCGACCGCGACCGATCCCACGCTGGCGCCCGCGGGCCGGGACCTGCTCTTCGTCCTGGCCCCGTGCCCGAACCTCGAGCGGGGCCCGCTGGACTGGGACCGGGTCGGCCCGGCGTACCGGGACGAGTTGCTCGGGGTGCTGGAGAAGCGCGGGATCACCGGCCTGACCGGGGACGTCGAGGTGTCCACCCTGGTCACGCCGGCCGACTGGGCCCGCCAGGGACTCGCCGCGGGCACCCCGTTCTCGGCCGCGCACACCTTCGCGCAGACCGGCCCCTTCCGGAGCCGGAACCTGCCGCGGCGGTTCGGCAACGTGGTGCTCGCGGGCTGCGGGACCACGCCGGGGGTCGGGATCCCCCCCGTCGTGCTGTCCGGGAGGCTGGCCGCCGCCCGCGTGACCGGGGCGTGACCGGTCCGTGATCAGGCGGGGTCCGGATCGGACCGGGAGGCCGCCCGTGCGAGCATGGGCCCCGTCATGACCGCGCAGCCCACCCGACCGGCGACCGGGCCGGAACCGACCGACCCGGCGGGTTCCCCGGTGCCCAGCGACGTTCCCACGGCCACGGCGCTCGCCCCGGACGAGGGTGCGCGGGACTCGCCACCGGCCGCCGGCACGGGCGCGCCGCGCCCCGCCCCCGGGCTGTGGTCCCGCCTCGGGAACCCGCCGCGCAGGCCGCTGTGGCTCGGCTTCGCGGCCTCGGTCGTGCTGCTGGTCGGCGGCGTGGGCGGCGGCGGCACGCTGATCCACGACCCGATCCTGGGCAACGGCCCGTTCGGGTTCTGGCGCTACGGCCACGGCAAGGAGCTGGCCACCGCGCTGATGTACCTCGGCGTGGTGCTGATGGCGTGGGCGTGGGTGCAGCTGGGCCGGGAGGTGCTCGCCCGCCGCGCCGGCGGTCGGGCGGTGCTCACCACGGCCGTGGTGTGGATGCTGCCGCTGCTGGTGGCCCCGCCGCTCTTCACCCGGGACGTCTACAGCTACCTGGCGCAGGGCGCGCTGCCGGTGTTCGGCTTCGACCCCTACGCGGTCGGCCCGGAGGCGATGCCGGGCGTCTTCACCGACAACGTCCACTACTTCTGGCAGGACACCCCGGCGCCCTACGGCCCGCTGTTCATCCTGATCGCGAAGGCGTGGGCCTGGGTGACCGTGCAGGCGGGCACCAACATGGTGCTCGGCGTGATCGGCATGCGGCTGATCATGTGCCTCGGCCTGGTCCTGCTGATCTGGACGCTGCCCGAGCTCACCCGGCGCCTCGGCGGCCGCCCCGCGGTGGCCCTGTGGGTCGTCGTCGCCAACCCCGTCATGGTCATCCACCTGGTCGGCGGCGGGCACAACGACCTGTTGCTCGTCGGGTTCCTGGCCGTCGGCTGCCTGGCCATGCTGCGCGGCCGGCACGTGCTCGGCATCGCACTGGTCACCCTGGCGATGGCGACCAAGGCCAGCGCGGCCGTCGCGCTGCCCTTCCTCGTCCTCATCTGGGCCGCCCGGCTGGAGGGTTCCTTCCCGCGGCGCCTGGTCCGGGCGGGCACGGCGAGCGTGGCCGTGTTCGTCCTGGTCTTCGCGGGCGTCACCCTCGCCGCGCAGGTCGACCTGGGGTGGCTGCCCGCGCTCAGCGCTCCGTCGATGATCGTGAACTGGCTGTCGCTGCCCACCGGGCTCGGCGAGTTCGTGCACACCGCCCTCGGCGGCGTCGCGCCGCTGCCCAAGCAGCCCTTCATCAACGTCGCCCGGGTGATCGGCGCGATCCTCCTGGTCGCGATCGTCGCAGTGCAGTGGTGGCGCGCCCGCGGCGGCGGCCCCGACGCCGTGCGCCGCGCCGGCATCGCGCTGCTCGCCGTCGCCCTGCTCTCCCCCGCCACGCTGCCCTGGTACCTGAGCTGGGGCATGGCGATCCTGGCGATGGTCCCGTGGAGCGCCCGCGGACTGCAGTGGCTGGTCTTCGGCTCGCTGTGGCTGATGATCGTCTACTACCCCAGCGGCGAGGCCGCCCTCTACAACTGGGGCTACCTCGCGGTCTGCGCGGTCCTGGCCTGGATCGCGGCCCGCTCCCTCCTGCGGCCGGACCCGCTGGGATTCCGCCGCCCGAAGCCCGTCCCGGCGCGCACGTGCCTCACCTCCGAGCCCCTCTCCGAGCCCGGTGCGCGCGCAGTCGGCGGCCGCTGAGCTCGACGCGGCGGGGATCACCGATCCCGCGCTGCGCCGGGCCTACGCCGAGTGCCGCGCGCTCAACGCACGGCACGGCCGCACGTACTTCCTGGCCACCCGGCTGCTCACCCCGGACCGCAGGCCGGCGATCCACGCCCTCTACGGCTTCGCCCGGCACGCGGACGAGATCGTCGACGACCTCGGCGCCGGCGCCTCCACGGAGGAGCGCGAGGCGGTGCTCGACGAGCTCGGCCTCGACCTGGTCAGCGCCTTCGCCGGGGACGACCCGGGCACCCAGCCGGTGGTCACCGCCGTCGTCGACACCGTACGTCGGCACGGCATCGACCAGCGCCTGTTCTCGCCGTTCCTCACCTCCATGCGGATGGACACCCACGTCACGGGCTACGCGACCACGGAGGAGCTGGACACCTACGTCCACGGCTCCGCGGCGGTGATCGGCCTGCAGGTGCTGCCGGTCCTCGGCTCCGCGGCACCCGCGGAGGCCGCGCCGCACGCCGCCGCGCTCGGCGTGGCCTTCCAGATGACCAACTTCCTGCGGGACGTCGGGGAGGACCTCGACCGCGGCCGCGTCTACCTCCCGGCGGACGAGCTCGCCGCGTTCGGCGTGGACCGCGAGCTGCTCGTCTGGTGCCGCGCCCGGCGCACCACCGAGCCCCGGGTCCGCCGCGCCCTCGCCCACCTCGTCGCCCGCACCCGCGCCGTCTACCGGCGCGCGGAGCCGGGGATCGCGATGCTGGCGGCGGAGTCCCGGGACTGCGTGCGCTGCGCCTCCACGCTCTACGGCGGGATCCTCGACGAGATCGCCGCCGCCGGCTACGAGGTACTGCACCGGCGGGTCAAGGTCCCGCAGCGCCGCCGGCTGGCGGTGGCGGGCCCGGCGCTCGCGCATGCCGTCTGGACCCGTCACCGGCCCTGATCCCCCGGTCACGGGGTGAGGACGACCTTCTCGCAGTCCTCCTGCTTGTTCTTGAAGACCTCGAACCCCCGCGGGGCCTCCTGCAGAGGCATCCGGTGCGTGATGATCCGCGTGGGGTCGAGCTCGCCGGCCTCGATCCGCCGCAGCAACGGCCGCATGTACCGCTGGACGTGGCACTGCCCGGTGCGCAGGGTCAGCGACCGGTTCATCCACGCCCCGGCCGGGAACTTGTCCAGCAGCCCGCCGTAGACACCGATCACCGACACGACGCCGCCGCTGCGGCACGACAGGATCGCCTGGCGCAGGGCGTGCGGGCGTTCGGTCTCGGAGCGGACGGCCTGCTTGACCCGGTCGTACATCCCGACGTGCGCGCTGCCGTGGCTCGCCTCGAGGCCCACCGCGTCGATGCACTTGTCCGGGCCGCGCCCGCCGGTCAGCTCGAGCAGCACCGACCGGACGTCGTCCTGCTCGAAGTTCACCGGGACGTGCCCGGCCGACTCGGCCATCCGCAGCCGGTACGGCTCCTTGTCGATCGCGATCACGCGGGCGGCGCCCAGGAGGCGGGCGCTGTCCATCGCGAGCTGGCCGACCGGCCCGGCACCCCACACCGCGACGACGTCCGTGGCGCTGATGTCGCACATCTCGGCGCCCATGTACGCGGTCGGGAGGATGTCGGAGAGGAACAGCACCTGCTCGTCGGACAGGTCGTTCTCGATCCGCAACGGCCCCACGTCCGCGAACGGGACGCGCGCGTACTCCGCCTGCCCGCCCGCGAACCCACCGGTCAGGTGCGAGTAGCCGAAGATCCCGCAGCACGGGTGGCCGAACAGCTTCTCGGCGATGCCGGCGTTGGGGTTGGTGTTCTCGCAGCACGAGTACAGCTCGGCCGCGCACGCCGCACAGGCGCCGCACGCGATCGGGAACGGCACCACCACCCGGTCGCCCACCCGCAGGGTCTCGGGCCGCACGCCCGGCCCGACCTCGACGACCTCGCCCATGAACTCGTGCCCGAGGACGTCGCCGTCCTGCATGGTCGGGACGTAGCCGTCGACGAGGTGCAGGTCCGAGCCGCAGATCGCCGTGGACGTGATCTTCACGATCGCGTCCCGATGGTTGAGGATGCCCGGGTCCGGCACGTCACGGACCTCCACGGAGTTGCGGCCGGCCCAGCAGTTCGCCCTCATCGCCCCAGCACCTCCGTGCGCTCCTCGGCCGTCATCGGCTGCGCGGGGCGCTGCGGGAACTCCTCGCGGGCGCGCTTGCCCTCGGGCGCGCCGTCGGAGCGGACCACCTCGCCGGTCTCGAGCACCTGCTTGAGCCGACGCAGGTCGTCGTCGAGCTGCTGGTGGGGCTCCTCGCCGAACCACTTCGCCGCGGCCTTGCCGATCGCGCCGCCGGGCAGGTCGTACGTCAGCGCGACGTGGACCTCGGTGCTCTCGCCGTCCGGCGCGGCCACGAAGCTCACCCGGCCCCGGTTAGGCACCTCGGGCTCGCCGACGGAGTGCCAGGCGATCACCTGGTCGACGATCTCCTCGTCGACCTCCGCGTCCCACTCCACGGTGGTCCCGAACGGGGCGCTCGCGACCCAGTGGCTCGCGCGGCCCGGCACGGTCCGGACGGAGTCGAGGTGCTCCATGAAGGTCGGCAGGTTCTCGAAGACGACCCAGTACGCGTAGACCTCGGATCTCGGTCGCCGGATCGTCGTCGTGGCGTGCAGGTCCACTGTCACGTCCTCCTCACCCGGCGGCGCGCGCCGCCGATGGGAGGCGCGCGTACCCGGGCGGCGACCCCCGAAACCGGCGGAGACGTCCGGACGCGGGACCGGAAGGCCTGTCAGGCCCGGGTCGGAAGGCCGGTCAGAAGGCCGGTCAGAAGGCCGGTCAGAAGGCCGGTCAGAAGGCCATGGCCTGGGCGCGCCGCTTGATCTCGCGGTGCCGTCCGGCCCGGATGGCCGCGATCGGGGTGCCGGGCAGGCTGTCGTCCTCGGTGAAGAGCCAGCGGAGGATGTCGGCGTCGGGGTAGCCCCCGTCCCGCAGCACGGTGATCGTGCCGGACAGCCCCTTGACCACGGCGTTGCCCTCGAGGAAGTCCGCGGGGACACAGGTGGTGCCCTCGCGCTTCAGCGAGAGCAGCTGGCCGTCCTTGATCAGCTGGTGCACGCGGGTCCGCGGGACCGAGAGGATCGCGGCGACCTCGGTGGCGGGCAGGACGGCGACGTCGTCGGACAGGACGGCGCTCGCCCCGTTCGTCTCACTCACGCGCGTCACCATGCCACAGCACGGCCCGCCGAGGGGAGACGCCGCGAGGAGGGAACCGGGCGGTACCGTCGGGGCGTGACCGCCCCGCCCGGCTCCCCCGGAGCCCTGATCGACGCGCGGTACCGGGTCGGTCCCGTCCTCGCGCGGGGCGGGATGTCGACCGTGCACCGGGGGCTGGACACCCGGCTGGACCGACCGGTCGCGATCAAGGTCATGGATCCGCGGCTCGCGGCGGACCCGGCCTTCCGGGCCCGGTTCGAGCGGGAGGCGCGGTCCGCGGCGCGGATCGACCACCCGCACGTCGTCGACGTCCACGACCAGGGCCGGTGCACCCCGCCCGGCGGCGAGCCGACGCTGTTCCTCGTCATGGAGCTGGTCGACGGCGGCACCCTGCGGGACGTGCTGCGCCGCCGCGGTGCCCTCGGCGTGCCGGCGGCGTTCGCGGTCCTGGAGCCGGTCCTGGCGGGGCTTGCGCAGGCCCACCGGCTCGGCATGGTGCACCGGGACGTCAAGCCCGAGAACGTCCTGCTCGGCCGGGACGGCAGCGTGAAGGTCGCGGACTTCGGCCTGGTCACGGCGGCCGCCGAGGCCGGCGTCAGCCACGCCGGGATGATCCTCGGGACGATGGCCTACCTGTCCCCCGAGCAGGTCGCCACCGGCCAGGCGAACGCGCGCAGCGACGTCTACGCCGCCGGCGTCCTCTGCTACGAGCTGCTCACCGGTGCCCCGCCCTACACCGGCGACAACGCCCTGTCCGTGGCCTACCGGCACGTGAACGACGACGTGCCGCCCCCCTCCGCGATCGCGACCGAAGTCCCGCCGGAGCTCGACGAGCTGGTGCGCCGGGCCACGTCCCGCGACCCCGGCCGCCGCCCGGCCGACGCCGCGGCCTTCCTCGACGAGCTCGTCCGGCTGCGCGAGTGGCTGGCCGTGCCGCGGGTGCCGGTCCCGCTGCCGCCCCCGCCGCCGATCGAGGAGCAGGACACCCTGCCGGAGGAGGGCTTCGCGGGCTTCGCGCTGGAGGCGCCGGCCGAGCCCGCCGGATCCGGTGGAACCCGCGCGCTGACCCGCGGGGAGTTCCCGGACGGGTGCACGGAGGACCCGCCCACCGAGCGGCCGCGGCGGCCGGGGCGGCACGGCACCGCGTCGGCACCCGGACCCGACGCGCTGCCCGACCACCGGATCGCCCGGCGGCGCGGCCGCCGGGTGTTCGCGCTGTGGATCGTGCTCCTGCTGCTGCTCGGCCTGGTCGTCGGCGGGGCGGCGTGGTGGCTCGGGTCCGGCCGCTGGACCGCGATGCCCGCGGTCGTCGGGCTGGACCGGAGCGCGGCCGAGCAGCTGCTCACCGAGGCCGACCTGGCCTGGTCGGTCACCGAGCAGCACCACGACGACGTCGCCGCCGACCGGGTGGCCGCCGCCGACCCCGCCCCGGACTCCCGGCTGCTGCGCGGCAGCGCCGTCACCCTCACGGTCTCCACGGGCCGCCCGGTGGTCCCCGCGATCGCCGAGAGCAGCACGGTGGCGGCGGCCGAGCAGACGCTGCGGACGGCACAGCTCACGCCCGCGACCTCGGACGCGGCGACGGAGTTCAGCAGTACGGTGCCGCAGGGCGCGGTGCTGCGCACCGATCCCCCGGCCGGCACGCCGCTCCCGATCGGCGGCTCGGTGACCCTGGTGCTGAGCAAGGGCGTGGAGCCGCCGGCGGAGGTCGACGTCCCCCTCGTGATCGGCGACCGGCTCGACGAGGCCCGGGAGCGGCTCGAGCGCCGCGGGCTCACCGTCGACGTCGAGCGGACCTTCCCCTTCGGCCGGGAGAACCCGCGCGTGGTCGACCAGGACCCGGGCCCGGGGACGTCGGTCGAGGAGGGCGCGACCGTCACCCTCACGGTCTTCTAGCGCCTCCGGCGCCCGTGCGCGGCAGGAGCACCACCTGCCACGCACGGGCGGGGGTCAGCCGCGCAGCATCTCCGCGACGAGGAAGGCCAGCTCGAGGGACTGCTGGGTGTTGAGCCGCGGGTCGCAGGCGGTCTCGTACCGGCCGTGGAGATCGAGGTCGGAGATCTCCTGGGCGCCGCCGAGGCACTCGGTGACGTCCTCGCCCGTGACCTCGACGTGGATGCCGCCGGGGTGCGTGCCGAGCGCGCCGTGCACCTCGAAGAAGCCCTGCACCTCGTCGACGATGCGGTCGAAGTGGCGGGTCTTGTAGCCCGTCGTGGACTCGTGGGTGTTGCCGTGCATCGGGTCGCACTGCCAGATGACCTTGTGGCCGGAGGCGGTGACCTTCTCGACGATCGGCGGCAGCGCGTCCCGGATCTTGCCGTTGCCCATCCGGCTGATCAGCGTGAGCCTGCCCGGCTCGTTGCGCGGGTCCAGCCGCTCGACGTACTCCACGGCCTGCTCGGGCGTGGTGCTCGGGCCGATCTTGAGGCCGATCGGGTTCGACAGCAGCTCCGCGAAGGCGACGTGCGCGCCGTCGAGCTGGCGGGTGCGCTCGCCGATCCAGAGGAAGTGCGCCGACAGGTCGTAGAGCACGGGGTTGTCGCGGTCGAGGTCCAGCCGCAGCATGGCCCGCTCGTAGTCCAGCAGCAGGGCCTCGTGCGAGGCGTAGAACTCCACCGCGTGCAGCTGGTGGTCCGTGACCCCGCAGGCGTCCATGAACCGGACCGCGCGGTCGATCTCCGCGGCGACCGCCTCGTACCGCTCCCCCGCCGCGGACGTGCGCACGAAGTCCTTGTTCCAGGCGTGCACCATCGCCAGGTCGGCCATGCCCGTCGCCGTGAGGGCGCGGACCAGGTTCATCGCGGCGCTCGCGTTGGCGTACGCCCGGATCATCCGCGACGGGTCCGGCGTGCGGGAGGCCTCGTTCGGGGCGAGCCCGTTGACGATGTCGCCGCGGTACGAGGGCAGGCCCAGCGCGTCGACGGGCGAGCTGCGCGGCTTGGCGTACTGCCCGGCGATCCGGCCGACCTTCACCACCGGCAGCGAGGCGCCGTAGGTCAGCACGACGGCCATCTGCAGCAGGGTGCGGATGGTCGCGCGGATGTGCGGCTCGGTGTTGTCGACGAACGTCTCGGCGCAGTCCCCGCCCTGGAGCAGGAAGGCCTTCCCGTTCGCGACGTCGGCCAGGCGCTGCTTGAGCCGGTCGACCTCGGGCGGCAGCACGACCGGCGGCACGCTCTCGAGGACCGTGCGGGTGTGCGTGACGACCGAGGGGTCCGGCCACTCGGGCTGCTGGGCGGCGGGCCGGGCGAGCGCGTCGTCCAGCCGGGTGCGGAGATCACCGGGCAGCGGCGGCAACTCCGGGAGGACGTCCACGGGGGCGTCGACGGACCAGTTCACGCCCACGAGGGTATGCGGTCCCCCCGAGGGCCCGGCCCCCGGCTCCCGGCCCGGTCAGCACGCGGATGCCCGCTCCGGTCAGGGCGTCGGGACGGCGGTCTCGATGACCTGCCAGCGGCGCAGGTTGAGCCGGGCGTCGGCCAGCGCGTCGTGCGCGTCGGACGTGGGCGGCGGCAGCGGCGGGCGGCCCGCGTCCTCCCACCGCTGGCGCAGCTCGCGGGTGAACCGCGGGATCGCGCGGGGCAGCGCGGGCATGGCGCCCCACAGCTGGCAGAGGGCGACGTGGTCGTACGCGGCGATCCAGGCCCACAGCTCGACCTCGCCGGGTGCGCCGGTGAGGAACGCCAGCAGGTCGCGGCGGATCGCCGCCCGGGACCGCCAGGCCTTGTCGGCGGGCGAGGGCAGCTTGGGCAGCACGTTGGCCCGCACCCAGGGGCCGGCCTTGTCCGGGTCGAACTCCGTGGACACCGCGTAGAACTCGCGCCCGTCCTCGCCGACGACGCCGATCGACACCAGATCGATCGTCCTGCCGTCCTCGATGAACTCGGTGTCGTAGAAGAAGCGCATGCCAACCCTTTCCGACCTGCCGCGACTCTACGTCGCCCGATCGGCGGGGCGCGCGCCGGGACTGCGCCGGACGGGCGAAGATGTGGTTGCACGGTCACGATCCGGACGTCCGGGACGACCTACCCACCGACCCTCGGCCTCGGTCCGACCGCCTTCCTAGCGAGATCCCATGCACCGCTCCCGCACCGCCCTGCTCCCCGGGCTGGTCGTGCTGCTCTGCGCCGTGCTCGCCGCGGCGTGCGCCGGCCCGCCGCAGGCGCCCGCCACCACCGTGACCCTGCGCCTGTGGGACGACCAGGTGGCCAAGGCCTACGGCACGTCCTTCGCCGAGTTCGAGCGGCAGAACCCCGACATCCGCGTCGACCTCGACGTCGTCCCGTACTCGGACTACTTCGTGAGCCTCAACGCCCAGCTCGCCGCCGGCAAGGGCGACGACATCTTCTGGCTCAACTCGGCGTACTTCGGCGCCCTGGCGGACTCCGGCGCGCTCATCGACGTCGACCGAATCCTGCCCGGCCGCAAGCAGAAGTGGGTCCCGGCCGCCGTCGACCAGTACACCCGGGACGGGGCGCTGTGGGGCGTCCCGGCGCTCACGGACGGCCGGATCGTCATCTACTACAACAGGAGGATGCTGGCGGACGCCGGCGTCGACCCCACCGCACTGACCTGGCACACCGACCCGGCGAAGGACACCTTCCTGCCGGCGATGCGGAAGCTGACCGTCGACGCGCAGGGCCGGACCGCCGACCAGCCCGGTTTCGACCCGGCGAACGTGGCCCGGTACGGCTTCAACGCCGGCCGCGACCTCCAGGCGATCTACTACGACTTCGTCGGCTCCAACGGCGGGCGCTTCCAGAAGCCCGACGGCACCTTCGCCTTCGCCGAGCCGCAGTCGGCGCAGGCGTTCCAGTACCTCGTCGACCTGATCAACACCCACCACGTCGCCCCGGCGGCCGACGACACCAACGTCAACCCCGACTACGCCCGGGACGCCTTCCTCGACCAGCGGCTCGCCGTGTTCCAGTCCGGCACCTACAACCTGCGCAACGTCGCCGACGGCGCCACGTTCGACTGGGGCGTGGCGCCGATGGTCGCCGGGCCCGCGGGCCGGGTGTCGGTGGTCAACAGCGTGATCGCGGCGGGCAACGCGCGCACCTCGCACCCCGAGGCCGTCACGCGCGTCCTCGACTGGATCGGCTCCGAGCCGGGCGCCGACCCCGTCGGCGGGCGGGGCGCCGCGCTGCCCGCGGTCACGGGCTCGCAGCAGAAGTTCTTCGACTACTGGCGCGAGCGCGGCGTCGAGACGGGGTACTTCGGCAGCCTCGGCGGCACGGCCACGATCGACCCGCCGGCGGGACCGAAGTTCGGCACGGGCTCGCGGGCCTTCGAACCGATCCTCGGGGAGGTCTTCGCCGGGCGGCTGCCCGTGGGGCCCGGGCTGCAGCAGGCGCAGGACGCGGCCAACGCCGCGATCGCCGCGGGCTGACCGGGGCCGAGCCGCTCGGCTCAGGCCGCCGCTCTGCCCTGCTGCTCCTTCTCGGCCTGGGCGGCCTTCTCCTTGACCGACGCGGCGTACACGTCCACGTAGGTCTGTCCGGAGAGCTCCATCAGGGCGTACATGATCTCGTCCGTCATGGACCGCTCGATGAACCGGTCCCCCGCCATGCCCTCGTAGCGGGAGAAGTCGAGCGGCTCGCCCACCTTGACGTGCACGTGCCCGGGCCTCCACATCTTGGAGCCGATCGGGTTGACCTTGTCCGTGCCGATCATCGCCACCGGGATCACCGGGACGCCGGCCTCGAGCGCCATCCGCGCCACCCCGGTCTTGCCCTTGTAGAGCCGCCCGTCGGGCGAGCGGGTGCCCTCGGGGTAGATGCCGAGGAGGTTGCCCGCGCGCAGCAGCCGGACCGCGGTGTCCATCGCCGCCTGTGCCGCGTTGCCGCCGGACCGGTCGATCGGCACCTGACCGACGCCGCTGAAGAACTGCTTCTTGACGAAGCCCTTCAGGCCGGGCTCGGTGAAGTACTCGCGCTTGGCGAGGAACGTGATCCGGCGCGGCACCTGCAGGGGCAACAGGAACGAGTCGGCCACCGCCAGGTGGTTGCTCGCGAGGATCGCGGCACCCGTGGAAGGGATGTGCTCCAGACCCTCGATGGTGGGGCGGCAGTACAGCCGGAGCAACGGGCCGAGCAGGACGTACTTCGACCACCAGTACAGCACCGGGCTGGGCCTCCTCACCACAAGGGAGCCCAAGCGTACGGAGCGTCGCGCCGTTGCGACAACAAGGGACTCCCGCGCCCGTGGCGGGCGTGTCCGTGTCAGGATGCACGGGTCTGTCCCCGCAGACCCCGAGGAGGCCGCGAGCATGAGCACGGGCGAGCCGGAGGGCGTGCAGGGCGACCCGGGGCGCGAGGGCCGCCGGTCGGACCCGGATCCCTTCGAGCAGGTCGTGGCCTCCTGGCGGGCGGAGGGCACCGTCCCGCGCTGGCCCGGTGACGAACCGGGCGACGGTCCGGGCACAGCGGCGTCCGGTCCTGCGACGACCGGCCCTGCTTCGACCGGCCCTGCGGCGACCGGTACCGGGGCGACCGACCCGGAGCCGGCGACGGAGCGGCGCGCCGCCCCCGCACCCCCGCCGGTCCCCGAGATCGACCCCCGGCTGGACCCGGAGGAGCACTACATCCCGCCGGAGCCGCCGCCGCTGCCCCGGGTGGGCGCCGCGGTGGGCGTCGGGCTGGTGCTGGTCGTGCTGGGGATCGTGCTCGTCGCGGCGCCGCAGTGGATCGGGATGTCCTCGGTCTACGGGCTGCCGCTGGGCCTCGTGGCGATCGCCGGCGGCCTCACCTGGCTGCTGATGCGGCTGTGGCAGCCCGCCGACGAGGACGTGGACCCGTACGACGACGAGGGCACCGTCTAGGCCCCGGCCGGCCCGTCAGCGCGCCGCCCGGCCGCTCACGATGGCCTCGCGCGCCAGCTCGGCGGACCCGACCACCGCGGCCGCCGACCCGAGCTGCGCGGTGCGGATCCGCGCCAGCGGCCGGTTGCCCGCGCCGGTGACGATCCGCGCGTAGTGCTCGCGGGCCTCGTCGAGGAACAGCGGCGCCGAGACCGAGACCCCGCCGCCGATCACGACCAGCTCGGGGTCGAAGACGTCGGCGATCAGCGACAGGCCCTCGCCCAGCCACCGGCCCATGTCGGCGACCGCGCGCCGGGCCAGCCGGTCGCCGTCGCGCGCGGCGGCCGCGACCCGCTGGCCCGTGACCCGGCCCGGGTCCCGGGCGGCCTCGCGATGCAGCACGGAGGTGGACGCGTCGGGATCGGCGAGCATCTCCAGCGCGGTCGTGGCGAGCGCGGTGCCGCTGCAGTACCGCTCCCAGCAGCCGCGCTTGCCGCACTCGCACGGGCGGCCGTCGGGCACCACCCGGACGTGCCCGAACTCCGGCGCCACCCCGAAGGCGCCGCGGAACAGCGCGCCGTCGAGCAGCAGCGCCCCGCCGATCCCGGTGCCCAGGGCCACGAAGACCACGGTCGACGCACCGGCGGCGGCCCCGTAGCGGCGCTCGGCGAGGGCGGCGGCGTTGGCGTCGTGCTCGACGACGACCGGCACGCCCAGCCGCTTGCGCATCCGTTCGGCCACCGGCGCGTCCCGCCACGACAGGTGCGGCGCGAAGCGGACCAGGCCGCGGTCGGCGTCGATGAACCCGGCCAGCGCCAGGCCCACCGCGGACACCTCGTGCCGGTTCGCGAGCTCGCTCACGCACACGGCGATGGTCGCCTCGAGGGCCTCGTCGCTCTTGGGGGTCGCCGCGCTCGCGCTGTCGATGACCTCGCCCTCGGGGTCGACGACCCCGGCCCGGACGCTGGTCCCGCCCACGTCCACCCCGACGGTCAGCACGTCAGACCCGCACCACGGGGATGTGCTGGACCCGCCGGGCGGGCCCGCGCCCCCCGGCTCCGCCGCGTACGCCGTCGCCACCGTGTGCGGCGTCTCCGCCGTCCGCACCGCGGGTCGTGCCATGTCCGCCCTCTTCCTCGGATCCACGCCCCGCAGCACTGCCGGCCGTTCCCTCCGCCGCCGGGTCCGGCAGCTCCTCCAGCAACGTCCGCAGCACCGTCAGCAGTCCCGCGGCGTGCTCGGCCAGGCGTACCGCCAGCTCCGGGCGCTCGCCGCGCAGCAGCGCGAGCAGGGCGCACACCGGGCAGGACGCGCAGCTCGACGGCGTGCCCTCGGCCGAGCGGGCGGCGTCGAGCAGCGGCCCGACACGCTCGACCGCGGCCGTCGCGAGGGCGCGCAGTTCCCGGGTGAGGCCCTCGGCGTGCGCGCAGCTCACCCGCGCCCCCCGGTCACCGCTGCATCCAGACCGCCGGGTCCGGCGCGAAGACCACGACCAGGTCCGTGGCGTGGCCCTCGCCCACGAGGCGGGCGCCGGTGACCTCGCAGCGGCGCAGCACGGCCGGCAGGCTGACCCGGCGCCGGGTGGCGCCCACGGTGACCACCAGCTCGTCGCCCACGCGGGTGAGGTCCAGCGGGCCGTCGGCCGCGCCCGGCAGGCGCAGGGCCAGCTCGAACTCCGAGTCCGCGGAGGTCCCGCTGCCCGCGGTGCGCTCCAGGCGCAGGGCCGGGCCGGCGGCGGGGCCGGGGGCCACCGGGTCGGCGTCGCCGTAGAGGCCCGCGGCGAGCGCCACCAGCGCCTCCACGCCCGTGGGCTCGGCCGCGGTGTACGGCACCGTGACCAGCGGCACGGCGTCGGCGCACTCCGCCCGCAGCTCGGCCAGCACGGCCTGCTGCTCGGTGTGCCGCTCGCGCAGCCAGCGCGCGGTCGGTCCGCGCAGCGACGGCGGCGGCGCGGGCATGACCCGGTTGACCACCAGGCCGTCGACCTGCAGGTCGTGCAGGGCCAGGGCGGTCAGCGTGCGGCGGGTCTCCGCGGCGACGACCCGCTCGGGGGTCAGGACCAGGCGGATCGAGGTCTCCTCGCGGTCGGCCAGCAGGGCGCGCAGCCCGGCGAGCTGCGCGGCGAGCCGGTCCAGGGCGTCGACCGTCCGGTCCCAGCCCGCGGCCTGCTCGGCGCCGCCCCGTCCCGGGGCCAGCCCGGCGATCATGCCGCGGACGGCCCGGCGGTGCGCGGGGAAGAGCCGCTCGAGGTACCCGGAGAGCGCCTCGGGCAGCCCGAGCAGGCGCAGCGTCTCGGCGGTCGGGCCGCAGTCGACGACCACCACCTCCCAGAGCCCCGAGCTCGCGAGCCGGTGCACCTCGGCGAGGGCGAGGAGGTCCTCGACGCCCGGGAGCACGGTCAGCTCGTCCGCCAGCAGCTCGTCGATCCCGGCCCCGGCGAGCAACGTGCGCAGGTGGCCCTGCAGCCCGGCCCACGTGTCGTCGAGCAGCACCCGCGTGTCGACGTGCGCGGCGAACAGCCCCTGGCCGAGGTCGGCGGGCTCGTGCTCGGTGGTGTCGTCGAGGCGCTCGCCGAGGGCGTCGCCGAGGGAGTGCGCGGGGTCGGTCGAGACGACGAGGGTCTTGCGCCCGGACCGGGCGAGGCGGGCGGCCGTGGCCGCGGCGAGCGTCGTCTTCCCGACGCCCCCCTTGCCGGTGAACAGCACGACCCGCACGCGCGGCAGCGTAGCCGCCACGGGGCGTGCGCTCAGGAGCGGCTCTCCACGCGGCGCTTCAGGCCCTTCAGGGCGGTGTCGATGATCACCTTCTCGGCCTTGCGGCGCAACATGCCGATCATCGGGATGTTGAGGTCCACGGCGAGGCTGTAGGTCACCGTGGTGGGCGCGCCGCCCGCGGACTCGAGCGTGTACGAGCCGTTCTGCGCCTTCTGCATCTGGCCCTTGACCAGCGTCCAGCTCACCGAGCGGCCGTCCGGCGCCCAGTCGTAGTCGAGCGTGTAGGTGTCCTTGATCGGACCGGCGTCCATGGAGAAGCGCACGCGGTCGGCCTTGTCGCCGCCCTTCTCCAGGATCTCGACCGTCTTCACCTGGTCCGCCCACTCGGGGTAGGCCTCGAAGTCCGCGATCACCGCCATGACCGTCTCGGGGTCGGCGTCGATGGTGATCGAGGACGTCGTCGCGTCGGCCATGACGCGCACGTTACCGGGCGGATCACCAGCGCAGCACGTACGGCTCGCCCGTCCTGCGGAAGTGCCCGACGTTGACGCACTCGGTGCGGCCCAGCCGGGCCCGCTGCGTCAGCGGCTGGTGGACGTGCCCGAACAGCGCCGCGCGGGGACGGTCGCGCTCGATCAGCTCCACCAGCCCCTGCCCGGGCAGCTCCCGCCGCTTCGTGACGACGTCGTAGTGCAGTGCGGGCACCGCGGGTGGGGCGTGCGTGCACAGCAGCTCGACGTCCGTGAGCTTGCCGACCGCGGCGAGGTAGTCCTCGGACGGCACGAGGTGCGGACGCCAGGGACCGCCCCTGCGCGGCGGGAAGCCGGGCGGCAGCGGCACTCCGCCCACGAAGCCGACGCGCAGCCCGCCGATCTCGACCACCTCGCCGTCGGGCACCCGGGTGCCGGGGCGGACGTGCGCGGGCCAGAGGTCGGGGACGTCGACGTTGCCCGGGATGGCCCAGGTCGGGTCCGGGAGGACGGGGAACAGCGCCTCGTACTGCTCGGCGATCGCCTCCTCGATCACGGCCGCGGGGTCGGGGATGCGCGCCCAGGCCTGCCGCGCGAACTCCCGCAGCTCGCCCGGCCCGCCCGACCGGCGCACGTCGCCGAACTGCCGGCTGACCTCCGGGCCCAGGACCCGGCCCAGGATGCCGCCCTCGGGGTCCCGGTAGTCGACGAAGTCGATCAGGTCGCCGAGCACGAACACCGCATCGGCGCCGTCGGCCGCCCGGGCGAGGGCCTCGACGTTGCCGTGCACGTCGGAGACCACATGCACCCGCATGATCTGCAGACGCTACGTGAGCGTCGTCGGATCGGCGTCGTGAGGTTGAGCGCCGTCAGGTGAGCGCCGCGGGCGGGTCCCCCGGCGCCCGGCCCGCCTCCAGGCGCGCCTTGAGCGCGAACGCGATCCGCTTCGCGGCCCGCTGCCGGCGCTGGGTCTCGGCGGTGGCGCGGCGAGGGGACCAGGTCGTCGGCAGACCGTCCGGCCCGGTGGGGTCGGCCCGCAGGAAGTAGTGCACGACGGTGCCGTCGAGCACCGCCTCCAGCCACACCTCCATGCTCCCGGTCAGCGCCCCGCCGACGGTCCAGCGCACCCCCTCGTCGCCCCGGTCGGCCAGCACCTCCAGCCGCAGGTCCGGCCAGAGGCCCGGCCAGGCCCCCGGATCGGCGAACTCCGCCGCGACGCGCGCACGGGGCACGGCCAGGAATGTCTCGTCCACCACGTCCACACTGGGCACCGGCCACCTCCTCGCGTGCCCGATCCTCCCGCCCGCACCTGCGGGACCTGCGACGGGGGCTCGCGCGGGCCACGACGGGGGCCGCGCGTGCCGGGTGCGGCGAACCGGACAAGCCGGACACACGCGGCCTGCCGATCCGCGCCGCGACGCGCTATCTTTCCTCGCGAGTAACCTGCCAACGCCGGCCAGGAGGTCAGCATCGTGCGTGAGTACAGCGTCCCCGCGACCGTCACGGTCGGAGCGGAGGAGAACCTCCTCGACGCCGTCTACGCGAACGAGGCGGAGGTCCCGCGGACCACGTCGCTGCGGGTCCAGGAGGCCGGCGGGTGGCGGGACGTCACCGCCGCCGAGTTCGCCGCGCAGGTCACGGCGGTCGCGCGCGGCCTGATCGCCGCTGGCGTCGAGGCGGGCGACCGCGTGGCGCTGCTGTCCCGCACCCGGTACGAGTGGACGCTCGTCGACTACGCGGTCCTCGCCGTCGGCGCGGTCACGGTGCCGATCTACGAGACCTCCTCCGCGTCCCAGATCGAGTGGATCCTCGCCGACTCCGGCGCCGTCGGGATCGTGGTCGAGACGGCCGACCACGCGGCCCTGGTCGCGCAGGCCGGTATCACGCTGAGGTTCGTCAAGGAGATCGCCTCGGGCGGGGTCGACGAGTTCGTCGCCGCGGGCAAGGACCTCGCCGACGAGCAGGTCCACGAGCGCCGCCGGGCCGTGAAGGCGGACGACCTGGCCACCCTGATCTACACCTCGGGCACGACCGGGCGGCCCAAGGGCTGCGAGCTGACCCACCGCAATCTGCTCACCGAGATCGCCTCGACCCGTGCGGTGCTCTCCGAGCTGCTCACCGACACCGGCTCGGTGCTGCTGTTCCTGCCGCTGGCGCACGTGTTCGGCAAGGTCATCCAGTGCGGCGCCATCGCCTCCCGCACGGTCATCGGGCACACCCCGGACACGAAGAACCTGCTCGCGGACCTGCAGAGCTTCCGCCCGACCTTCCTGCTCGCCGTCCCGCGGGTGTTCGAGAAGGTCTACAACGGTGCCCGGCAGAAGGCGCACGACGAGGGAAAGGGCCGGATCTTCGACGCCGCCGCGGACACCGCGATCGCGTGGTCGCGGGCCCGGGACACCGGCGGCCCGGGCCTCGGGCTCAAGGTCAGGCACGCGGTGTTCGACAAGCTCGTCTACGGCAAGCTCCGGGCGGCCACGGGCGGGCGCGTCGTCGCCGCCGTGTCCGGCAGCGCGCCGCTGGGCGAGCGCCTCGGGCACTTCTTCCGCGGCATCGGCCTGCCGATCCTCGAGGGCTACGGCCTCACCGAGACCAGCGCGGGGGTCACCGTCAACTCGCTGTCCGCGCAGCGGGTCGGGAGCGTCGGGCGGCCGGTGCCGGGCCACGCCGTCCGGATCGCGGACGACGGCGAGATCCTGCTCCGCGGCGACATCGTCTTCCGCGGCTACTGGCAGAACGAGAAGGCCACCGCCGAGGCGATCGAGGACGGCTGGCTCCACAGCGGCGACATCGGCGAGCTCGACGACGCCGGATTCCTGACGATCACCGGGCGCAAGAAGGAGCTGCTGGTCACCGCGGGCGGCAAGAACGTCGCACCCGCGGTGCTGGAGGACCGGCTGCGGGCACACCCTCTGGTCGGGCAGTGCATGGTCGTCGGGGACGGCAAGCCGTTCATCGGCGCGCTCGTGACCATCGACCCGGAGGCCCTGCCGAGCTGGCGCGAGCGCAACGGCAAGACCGCCACCGGCGACCCGACCTCCGCCGCCGACCTGGTCGACGACCCGGAGCTGCGCGGGGAGATCGCCGCCGCGGTCGAGGAGGCCAACCAGGCGGTGTCCCGGGCCGAGCGGATCCGCAAGTTCCGGATCCTGCCGGTGGACTTCAGCGAGGCGGGCGGGGAGCTCACGCCCACGCTCAAGGTCAAGCGTGCGGTGGTGGCGCAGCAGTACGCCGCGGAGATCGCCGCCATCTACGCCCCGGCCGAGACGCCCCAGCCCGCCTGAGTCGGCCAACCCGCCTGGGCCGCTGAGCCCGCCTGAGCCGCCCCGGCCTGCCGGAGGCGGCTCGGGCCCGCGTCATGGATCCACGGTGCGCGTCCGACGGCATCGGGTGCGCACTGTGGATCCACAGTGCAGTCACCCGGCGAGGAAGGTCCGCAGGCGGGCGACCTGGGTGGGGAGGGTCCACTCCTCCTCCATCCACGCCCGCCCGGCGGCGCCCATCTTCCGCGCCCGGTCGGGGTCGGCGAGCAGGTCGGCGAGGGCGTCGACCAGGGCGGCCCGGTCCCGGCCGTCGACGACGTGCCCGGTCTCGCCCTCACGCACCGTCTCGGGCGCGCCGCCGCTGTCCCCCGCCACCACCGGCACCCCGCACGCCGAGGCCTCCAGCAGCACGATGCCGAGCCCCTCGACGTCGAGCCCGCCGCCGCGGGTACGGCAGGGCAGCGCGAACGCGTCCCCGACCGCCTGGTGCGCGGCGAGTTCCTCCGGCGGCACGGCCCCGGTGAACACGACGTGCTCGGCCACCCCGTGGCGCCGGGCCAGCCGGGGCAACCGGTCCCGGTCCGGCCCGTCGCCGACGATCAGCAGCCGGGTGCCGGGCACCCGCTCGCGCAGCGGGCGCAGGGCCGCGATCAGCGCGTCCTGCCCCTTGCGCGCCACCAGCCGGGACAGACAGGTCACCACCGGAGCCTCCCCCAGCCCGTAGCGTGCCCGCAGTGCCTCCCGGGCGGCCGGGTTCGGCCGGAACACCTCGGTGTCGACGGCGGGCGGCAGGTGCTCGAGCGCCGCCCGGGGACCGAACGCCGACGCGAACCGCCCCCGCGTGTACCGCGACACCACGGTGACGACGTCCGCGTCGTCGCCGATGCGACGCAGGGCCTGCCGCGCGCCGGGCAGCATGGACCAGCCCACCTCGTGCCCGTGCGTGCTGGCCACCACCCGCCGGATCCCCGCGGAGCGGCGCAACCCCGGCCCGAGCAGCGCCAGCGGCGCCGCCGCGCCGAACCAGACGGTGGTGGCGCCGTGCTCGCGGGCGTACGCGGCCGCCCTCCGGGCGACCGCGGGCACCGGGAGCATCAAGGACGTCGGGTGCCGGTGGACCGGGAAGCCGAGGCTCGCGTCGAACCCGGCCGCGCCCTCCCAGGCCGGTGCGTAGACCGCGAGCTCGCCCGGCGGCAACCGGTCGGCCAGGGCCCGCAGGTAGTTCTGGATGCCGCCCCGGCGGGGCGGGAAGTCGTTCGTGACGAGGAGCGTGCGGGCCACCCGGCGAACCTATCGGGCAGGGTGGGAGCGGCCGCCGCGGCGTGACTCCGCCCCGGCCCGACGCGCCGCGGCGGCCGGATCGCGGGAGGCGATCCGGCCGCCGGGGACGGGGAGCGGACGAGGTCAGATGCGGCGGGCGCCGCTGAACGCGCTGCGCGAGACGGTCTGGTACTTGACGACGTCCCCGCTCTGCGGCGCGTTGATCATCTTGCCGCCGCCTGCGTAGATGCCGACGTGGCTCACCGGTGAGTAGTAGAAGACGAGGTCACCGGGCTGCATCTCGCTCCAGGACACCGGCGTGCCGACCCGCGCCTGCGCACTGCTCGACCGCGGCAGCGTGATGCCGGCCTGCCTGAACGCCCACGAGGTCAGCCCCGAGCAGTCGAACGACCCCGGCCCGCTCGCCCCCCACACGTACGGCCGGCCGAGCTTGGTCGCCGCCGCCCGCAGCGCGTCGGCGCCCACGCCGGTGCCCAGCAGGACGTCCGGCGCGTCCTCGGCGGGCCCGTTGAGATCGGCGATCTCCGCCGGGCTCAGCCGGCGGAGCAGGGCCTCGGCCTCGCCGATCCGCTTCTCGGCGTCGGCCTTCCGGATCCCGATCTCGTCCGCGGCCCGGCGGGCCTCGTCGGCGGCGGTCTGGGCGCGCAGCGTCGCGCCGTCGGCGTCGGCCTGGGTGCGCGCGGCCCGGTCGACCTTGTCCCGCAGCTCGTCGAGCGCGACGAGCCGGTCGGCCGAGAGCGTCTCGAGCGCCGACATCTGGTCCAGGTAGGCCTGCGGCGAGGAGCTGGCGAGCAGGGCGTTGAACTGGTCCAGCCGACCGTCCTCGTAGAACGAGAGCGTGACGCCGTCGAGCGTCTCCCGGTAGGTCTCCTCGTCCCCGCGGGCCTGGTCCGCGGCGGTGCGCAGCGGGTCGACCGCCTCGCGGAGCCGGTCGGCCTCGGCCTGCCTGGCCGTGAGGTCGTCCGTGGCGGCGTGCCACTGCTCGGTGAGGACCTCGGCCTCGCGCCGCACGTCCGCGACCTGCTGCCGCGCCTCGTCCGGCGTCCGCGGGGGCGCGGCGACGACCGGGACCTGCACCTCGGGCACGGCGGGATCCGCCGGCACCGCCGGGTTCACGGGAGCGGCGGGATCAGCCGGGTTCGCGGGCGCGGGTGCCGGCACGGGCACCCCGGGGATGCCGGGCAGGATCGGGTCCGCGCTCGCGGTGCCGACCGGGAGGGCGACGACCGCCGCCACGACCAGGGCGGCCGACACCACGGCCCGCCCGGTCGCCCGGGCACCGGCCCGGGCCGCTCGGGCCCGCCGGGCACTCCGCTCTCGGGGCGACAGCACGCGGACGCGACTCCTCCCTCGCACCCGCCGCGCCCGCCCGGGTCGGGGGTCCCGGGCGGTGGGGCACCGGGTCCTGCGGGTGCAGGCGGTGCCGCGGCGGTGACCTCACGGGCCGTCCTGGGGACGACGGCCGCTCGACGCGAGGTCGCGGCGAGATTACGAGCGTGTGATTCACCCGTCCAGACCTGGCCGGGGAGCCGTGCTGTGAGCGGTCGCCGATCCGCTCGTCGCCGATCGTGACCACCCGGCGCGATCGGTGCCGCATTTCACTACACAGCGTTGCGACGATCGGTCTCGCCGCCCCCGATGTCGGTGACGCTGCGGGTACAGGCGGGAACCAAGCGCAACCGCGGCAGCAGGCCCTGATCGGCCAGGACGGCCAACGCCTGCCGCTCGGCTGCGTCGAGCTGTACCCGTGGCGCGCCGGACGGCACGTGCTCGCCGCCCACCGCGACCCATCCGTCCACCTCGAGCGTGTCGGCCGGCCGGTCGAGCGGCGCTGCCGACGGCACCGCGGGCATGCCCAGCAGGACCCCGATCGCGCAGTCCCCGCAGGACCGCCCGCGGACCTCGCAGCTGTCGCAGTCGACGATCATCGTGTCGCTCCTCGCCTCCGGTGATCTCTCGGTGCGCACCGTACGGAGCGGCACCGACAGTTTCCGGAGAACGCGGCCGTGACCTGCGGGAACCGGCCGACGAGAGATCAGGAGCGAAGGCGGCCGAGGAGCACGGACGAGGGCACCGCGTGCGCCCCGCGGCGCCGGACGGAGTCGGCGACCGCGCGGTCCGAGGAGGCGACCAGCAGCGGGCGGCCCTGCGGCTCGGCGGCCACCAGGTCGCGGATGACGTCGTCGGCGATCACGCCGGGATCGCTGAACAGCACCCGCACGCCCCGGGCACCGCGGGTCTGCGCGGCACTGACCGCGGCGCCGTCGAACACCACGGTGACCTCGACCCCGGTGCGTGCGGCGAGCGCGCCGAGCTGCCCGACGAGCCGCGTGCGCTGGTCCGCCAGCGGCAGCTCGGGATAGCCGGTCTTGCTCACGTTGTAGCCGTCGACGATCAGGTGCGCGGCGGGCAGGGCCAGCAGCGCGTCGAGGGTCGCGAGGTTGACGACGGGCGTGCCACGGGTGCCGTCCGGTCCCGCGACGAGGTCCGCGGGACGCGGCCCGCCCCCACCGAGGGACAGCTCGCGGCGCAGGCCCTGCACCGCGCCGCCGAGGGTCTCGAGCAGCAGCCCGAGCCGCACCTCGTCGCCCTGCCGGGCCTCCTTGGCGGCCTGGCGGGCGGCCGCGACCTCGGCCTGCGCGCGCTGGGCGCGGCGGCGTTCCTCGTCGGCGCGCTCCCGCTCGCGGTCCCGCTCGGCGATCACCTCGGCCAGCCGGTCGTCGACGCCGGCCCGCAGCCGGGCGACCTCGGCCTCCAGGTCCCGCTGCGCGTCGAGCGCGAACCGCAGCCTGCTGCCCTGCTCGGACACCTTGCGCCGCAGGTGCGCCACCTCGTGCTCGCGCTGGGCGGCCGCCTCGCGGGCCTGGTCGCGCGCCTCGGTCAGCTCGGCCCGCAGCCGCTCGACCTCGACGGTCAGCTTGTCCGCCCGGGACAGGGCCTCGTCGCGCTCCGCCCGGGCCTCGGCCGCGTCCCCGCGGCGGGCGACGGAGGCGACCGCGCCCCGCGCGTCGGGTGCCCCGGTGAGCACGGCGGCGGCCGCGGCGGTCAGGGGCTCGTCCGGTCCCGCGGCGAGCTCACCGGGCCGGTGCTCCTCCCACCACGCGACGACGGCGGTGCGGAAGCCGGCGTTGTCCCGCAGCTCCCGGACGAGCTTCGTGCCGCCGAGCCGGGCGCGCTTGGCCGGGGTGAACCGGGCGAACTGACGCAGCGCGGGGGGCACCTCGGCCGGCGGGAGGCCGGCGAGCGCGGTGCCGGCGACCTCGGCGAGCCGGTGCCGCACGGGGTCCGGCAGCAGGTTCCAGTCCAGGTCCACGGCACGTCCGGAGGACCCCGCGGCACCCTGCGGGTGCTCGGGCGTGGCGTCCTCCTCGTACATCGGTCAAGGCTATCCCCGATCCGGACGGGCGGCCACGGATTCGGCCGTGACGCACCCGTCCGCGCCCTCCCCGCGACACGCCTCGAACGGGTGTGCGAGGAATTGTCGGGGGCTCGAACTACCGTTCGCCCCGTGACCGCTCCCCAGCTGTCGTTCGACGAGCTCGGCACCCCGCTCCGCGAGGTGACCTTCGCCGTGCTCGACCTCGAGACCACCGGCGGGAGCCACGAGCGGGACGGGATCACCGAGGTCGGGGCGGTCAAGGTGCGCGGCGGCGAGGAGCTGGGCGAGCTCGCGACGCTGGTCGACCCGGGGACCGGCATCCCGCCGAACGTCGTGGCGCTCACCGGCATCACCACCGCGATGGTCCGCACCGCGCCGCGGCTGCCCGCCGTGCTGCCGTCCCTGCTGGAGTTCCTCACCGGCGCGGTCCTGGTGGCGCACAACGCCCCGTTCGACTCCGGCTTCCTCCGCTCGGCCTGTGAGCGGCACGGGCAGGTGTGGCCGCGGCCGCCCGTCCTGTGCACCGCACGGCTGGCGCGGGCGGTCCTCACCCGGGACGAGTGCCCCAGCGTGCGGCTCGGCGCGCTCGCCCGGCACTTCGGCACCCGCACGCAGCCGAACCACCGGGCGCTGTCCGACGCACGGGCCACGGTCGAGGTGCTGCACCACCTGCTCGAGCGGGTCGGGAACCTGGGGGTGCAGAGCCTGGAGGAGCTGCTCGCACTCACCCGGGAGGCGTCGGCGCACCGGCCGACCCAGCGCCAGCGGCAGCAGCGCCACCTCGCCGAGCAGGTGCCCTCGGCGCCGGGGGTGTACCTGTTCCGCGGGCCGCGGGAGGAGGTGCTCTACGTCGGGACCAGCGGCGACCTGCGGCGCCGGGTACGCAGCTACTTCACGGCCGGCGAGCGGCGCCGGCGGATCCGGGACATGGTGGCGCTGGCCGAGCGGGTGGACTCGGTCGTCTGCGCGCACGCGCTCGAGGCCGGCGTGCGGGAGCTGCGGCTGCTCGCGGCGCACAAGCCGAAGTACAACCGCCGCTCGCGCAACCCCGGCCGCACCTGGTGGGTCGCGCCGACCACGGAGACCTTCCCCCGGCTGTCGGTGGTCACCAGTGCCCGCGAGGGCGCGCTGGGCCCGTTCGCCTCGCACCGCTCCGCCGCCACGGCCCTGGACACGCTGCTCGACGCCGTGCCGCTGCGGCGGTGCACGCAGCGGATCCCGGCCCGGGCCCCGTCGGCGACACCCTGCATGCTGCACGAGCTGGGCAAGTGCGGTGCCCCGTGCGCGGGCCTGCAGACCCCCGAGGAGTACGCCCCCGCCGTCGAGTCGCTGCGGGCGCTGGTGCACGGGGCGAGCGACGACCCGTTGCACCACCTCGCCCGCGCGGTCGACGAGCTGGCGGGCAAGGAGCGGTTCGAGGAGGCGGCGGGCGACCGGGACCGGCTGGCGGCGCTGATCTCCGCCCTCGAGCGGCGCCAGACGCTGGCCGAGCTGGCCGCCCAGCCCGAGCTCGTCGGCGCCCGCCCGGACGGGCGCGGCGGCTGGGAGCTCGCGGTGGTCCGGTACGGGCAGCTGGCGGCGGCGGACGTGGCGCGCCGCGGGGTGCGGCCGATGCCGGTCGTCGAGGCGCTGCGGGCCGGGGCACAGACGATCCTGCCGGGCGAGGGGCCGCTGCACGGCGCCCCGCCCGAGGAGGTCCGGCTGATCTACCGCTGGCTCACCACCGGCGGCACCCGGCTCGTGTACTGCGAGCCGTGGTCCGAGCCGGCGCGGGGTGCCGCGCGGTGGAGCGGATGGGCGCTCAAGGCGCGGGAGGGCACGGAGGCCGGGCGCGCGGCCGTCGAGGTGCTGGCGGGGAGGGGGTGAATGCGCCGGCGGCGCCTGGCCTCCTACGTCGAGCCGACGGAGAACGCGGCCTCGGTGTCGGCGCGGGAGTACGAGCGGAAGGCGATGTGGGTGTCGGTGTGCTGCACGCCGTCGACCTTGGAGATCCTCCCGGCGATGAGGTCGGCGAGCTGCTCGTGCTCACGGACCTTCACGATCGCGATCAGGTCGACGTCACCGGCGCAGGAGTAGACCTCGGCGACGCCCTCGATGTCCGCGATCGCCTGTGCGGTCTCGGGGATCCGGTCGGCGAGGGTGTGGACCAGGACGATCGCGGTGATCACGGGCTCTCCTTCTCACGAGGCCTCGGGGCGGTTCGCTGCGGAGGCTAGTGCAGCCGCGAGCGTGCCGCCGCGATCCACACCGCGGCGTGCGGCGCGGGTGTGCGGGGCCGATGTGCGGACCGGGGTAAGGGGGCAGTTGTGCGGGCTGCCCCGCACGACATCCGGACGCGCCACACACCCGGTGGTGCGGCCGCACGGGCGCCCACCGGTGACTGGCTGCGGCAACGGGCACCCCGGCCGCGGCACGGCGGTCCGGGTCGTCGGCCCAGCTGCGGGGCAGGTAGAGCTCCCAATCCAGCATGGCGTGCCCGGCCCGGGAGGCATACGCGAGGTAGACCGGCGACCAGTGAGCCAGCGAAGTGGGTGATCGAAGCGCCATTTGGTCGCGGCGGAGATCTCCCAGGCGGTACGCGACTACATGTCGTAGCCGTACTCGCTCATGCTGTGGACGTAGGCGTGCAGCGCCGGGATGTCGAGGCCCGAGGCCCAGATGCTGAACAGGCCGGCCCGGACGTCGCGCCATGCCCGCGCGTCCTGCAGCCCCTGCAGCGCGGCGAGGAAGGGCTCCGGCGGGCCAAGCACCATCCAGCCGAGCAGCACGATCCCCGGCACGCGGGCGGGGCCGAGCCGGCGGCGCAGCTCGATCGCCCTCGTCCCGCGGCGTCGAGAAAGCGCTCACCACACTGCGGGACGCATAGACCATCTCGCCCGTGACCGGGGCGCCGACCGTCACCGCGGGGGCGAGCACCGCTCGCAACCAGTGCGCCCCGGTCCTGCCTCGGCCGCGGACACTGCATCGTGTTGAACGGTGGGGCGATGCACCGCGGCAGCGTCGCCCACCACCACCCGGCGTGTGGCCGCTCGACGACTGCGCTGACTGCTCCGTAGGTCTTGGCGGGAATGCGTATCCGCCGTGAACGCGGCCTGCTTCACTGCTGGGGTGAGCCGGGTGCTGTCCCCTGTGCTGGTGGGGCGCGGCGAGCAGATGGCCGAGCTACGGACGCTGTTGGCCGACGCGCGCGGTGGCCGCGGTGGCGTCGTCGCCGTGGTGGGCGAGCCGGGCGTGGGCAAGTCGCGGCTGGCACGTGAGGCTCTGGCCGTGGCGGCGCAGGTCGGTGTCGTTGCTTTGTCCGGCCGGGCGGCGCCGTCCGCCGGCCCGTTCCGGGCCCTGACCAACGCCTTCCTGTCCTACGGCCGACGGCACCGGTTTCCGAGCACGCCGCAGCTCGAGCCGTTCCGCGGGGCCCTCGCCGTGCTGGTGCCTGACTGGGGAGTCGCGGCGGAGGGGCGCACGCCCGCCACGTCGATTCCGCTGATCGGTGAGGGCCTGCTCCGGCTGCTCCGCGTCGCGGCTGCTGCCTCCGGAACGCGCGGCCCTGGCCCGCTCCGCCGCCGAGGTGATCGAGGAGCAGCATCCGGGCCTGCCGGGCGAGTGGTGCCTGCTCGCCGCCGAGCTGCACCGCGACGGCAATCGGGCGCAGGTGGCGGCCGAGCTGATGCTCGAGGCGGGCCGGCGGGCGCTCGACTCGGGGGCGCTGGCCTCGGCTGAGAGGATCCTGCGCCGGGCCCGTGCCGTCGTCCCGTACACCCGGTTCGACTACCGGCTGCACGAGGTCGGGCCGCAGCTCCTCGCCGGTGTCCTGGTGCATCCACTGGCCATGGCCGAGGAGCTGCTGACCCGCTACTCGAGCCTGGTGGCCGCCGCCGGCCCCGACCTCGGCGGCGCCGTCGTCCTCGCCTCCGCCCCCGACGTACCCTTCGTGCCGCCGACCGCGGTCGGCGCGCCGATCGCCGTCACAACCCTCGCCTGGTTCGGCGACCTCGCGCAGGGCGAACGCGCGCTCGCCCCGCTGCGCAGGTTGGGTCCGCCGATGGTCGACAGCATCGGGCCGATGTCCTACCTGACGCTGCAGGCGTTGACCGACGAGCCCAACCCCTGGGGCATGCGCAACTACTGGACGGCGGCCTACGTCCACAGCCTGCCGCCACAGCTTGCGCAGGCGATGGTGGTGGCGACGCGGGCCAAGCGGTCACCGCTCAGCGCGATCATCGTCACGCAGATGGGCCAGGCGGTGAACGACGTGCCCGAGGCGGCCACCGCCTTTCCGCACCGCGACGCCAGCTGGCTGGTGCACCCGGTGGGCATGTGGTCCGATCCGGCCGATGACGCCGTCGAGACCGCATGGGTCCGCAGCACCAAGGCCAGGTTGACGCCGTTCGCCAGCGGCGGCACCTACCTCAACGCGACTCGCTGCAAGCCGACCGGACCCACGTGCGGGAGGCCTTCGGCGCGAAGAAGTACGCCCGACTCGCGGCCGTCAAGGCCACCCACGACCCGGACAACCTGTTCCGGCACGCAGCGAACATCACGCCGCCGAGCTGGTACTCCAGCCGAACTTCGTGATCTTGCCTGCCTGCGCGGGGTGCCCGGGGCGTGGCGCGGCCACCGCATGATCATCTCGGGTTGTGTGGACTCAAGACGATGCGGTGGCCGCGGGCCACAGCCTGGAGGCCGGTTCGTGGCCGGTGTGGGAAGGTCGGCTCCTCGACCGGGTCACCGGTCGGTTCGGCCGGGTCGACACCCGGCAACGCATCACCAGGTTCGTGCGCGGGATGCTCGCCGAGCTGCCCCGCGAGAACTGTTGGAGCATCGCCGAACACGCCGGGGAGACCAGCCCGGACGGGATGCAGCACCTGCTCGACCGGGCCCGCTGGGACACCGACGGGGTCGCCGCGGAACTGCGCGGGTTCGTGATCGAGCACCTCGGCGAACCGGACGGGGGTGCTGATCATCGACGAGTCCGGGGACCTGAAGAAGGGCGAGCACACCGTCGGGGTGCAGCGCCAGTACACCGGCACCGCCGGCCGGGTCGAGAACGCCGGCCGAACCCGCCGGGTTGATCCCGCTGACCTGCAACGAGATCACCCGCCTGATCAACGGGCTGATCACCGGCCCGGTCCATTCCCTAACCACCGTCCTGCACTGGAGCCATCGGCGGCGCCGTCACCACTACCGCGCCAGGCAAAGCCACTACCAGCGCCGACAGCCGACATGATCACGATCTACGGCTGGAGTACTAGTCGTCCTTCGCGTCGAAGGACGACGCCCGGGTCGCCGACGCGGCCGGCGCGGCCTCGGTCATCGCCCCCTCGGAGGACGGCTCCTCCCCGGAGCCGTGTCCGTGGGACGAGTCGTCGCCTGATGCGTCACCGCCCGACGAGTCACCACCGGACGGGTCCTTGCCGGACGAGTCACCACCCGACGAGTCGCTTCCCGACGAGTCACCGCCCGACGAATCACCACCGGACGAGTCACCGCCGGACGGGGTCGAGCCGCCCGAGCCGGAGCCGGGCCCACCCGATGCCGGCGAGGCGGCAGGGTCTGAGGTCGAGCCGGACGGGTCCTGGCCCGTCGCCGGCTCGCCGGTCCCCGGCTCGGTCGCCGGCTCCCCGGCCCCCGGCGTCGTCGCGGGGTCTCCGGCGGCGGGCTGCCCCGCACCGTCGAGCGAGTAGATGCGCACCCAGTCGATCTCGTAGCTGGCCTCGCGCATGCCGCCGCCGTGGAAGTTGTCGAACTGGATGGTCAGGTGCCCGGAGGGCATGTCCTGGATGTTCTTGCGGCCACCGGGACCGGCGCCGTCCTCGAGCGTGTACCACTCCTTGCCGTCGATGTAGCCCCGCACGTGATCGGGGGTCCACTCGAAGGCGATGGTGTGCCACTCGGAGAGCGGCGCCCCGCAGTCCTTCTCCTCCAGGAACTCCTGCTGCACCGGCATCCGCGGGTGCGGGTAGTGGATGAAGGCGTTGGCGCACTCCTCGCCGGGCGCCTGGTTCTCGAGGAAGTCGTACTCGCCGTCCTGCGGCCAGCTGTCCGACTCCGGCCACACGATCAACAGCGGGTGGTACTCCTTGCCGGACTCCCCCGTGTTGAAGGAGCGGACCCGCGCCTCCCAACGGCCGTACTGCTGGTCGAGCTTCGAGGCGAGCCAGCCCGTGTCGCCGTTGCGCAGGCCGGTCTGGATCAACTTCTCGCCGTCCACCGTGCTGCGGTCGCCGCAGCGCTTGCCGTTGCCGTTGTGGCCGGCCCAGCACCCGTTGATCGTGTCCCACTTGGCCGGGTCGGGGCCGCCGGTGTAGTCGAACTCGTCGGACTCCGGCAGCGGCGTGCCCCAGCCGTACTTCTCGGCGGCGGTGGTGGGCTCGGCCGGCGCCGACGGCGCGACCGGCGACTGCACCGCGGGCGGCGTCCCGACGGCCGGCGAGTCGATCGGGGGCACCGCAGGCGGCTCCTGCACCGCGACCCCACCAGGACCCGTGACCGCGCCGGCCGTCGGCGGGGCGCCGGCCCCGGGGGCGGCCGGGCTCGCGACGGGTGCCGCACCCGTCACCGGCGCCCGGCCCGTTGCGGGAGCGGAGACGCCCACCGGAGCGGCGCCCGCCGGGTCGGACACGGCCCCGCCCACGGGTGAGGCGGGCGAGGCCGGCGGGACAGGAGCCGCTGCCGGCGCGCCGGCGATCGGTGCCACCGCGGGGTCGACGACCGGCGCCGGAGCGGCTGGCGCTGCGGGCTGGGCCGGCAGGGTCCCCGCGACAGGCTGTGCCGACAGGGTCCCCGCGGCAGGCTGAGCCGGAACTGTTCCCGCGGGCTGACCGGACGCGGCGCCGGCCGTGGGCCGGTTCGGCGCGCTCGCCGCGGGCTGAGGGGCAGCGGCCCCGGCGTCCACGGCCTGAGCCGGCGCCCCTGCGGTCCCCGCGACGGGCGACAGGCCGGAGGTTCGGTCCTGCGACGCCGGCAGCGGAGTTCCGGCCGGGTCGGAGGAGAGCAGCCCGGCGCCGGCGGGCGCGGTCGCGGAGAGGCCTGCGGACGGCGCGGTGGCCGGGGTCCGCCCCGTCGTCTCGTGGGCGAGCGCGGCGCCGGGCCCGATCAGGCCCAGGGCACCGATCGTCGCGATCAGGGCGAGCTGTCTGCGGGTTCGGAGCTTCATCGGATCGCCTTTCGCCTGCACCACCGTCGCCCGGGCGGGCAACCCGGCTCGACGGGGTCGTGACTCAGCGCGATATGCCTGTCACTACCCGCCGCACCGCGTGATGTCGTTGAGGTAGGTGGTGCTGGCGGGAATCATGATGCGGATGTCCGCTTTCGGTCACCGCGGAGCAGGCAAAGCCCCTCGAAGGCGTGACGCGTTCCCCGGTCGGGCGTCACTCGGCGCAGCGATGGCCGAAAACCCACGCGCGCCACGGATCACCCTGCTGAGCAGCGTGTCTGACTGACAGTCGCCAAGATCGTCACGAATCGTGAGATGGCGCCGTGGTCCAGCACGGCTCCGGTCGGCGGGCCGGGCGGCCAGGGAGCGGGCGGCGTGCTTCGATCGCGGCAGAAGAACGCACTGGACGCCTACGTGCACGCTGGTGCTCTCCTCCGGCACGGCGCTGCCCCCTTGCACGCCTGCGGACGCAACGCCTCGAGCCAGGCCGCAGACCCGGCCCCACCTTTCACTTCAGCGTCGCCGAGCCGAGCCACCGCTGATCACCAGGCGCGGACATCCCGGCCGTCCACGGCCGCCAGGCACCGCAGCCGACGATCACACCGCCCCAGCGGCACCCCGGACACACTTCACCCACAGCGTGATCATCGCGGGAGTGCTCTGATGACTGCCCCGTCAGCCTTCACGCACCACCCACAACGATCATGAACGTGGGGTCGACTCGCAGAGCAGGCCCTCTCGACTGCCACGCGCCCCTGGTCGTCGACCGCGGCACACCCAGGCACCCACGACCGCCCTGCACCACGACCGGCGATCAGAGCACCAAAAGCCTCCGCGACCAGCCCCGCGGCCGCCGGCCGGCCATGATCGCCGCGACAGTGACCAGGCGGCCGCTCCGGCAGCATGCACGTCACACTCGGACTGATCATGCAACCAGCACGCGCAGCACATCCCGGCACCCACGACGCTGTCCACCGCGACCGGCGGCCACACCCCCGAGCGGCACCGAACAGCCCCGCGAAGGCCTCCGGCCGGGCCATAATCACCGCGACAGTGACTTGACGGCCGCCGCCACAGCCCCCACGTCACACTCGGACCGATCATGCGATCAGCACGCGCGGCACATTCCGGCACCACGGCGCTGTCCACCGCAACCGGCGATCACAGCACCGACGAGCCTCGCGACCGCTTCCGGCCGGCCATGATCGCCGCGACAGTGACCTGACGGCCGCTCCGACAGCACTCGCGTCACACTCGGACCGATCATGCAACCAGCACGCGCGGCTCATCCCGGCCACCCACGGCGCCGTCCACCGCAACCGGCGATCATGCCCCCGAACGGCCCCGCGACCGCCGACCGGCCATGATCGCTGCGACAGTGACCAGACGGCTGCTCCGGCAGCACTCACGTCACACTCGGGCTGATCATGCAACCAGCACGCGCACCACGTCCCTGCCACCGACGACCGCCCTGCACCGCGACCGGCGATCACACCCGAGCAGCGGGCGTCACACCGCTTACGCGGCGCTCCGAACGCGCTTCACTCGAGTCATGATCAGGGCGAGAGTGACGTGCCGGCTGCCTCGGCAGCCCTCGCGTACCGCTCACAACGATCACGAAGCCCGGAATCGCCCCGCTCGCGGAACGGGCCGCCCACCACCGGGGCAGCCCACCGGACACCTAGCCCTTGAGCCGGGTGGAGACCTCGGCCCACTTCAGGAGCAGCCGCTCGGCCGCGCCGGAGTCGATGGCCCGGGCCGCGGTCTCCAGTCCCGCGGACAGGGCGGCGTCGAGGTCGGTCACCGGGCCGTCGAAGGCCGCGAGCGCGCCCGCGGCGTTGAGCAGCACCGCCTCGCGGACAGGACCCTGCTTCCCGGCCACCAGGTCCCGGGCGACCTCGGCGTTGGCGCGGGCGTCGCCGCCCCGCAGGTCCTCGCGGGTGGCGGGGCCGATGCCGAGGCGGGCGGGGTCGACGGTCTCCCGCCGCACCTCTCCCCCGCCGGCGACCCAGACCGCGCTGACCGTGGTGGTGGTGAGCTCGTCGAGGCCGTCGTTGCCCCGTACGACGAGCGCCGAGGCCCCGCGCCCGGCGAGCACCTCGGCGATCACCGGCGCGAGCCGCGGGTCGGCGCAGCCCACGAGGCCGGCCGACGGCTGGGCCGGGTTGGTGAGCGGGCCGAGGATGTTCATGGCCGTCGGGACGCCGAGCTCCCGGCGCACCGGGCCGGCGTGTCGCATGGCCGGGTGGAAGACCGGGGCGAAGCAGAAGGCGATGCCGGCCTCCGCCACGCAGCTCGCGACGGCGCCCGGCGGCAGGTCGATGACCACGCCGAGCGCCTCGAGCACGTCCGCCGCCCCCGACGACGACGACGCGGCCCGGTTCCCGTGCTTCACCACCGGCACCCCGGCGGCGGCCACGACGATCGCCGCCATCGTGGAGATGTTGACGGTGTTGGCCTGGTCCCCGCCGGTGCCGACGATGTCGACCGCGCGCCCCGCGACGGTGACCCGGTTGGCGTGCTCGAGCATCGCCGCGGCGAGCCCGGTGATCTCCGAGGCGGTCTCGCCCTTGGACCGCAGCGCGACGAGGAAGCCCGCGAGCTGGGCCGGCGTGGCGTCGGCCGAGAGCACGCGGTCCATCACCCAGGCCGTGTCCTCGGCCGCGAGGTCCTGTCCCGCGATGAGCCGGCCGAGCACGGCCGGCCAGGTCTGGTCCGCCATCAGGTGGTGGCGGGAGCCGTGGACCCCAGCCCGCGCAGCACGTCCGCCACCGTCTCGGCGGCGGTCAGGGGGTCGAGCGGGTGCACGAGCACGGCGTCGGCGCGCGACCAGGTGGCGAGCCACCGGTCGTCAGCCCGCCGGACGGAGATCACGATCGGGGGACAGTCGGCGATCTCGTCCTTGAGCTGCCGGGCGAGCCCCATCCCGCCGGTCGGCTGCGCCTCGCCGTCGAGGATCGCGAGGTCGATCTCGCCGGCGTCGCACGCCGCGAGGACCTCGGCGACCCCGGAGGCCTCGACGTAGCGGACCCGGCCGAGATCCGGCGCCGGGCGCCGCCCGACCGCCGTCACGACGGCCTCCCTGACCTCGGGGCGGTGGCTGTAGACGAGCACGGTCCAGGTGCGCCGGTCCGGCGCGGCGGACGGGCTGTTGCTCGCGGGAAGGCTTCCGGCGCTGCTCACCCGCCGCATACTAGTCAGCACCCTCACACCCGTGGGCGCGCACGCGCGGGAACCCGGAGGGGCTGGTGAGGCGTTGTCGGACCGTCGCCGGACCGGTTCTGCCTGACGAAGTGGGTATCCCGACAGGCTGTAGAAGTTCCCGTGGGGTCATAATGCCCGCGTGACGACAGCGGCTCCCAACATCAGCGCGCGGATCCACTCGCTGAACCGACCGAACCTGGTCAGCATCGGCACGATCGTCTGGCTGTCCAGCGAGCTGATGTTCTTCGCCGGTCTGTTCGCGATCTACTTCACCGCGCGCGCCCAGAACGTCGGCGAGTGGCCCCCGCCGCCGACCCATCTCGACGTCCCCTACGCACTCGTCGTGACGATCGTCCTCGTGGCGTCGTCCTTCACGTGCCAGTTCGGGGTGTTCGCCGCCGAGCGCGGCGACGTCTTCGGCCTCCGGCGCTGGTACACGCTCACGCTGCTCATGGGCACGTTCTTCGTGCTCGGGCAGATCAACGAGTACCACACGCTGGTCACCGAGCACGAGACGACGATCTCGTCCAGCGCCTACGGCACGGTCTTCTACATGGCGACGGGCTTCCACGGCCTGCACGTGACCGGCGGCCTGATCGCGTTCGTCTACCTGCTGATCCGGACCAGGCTGAGCAAGTTCACCCCGGCACAGGCCACCGCGGCGATCGTCGTGTCCTACTACTGGCACTTCGTCGACGTCGTCTGGATCGGCCTCTTCGCCGTCATCTACTTCATCCGGTAAGCGAACCCGCTCCCCGGAAGCACCGAACGCCGACCGTGAGGGTTAGACGCCGACGATGACCACCGAGACCACCACACCACCCGCGCCCCGGAAGCGGCGCCCGCACGGCAAGATGCGGCGCAAGTTCGCCGGTCTCCTCGCGATCGGCATCGCCCTGCTGGCGGTCGGCGGCGGGTACACGCTGTTCGCCCCCAACGTCGAGCAGAACCAGGCGGTCGCCCAGCCGGACGCCGCGCTCGTGGCCAAGGGCCAGGAGCTCTACAACTCCGCCTGCATCACCTGCCACGGCTCGAACCTGCAGGGCGTCGAGGAGCGCGGGCCCAGCCTGATCGGCGTGGGCGACGCCGCCGTCTACTTCCAGGTCTCCTCCGGCCGCATGCCGTTGGCGCGCCAGGAGGCCCAGGCCGGCCGCAAGCCCCCGCTGCCCGAGTTCGACCCGGACACCGAGGAGGGCCGGGCCAACCTCGACGCGCTGGGCGCCTACATCCAGGCCAACGGCGGCGGCCCCGAGACCCCCGCGCAGACCGGCGCCGCCCTCCGCGGCGACGACCCGGCCCGCGGCGGCCAGCTGTTCCGCCTGAACTGCGCCTCGTGCCACAACTTCACCGGTGTCGGCGGCGCGCTGTCGTCGGGCAAGTACGCCCCGACGCTGAAGACGCCCTCCGAGGAGCAGATCTACACCGCGATGCTCACCGGCCCGCAGAACATGCCGAAGTTCGGCGACCGGCAGCTCACGCCGGAGGAGAAGCGGGACATCATCGCGTACGTCAAGTCCGTCACCAACGGCAGCAACCAGGTCGGCGGGTACGACCTCGGGGGCCTCGGCCCGACGACCGAGGGCGTGGTCATCTTCGTCGTCGGCCTGACCGCTGTCGTCGGTTTCGCCATGTGGTTGGGAGCGAAGAATTGAGCGCCACCGACACTCCCGGGCGCCCCACCCCCGAGGAGCTCGAGGGGATGAGCCAGCAGGAGCTGGCCCGCCTCGCCGGCACCCTCGACGACGTCGAGGTCGTGCACAACGCGCCGAAGTGGCCGGTCCGGGGCACCCGGGCCGAGAAGCGCGCCGAGCGGGCCGTCGCGACCTGGTTCCTCCTGTCGGCGCTGTCCGCCCTCGGCTTCATCGTCGCCTTCATCGCCTGGCCGCACGAGTACGTCGCGCCCGGCGCCCCCGGCTACGGCTGGTACGCCTCGTACACGCCGGCGATCGGCTTCCTGTTCGGGTTCACGGTGCTGGCCCTGGGCATCGGCGTGATCGCGTACGTGCGGAAGTTCTTCCCGGAGGAGGTCTCGGTCCAGCAGCGGCACGACGGCCGCTCGGACGAGGTCGACCGCAAGACGATCATCGCCCAGCTGGCGTCGGCCGGGAAGACCACCGACATCGCGCGCCGCAAGCTGATCACCCGCTCCGCGGGCGCCGCGGCCGGCATCTTCGGCATCGGCGTCGGCATCGCGGCGCTCGGCCCGCTCATCCGCAACCCGTGGAAGGGCGGCGACCAGGCCGCGCTGTGGGTCACCCCCTGGGCGCCCGTCAACGGCGAGACGGTCTACCTCCGCCGCGACACCGGAATCCTGGGCGAGATCTCCCGGGTCCGGCCGGAGGACCTGGAGCCCGGCTCCATGGAGACGGTGTTCCCCTACCGCGAGTCGGAGCGGGGCAACGAGGAGGCGCTGCTGCACGCACAGCGCGCCTCGGACACCCCGGTCATGCTGATCCGCCTGCGTCCGGGCACGCAGACGATCAAGCGGCAGGGCCAGGAGGACTTCCACTTCGGCGACTACTACGCCTTCTCGAAGATCTGCACGCACCTGGGCTGCCCCGCGTCGCTGTACCAGACGCAGGACAACCGGATCCTGTGCCCGTGCCACCAGTCGCAGTTCCTCGCCACCGAGTTCGCGCGCCCGGTCTTCGGTCCCGCGACGCGCGCCCTTCCCCAGTTGCCCATTACCGTGGACAGTGAGGGTTACTTCGTGGCACGGAGCGACTTCATCGAGCCCGTCGGACCGGCATTCTGGGAGCGGAGGCCATGAGCGCCATCACCACACCGGTCACCAAGTCCGGTGGCCCCAAGAGCAAGGCGGGCGCCGCGCTCGACGAGCTGGACCAGCGGTACCACCCCGCGGCGGGGCTGCGGAAGCAGTTCAACAAGGTCTTCCCCACGCACTGGTCGTTCATGCTGGGTGAGGTCGCGCTCTACAGCTTCATCATCCTGCTGCTGTCCGGCATCTACCTCGGGCTGTTCTTCGACCCGTCGATGACCGAGGTCGTCTACAACGGCGCCTTCGACAACCTGCGCGGCGTGCACATGTCGCGCGCCTACGAGAGCGCGGTCGAGATCTCCCTCGAGGTCCGCGGCGGGCTGTTCGTGCGGCAGATCCACCACTGGGCGGCGCTGCTGTTCCTGGCGTCGATGGTGGCGCACATGTTCCGCACGTTCTTCACCGGCGCGTTCCGCAAGCCGCGTGAGGCGAACTGGATCATCGGCCTGGTCCTGATCCTGCTGGGCATGCTCGAGGGCTTCACCGGCTACTCGCTGCCGGACGACCTGCTCTCCGGGATCGGCCTGCGGATCGCCTCGGGCTTCATCCTCTCGATCCCGCTGATCGGCACCTGGGCGCACTGGGCGCTGTTCGGCGGCGAGTTCCCGGGCATGGAGATCATCCCGCGGCTCTACATCGTCCACGTGCTGATCTTCCCGGGCATCCTGCTCGCGCTGATCGGCGTGCACCTGGCGCTGGTCTGGTACCAGAAGCACACGCAGTTCCCCGGCCCCGGCCGCAAAGAGACCAACGTCGTCGGCGTGCGGATCCTCCCGGCGTTCGCGGCCAAGGGCGGCGCGTTCTTCGCGATCGTCACCGGCGTCCTCGGCATCATGGCCGGCATCTTCCAGATCAACCCGATCTGGAATCTCGGCCCCTACGACGCCTCGCACGTCTCCGCCGGGTCCCAGCCCGACTGGTACATGCTCTTCTCCGAGGGCATGGCGCGCATCTTCCCGCCGTGGGAGATCTACCTGTTCGGCACGTACACCATCCCGGCGGCGTTCTGGGCCACGGTGGCGTTCCTCCCGGTGCTGTTCGTGGTCGCGGGCATCTACCCCGCGGTCGAGCGCAAGATGACCGGCGACAACGCGCTGCACAACCTGCTGCAGCGCCCGCGGGACGTCCCCGTCCGCACGTCGCTCGGCATCATGGGCATCTCGTTCTACGTCTGGCTGGTGCTCTGCGGCGTCAACGACTGGATCGCCTACTTCTTCCACGTCTCGCTGAACGCGACCACGTGGGCGGGCCGCATCGGCCTGCTGGTGGTCCCGCCGATCGCCTACTGGGTGACCTACCGGATCTGCATCGGCCTGCAGAAGAGCGACCGGGCGGTGCTGGAGCACGGCATCGAGACGGGCATCATCCGGCGCCTGCCGCACGGTGAGTTCATCGAGGTGCACCAGCCGCTGGCCGGGGTGGACGCGCACGGCCACCCGATCCCGCTGGAGTACCAGGGCGCCCCGGTGCCCAAGCGGATGAACCAGCTGGGCTCGGCCGGTACGCCGGTCGCGGGCTCGCTGCTCGGCCCGGACCCCGTCGAGGAGACGGTGGCCCTCGAGCAGGCCCGCGCCGACAACCACCACCGCGAGCTCGAGGAGCGCGACCGGCGCGCCGGGGCGGCCCAGGAGCTGGAGCTGGCCGGCCGGCCCGACGCCGGGCGGCCGAAGGACCAGACCGACTGACGGTCCGTCGTCCGAGAACACGGAGAAGGGGTCCCGCACCGCGGGGCCCCTTCTCCCGTTCTCGGGCCCGCGCACCTCGCCGGTCACCCCGCCCCGGAGGCCGGTCACCTGTCCGGGCGTTCACCCTGTCCGGGCAGCCAGGTGTCACGGGCCACGCGCGGCTGCTACGGTGGCGGACGTGCGACTCGCAGCGATCCTCCTCGCCGCGCGCGCCGGGCTCGTAGTAGCCCCGCGCGTCGGCTGAGCCAGGCTGCCGTCGCGCCACCGCGGGACCTCTCGCCCCGCCCTCCCCGAAGCCGAGAACCCTGCCGAGACCTGGCTCGCGTTCCCAGCAGCACCACGAACGCACTCCCCGGAGCACGTCCATGAGCATCACCGTCGAGCGCCCCACCGACATCCACCGCAGCGCTCACGCCCCCGCCGCCCGCACCGCCGGCTGCCGCATCCTCCGCCGCCACACGATCGTCACCACGGACGGCATGGACGGGGTGCTGCGCGTCGCCGCCGAGCTCCGCGCCTGCGGCGGCCTCGTCAAGGAGATGGCCGTCGACGTCCGCGAGGGCGTCGGCTGCAGCGAGCTCACCTGCTCGGTCAGCATGACCGCGGAGGAGGCCGCGGAGTTCGCGACCCGCCTCCGCGCCCTGCCGAGCGTCGAGTCCGTCGACCCGTACTAGGACGAGGGGGCCTCCGGGCCCGCCCCGCCCTACCGCGGGGCCCGGACGCGGTTCCCGCCGCGGGCGGCGGCGAGCATGTCCGCCAGCTCGGCGACCTTGACCCGCTCCGCCCCGCCGCGGGCCTCGCCCCGGCGCAGCTCCTCGGCGTCGAGCCGTTCCCAGTCCGACCAGGTGACCGGCTCGATGCCGTAGGCCTCCAGCCGCTCGACGACCGACTCCGGGTCCGGGTACTCCGGGTCCGGCAGGGTGTGCAGGTCGTCGAGCAGGGAGGCGACGGTCTCGACGGCGTCGTGCTTGTTGGTGCCGATCACGCCGGTGGGCCCTCGCTTGATCCATCCGGTGACGTAGGCCCCCGGGACCGGCCGGTCGCCGTCGACGACCCGGCCCGCCACGTTGGGCACGATCCCGGTGCGCTCGTCGTAGGGCAGGCCCGGGATCGGCTCGCCCGAGTACCCGATCGCGCGGACGACCAGTCCGGCCTCGAGGGTCTCCTCCTCGCGCGTGCCGACGACCCTGCCGTCCCGGACCTCGTTGCGCTCGACCACCATCCCGGCCACCCGGCCGCCCTCCTCCAGCAGCCGGACCGGGGTGCGCAGGAAGTGCAGGTGGATCCGGCGGGGGCTGTCACCCGGCGTGTGGGCGGCCCACTCCGTGAGTAGCGCCAGGTTCTGCTTCTGCCGCCGCTCCTCGGGTTCCGGGACGCCCGCGGCGAGCACGCCGTCGTCGTGCACCAGCACCTGCACGCCGTCGAGCTCGCCGATCTGCCGCAGCTCGGCCGGGGTGAACTTGACGTGCTCCGGGCCGCGCCGGATCACCACGTGGACGTCCGCCACCGCGCTGCCGCGCAGGATCTCCAGCACCCGGTCCGGCACGTCCGTCCCCGCCATCTCCGCGTGCCCCCGGGCGAGGACGCGGGCGACGTCGAGCGCCACGTTCCCCGCCCCCACCACGACGACGCCGGGGTGGTCGAGCTGCGGGTCCAGGTCCACGTAGTCCGGGTGCCCGCAGTACCAGCTCACGAAGGCGCCGGAGCCGTGGCTGCCCGCCAGCTCCTCGCCCGGGATGCCGAGGGCGCGGTCCACCGAGCTGCCCGAGGCGTGCACGATCGCGTGGTAGTGCTCGCGGAGCACCTCGAGCGGGATGCCGCCCTCCCCGACCCGGACGTTGCCGAGGAACCGGACGCGCGAGCCGTCGGCGAACGGCTGCTGCAGCACCCGGATGACCGACTTCATCTTCACGTGGTCCGGCGCGACCCCGTAGCGGACCAGGCCGTACGGGGCGGGCAGCCGGTCGAGCACGTCGACGTCGACGGGGACCTCGGAGGCCAGCAGGGCGGCCGCGGCGTACAGGCCGGACGGGCCGGCCCCGACCACCGCCACTCTCGGTTGCGCGGGCATCTCGGGCGTCACTGCTCCTCGCGCGCCCCCGGTCGTCGGGGTCGACGGGTGCCGGCCGCGGCCGGCACCGCCGGCGACCGGGGCGCAGGTGGTGGGGATGCGCGTCTGTCCGGCCCAGTATCGCCCGCCCGGGAGCCCCCGCGAGTGAGATCGGTCACCTCGTGGCCCCGATGGGTCAGCCCACGAGCTCCTCGTCCGTGCGGAAGACACGCCGGTAGTCGGCCGGGGCGACCCCGACGACCTTGCGGAAGTGGTGGCGCAACAACGTGGCGCTGCCGAACCCGCAGCGGGCGGCCACCGCGTCGACGGGCAGGTCGGTGTCCTCGAGCAGGCGCCGCGCGTGCAGCACCCGCTGCCGGGTGAGCCAGCGCAGCGGGGTCGTGCCCGTCTCGTTCACGAAGCGGCGCGCGAAGGTCCGCTCGGACATCGTGGCGCGCCTGGCCAGGTCCGCGACGGTGTGCTCGCGGTCGAGGTGCGTCAGCATCCAGTCGAGCAGCGGGCCGAGCGAGTCGGCGGAGTGCTCCGGCACCGGCCGGTCGATGAACTGCCGCTGCCCGCCCTCGCGCTGCGGCGGCACGACCATCCGGCGGGCGATCCCGTTGACGACCGCGCTGCCGAGCTCGCGGCGGACGAGGTGCAGGCAGGCGTCGATGCCGGCGGCGGTGCCCGCGCTGGTGATGAGGTTGCCGTCGTCGACGTAGAGGACGTCCGGGTCCACCTCGACCGTCGGATACCGCTCGCGCAGCTCCTCGACGCTGTGCCAGTGGACGGTGACCTTGCGCCCGTCGAGCAGCCCGGCCGCGGCCAGCACGAACACGCCGGAGCAGACGCTGAGCAGGATCGCGCCGGCCGCTTCGGCCTCCCGCAGGGCCTGCAGCGCCTCCTCCGGGAACTCCCGCATCCGGGTGGCGGGGACGGCGACGAGATCGGCACCGCGGAGCCCCTCGAGCCCGTACTCCGGCACGACCTGGACGCCCCCGGTGGTGCTGACCGGCTTCCCGGCCTCCACGCCGCAGACGCGGTACTCGAGGACCGGCAGCCCGTCGTCCGAGCGGTCCATGCCGAACACCTCGCACAGCACGCCGAACTCGAACACGGCGAGCTCGGGCATCAGGAGCACGGCGACGCTGCGCAGCATGCGCGCCAGCATAGTGGCGGCATCTTTGCGTAGGGTGTCTTCCCTGCCACTTCTGGCAGGAAGTGACCTGGAGCAAACTTCCTGCCATGACCGCATCGATCCTCGCCCTCGCCGCCCTCGTCGTCCTCGGCTGGAGCCTGATTCGTGCCCACCGGGACGGACGACGCCGCTTCCGCCTCGCGCAGTTCCGCCCCGCGGCCCCGTTCGCCGGCGTGCTGCCCGCCGACCGCGACCGGGAACGCCTCCTCGCGGACCTGCGCGCGCTGCCCGACTCGCCGGCCGACATCGAGACCCGGCTCCGGATCTAGATGCCCGCCCCGACGGGCCGGCCCCACCGGGGTCGGCCCGTCGGCGTGTTGTCGACGTGTTCAGGACCGGTGGAACTCCGTGAGCCGCTCCGCCTCCTCCGCGACCTCCCGCGCCACCGCGGGGCGCAGCTCCGTGAACGGCGCCGGCACCACCCGCCCGTCCGTGAACCGCCAGGTGCCGGCCACCCGGCCGTCGACAAGGAAGGTCGGGGTGGACTGCGGCATCCGCGTGGCGAACACCTTCTCCCGGTGCTCCGCGGGCAGGATGCCCGCCCGCGTCGCGTGCCCGAGCAGCAGCACCGCGTCGAAGGTCGACAGGAACCGCACGGGCGCGGGCTCGTCGGCCGCCGGGATCGGCAACCGCGGCAGGTCGACCAGCTCGCCGCCGGCGGGGTCGCGGAACCGGCGGGTGTCCAGCCGCGTGAGCACGGCCCGCGCCTCGGTCACCGTCCACCCGGCGTACCGGGCCAGGTCCTGCGCCGAGGCCGGCCCGAACCCGCGCAGGTAGCGCTCGGCCAGGAGCTCCTCGCCGCTGGCGCGGTCGGCCCCGTCCGCCGGCACCCAGTGCTCGGCCAGCCCGTAGACGTGCGCCCGGGGCGACCCCCAGGTCCCCGCCGGCGGGACGCGGACCAGGTCGAGCCACAGCTGCACGCCCTGGAACGCGACCTTCGGGAACCCGTCCGCCACCAGCCGCGCGACGATCTCCGCCTGCTTCAACGGCCCCTCGGCCAGATAGCCGCGTACGGCGGCGGCCACGGCCGGCATGTCGAGGCCCGCGGCCTCCTTCTGCGCGCGCAGCCACCACCGCCGCCGCGGCTCGCGCACCGCCTCGGTCAGCGGCGCGAGGTCGGCCGCCGACACCATGTGGATGGTGCAGCGCATGACCCAGGCCTGGACGATCCGGCGGCCGGTCAGCGCGTCGGTGAGGTCCTCGCGGCGGAAGTCCCGCAGCCGCGACCACAGCCCGACGTACCCCGACGGCGCGTACTGCGTCTGCAGCCCGCCGACCCGCTCGACGGCGCGTTCCGGTCCGATGCCCGCCCGTTCCAGCAGCAGCTGCCGCGCCAGCAGCGCGCGGTTCAGCTCGCCCCACGACAGCACCCGCTCCCCCACGCCGGGCACTGTCCCACCCGCCCCCGACAGAACGGGAGGTTCAGCCCGCGGAGGTGGCCAGCCCGGCGGCCGGCAGGGGCAGGGCGAACCGCTCGCGCAGGGTGCGCAGCGGGGTCCGGTGCGCCCGCAGCAGCGGGACGACGTCGTCCGCCACCTTCTCCAGCCCGCGCGGCCGGGCGGGGAGGAAGACCACCCCGTCCGCCCCGGTGCGGGCGACCTCGCGGGCCAGCGACGCCAGCCCCGCGGAGCCGGAGTGGTGGAGCCCCTCCCCCGCCCCGACGCCGACGTCGACCAGCACGCGCAGCGTGGCCGGGTCCCGGCCCGCCTCGGCGGCCGCGCCCTCGACGTCGAGCCGGCGCATCGCGGCCTCGGCGACCGAACCGGCGGAGATCCGCACGACGTCCGCGCACCGGGCCGCCACCGGCAGCGCCTCGGGCTCGTCGGCGCGGACCACCACGACCGGCCCGCCCTGCGGCGACCGCGGTACGGGGATGCGGTCGCGCACCTGCACGAACTCGCCGCTGAACCCGGACCCGCCGGACCGGAGCCGGTGCGCCGCCTCCACGACCTCCGCGGCCTCGGCCCACAGCTCGGCGGACGGGGTGGGCGCGACGCGGTCCGTGACCACGACCTCCCACCCGGCCCGGCCGAGCGAGGCGGCGTCGAGCGCGGCCACGGCGTCGTGCAGGGCGACGGCGTCGGCCCCGGTGGCGGGCACCTGCGGCACGAGCCCGGTGCCCGGCACGCCCGGGGCCACCCGCAGGGCGACCGCGAGGGCGTCGAGCGGGGGCTGCACCGCGGCAGGTCCGGCGACGGGTCCCGGACCGGGGCCGGCGGGCGGATCGGCGAGGAACAGCACGTCGACACCCCGGGCCGCCAGGGTCAGGCGCTCCAGGTGCCGTCCGGGATCGGTCCCCTCCCCGCACGGCTGCACGCCCAGCACGATCGGTCGCTCGGCCACGGGGCCCCCCGGGTCTACGTCGGCGCCTGGCTCGGCGCATCGGGTGTCAGGCCCACCATCGCAGCACGGCTGGCGGTTCCCGCGCCCGGCGGGGTCACCCCCGTACGCCCTTCAGGTCCGCCTCGACCGCCGCGGCGCAGGCGCGCAGGTGCGGGAGGGCCTCGTCACGCAGCCACGCGGTGCTGTTGCGCAACGCGTGGGTGCTGACGTTGGCGGCCGCGACGACGGTGCCCGCGGCGTCCCGGATCGGCACGGCGACCGAGCGCAGCCCGTCCTCCAGCTCCTGGTCGACGAGGCAGTAGCCGGCGGCGCGGACGTCGCCGAGCACGTCCCGCAGGGTGTCCCGGTCCGCGACCGTGCGGTCGGTCAGCGGCTCGAGGGCGCCGAGCCGGGCGTCGAGCTCGTCCGGCGGCAGGGCGGCCAGCAGCACCCGGCCCATCGAGGTGGCGTAGGCCGGGAAGCGGGTGCCGACGGTGATGGACACGGCCATGATCCGGGCGGTCGCGACCCGGGCGACGTAGACGACGTCGTCGCCGTCGAGCACGGAGACCGAGGCGGACTCGTGCACCGTCTCGACCAGCTCCTCCAGGTGCGGGGCGGCCAGCTCGGGCAACGACAGTGCCGAGAGGTAGGAGTAGCCCAGCTCCAGCACGCGCGGGGTGAGCGCGAAGAGCCGCCCGTCCGTGCGGACGTACCCCAGCTCGACGAGGGTGAGCAGGAACCGGCGCGCGGCCGCGCGGGTCAGCCCGGTGGCGCGGGCGACGTCCGACAGGGTCTGCGCCGGGTGCGCCCCGTCGAACGCCTTGATCACCGACAGCCCGCGGGCGAGCGACTGGACGTGCTCGGCCCGGACCGCGTGGTCGGCGGGGTCGTGCTCGGGACCGGTCGCGCTCACCGGGCCTCCAGGATGCGGTCGACGAGCTCGGCGGCGTGCCCGGTGTCGGGCTCGCCGTCGGTGGTCGCGGCGAGGTTGCGGCGCATGGCCTCCGGGCGGACCTGCAGGCCCTCCAGACTGGTGCGCAGCCGGGCCGCCGCGCCGCCGGTGACCGCGAGCAGGTCGGTCAGCGTGCCCCACTCCGCGTGCCAGGCGCCGGCCGCGCGCTGGTGCTCGTGGTCCATCGCGGCGAGCAGCGTCGCGACCAGGCCGGGGGCCCGGCGCGCCGACGCACGCGCGGTGATCGCGGCGATCGGGTTCCGCTTGTGCGGCATGGACGACGAGTCGCCGGGCGCGGCCTCCGAGACCTCGCCGACCTCGGTCTGCGACAGCAGCACCACGTCCGTCGCCGGCTTCGCGCACGCTCCGGCCGCCACCCCCAGCGCCGCGGCCAGCGCGCCGATCCGGGTGCGCTCGGTGTGCCAGGGGACCCCCTGCGGGGCGAGGCCCAGCAGGTCGGCGACCGCGTCCGCCACCGCGGGACCGTGCGGGTGCGAGGCGGCGAGGGTGCCGGCCGCACCGCCGAACTGGACGGGCAGCGCGTCGACCCGGGCGCCGAGCTCGCGGGCCGCCGTGTCGAGCCCGGCGGCCCAGCCCGCGGCGACCAGCCCGAACGTTGTCGGCAGGGCCTGCTGGCCGAGGGTGCGGGCGATGGTCGGGGTGTCGCGGTGGGCGGCGGCGAGCCGGGCCGCGGCGCCAGCGGCGGCACGCAGGTCCGCGAGCGGGGTCGGCGCCGCGCGGCGGACCAGGAGCACCAATGCGGTGTCCATGACGTCCTGGCTGGTCGCACCCGGATGGACCGCACCGCTCGCCCCGCCCGCGGCCTTCCGGAGCAGGCGGGCCAGCGGGATCACCGGGTTGCCGCCCTCGACGGCCGCGGCGGCCAGCTCGTCCGGCACGTCCGGGTCCGCCGCCAGCCGGTCGGCCGCGGCCGCGACCTCCTCCGCGTCGTCCGGCCGGACGAGGGCGTACCGTGCGGCGGCGCGGGAGAGCGCGACCTCGACGTCGAGCAGCGCGCGGACCCAGGCGGCGTCGTCCAGGTGCGCGGCGACGGCGTCGGCGCCGGAGAGCGGCGCGAGCAACCCCGTGTTCGTCATGCGCACGACCGTACGGCATGCGTCCAGCGGCGTCGGGGACAATGGCGTCGTGACCCGCCCCCGCTACCGCACCGTGCTCCTCGACCTCGACGGCACCCTCGTCGACTCCGCCCCCGGCATCCTCGGGACCCTGCGCACCGCGTTCGACCAGGTCGGCGTGCCGTGGGACGACACCGTCATCGGCCGGCACCTGCTCGGCCCGCCGCTCTACGAGTCCCTGCCGCCGCTGGTCGGCGCGGAGAACGCCGAGCAGATCCTCGCGCTGTACCGGCCGCTCTACCGTGAGAGCGGCCTGCTCAAGTCGACCCCGTACCCCGGCATCGAGGACCTGCTGCGCGCCCTCGTCGCCGCCGACGTGCGGCTCGGCCTCGCGACCAGCAAGGCCGAGCCGGCCGCCCGCGAGATCATCGCCAACCAGGGCTGGACCGAGCTGTTCACCGCCATCACCGGCGACACCGTCGACGCCCGGCGCCCGAGCAAGGCCGCCGTGGTGGAGGAGGCGCTGCGCCGCCTCGACTCCCCCGCGCCGGACGAGACGATCATGGTCGGGGACCGGCTGCACGACGTCGTCGGGTCTGGTCGGCACGGTATCTCGTGTCTGGGCGCGGGCTGGGGCTACGGCGAGCCCGGCGAGCTCGACACCGCCGGCGCGATCGCGGTCTACCCCACCGCCGCCGAGCTGCAGGCCGCACTCCTCTGACGTCGCCCCCACCCAAGACAGGAGCGAACGGCGCTCTCGCTCACTAGATATGAGCGAGAGCGCCGTTCGCTCATTCCCCAACCGTTCGCCATACGAACTCTTGTGCGAGATGCGAACGCGGGGTACGGTGCCATCCCATGGACAAGGTGGTGGCGTCGGCGCGCGAAGCGGTCGCCGACATCGGGGACGGCGCGTCCCTGGCCGTCGGAGGCTTCGGCATGTCCGGCGTCCCGACCGCGCTGATCGCGGCCCTGCTCGAGCAGGGCGCGACGGACCTCGAGACGATCAGCAACAACCTGGGGGTGGACGGCTTCGGACTCGGCACCCTCCTCTCCGCGGGCCGGATCCGCCGGACGATCGGCTCCTACGTCGGCAACAACAAGGAGTTCGCCCGGCAGTACCTCGCCGGCGAGCTCGAGCTGGAGCTGACCCCGCAGGGCACGCTCGCCGAGCGGCTGCGCGCCGGCGGCGCGGGCATCCCGGCCTTCTTCACCCCGGCGGGCGTCGGCACCCTCGTGAGCGACGGCGGCCTGCCGTGGCGCTACGCGGCGGACGGCACGGTCGCGGTGAAGTCCCCGCCCAAGGAGGTCCGCGAGTTCGACGGCGTGCGCTACGTGCTCGAGCGTGCCATCGTCCCGGACTTCGCGCTGGTCCACGCCTGGAAGGGCGACCGGCACGGCAACCTCGTCTACCGGCGCAGCGCCCGCAACTTCAACCCGGACTGCGCCGCCGCGGGCCGGATCACCATCGCGCAGGTCGAGCACCTCGTCGAGCCCGGCGAGATCGACCCGGACGCGGTGCACACCCAGGGCATCCACGTCCAGCGCGTCGTGCACGTGCCGGACGCGGAGAAGCCGGTCGAGTTCAGGACGGTGCGCTCATGAGCGAGCGTGCGAGCGAATCATCGATACAGCGTCCGAGCGAAGCGTCGAGCTCGCACAGCGAGGGAGAACGATGAGCCTCACCAGGGACCAGCTCGCGAAGCGGGTGGCCGACGAGCTGCCCGACGGCTCGTACGTCAACCTCGGCATCGGCATGCCCACGCTGGTGCCCGACCACATCCCGGGCACCCGGACCGTGGTGCTGCACAGCGAGAACGGCATCCTCGGCGTCGGGCCCTACCCGACGGACGACGAGGTCGACCCGGATCTGATCAACGCCGGCAAGGAGACCGTCACGGTCCTGCCCGGCGCGAGCTACTTCGGCTCGTCGGACAGCTTCTCGATGATCCGCGGCGGCAAGGTCGACGTCGCCGTCCTGGGCGCCATGCAGGTCAGCGCGACCGGCGATCTCGCCAACTGGGCCATTCCCGGCAAGATGATCAAGGGGATGGGCGGCGCGATGGACCTCGTCCACGGGGCGAAGAAGGTCATCGTGATGATGGACCACGTCTCCAAGGACGGCTCGCCCAAGATCCTCGAGCAGTGCACGCTCCCGCTCACCGGGGTGGCCTGCGTGAACCGGATCGTCACCGACCTCGCCGTGATCGACGTGACCGACGAGGGCCTGAAGCTGGTCGAGACCTTCGGCGTGAGCGAGGACGAGGTCCGCGAGAAGACCGGCGCCCCCCTGCTCTGACCCACCGGGTCTGACGCACGAACGGCACTCTCGCTCACTAGGAATGAGCGAGAGTGCCGTTCGCTCAGGCGACCAGCAGGACGACGAGGGTGCGGGGGCCGTGGACGCCCTCGACCCGGTCCAGCTCGATGTCGCTGGTGGCGCTCGGCCCGCTGATCCAGGTCAGCGGGCGGGCAGGGTCGAGGCGGGCCACCGCGGAGGTGACGTCGGCGACCACCTGGTCCGCCCGCACCACGCAGACGTGCAGGTCCGGCACCAGGGTGGCCGCGCGCCGGCCCTGTCCCGGGCCGTGGTCCAGCACGATCGTCCCGGTCTCGGCGATCCCCAGCGCGGCCGTGGTCAGCACGCCGTCGACGCCGTCCAGCTCGGCGGTCGTCAGGTCGTCGTCCAGGATCGCGTCGGCCTGGCGCAGCTCCTCGGGCAGGTCCGCGGGCACCAGCAGGCGCGGGACGCCCTGCAGCGCCGCGGCGAGATGGGTCGACAGGTCCTCGGGGGTGCAGCGCACCACGGTCGCCTTGTAGTCGGCGACCCGCTCGGCGAAGAGCTCCACATCGTCGGGCGTGGTCGGCCGCGGCTCCGGCCGGTCCACGGCGACGTCGGCCGGGGCCTCGGCGGCCGGGACGTCGCGCAACGCCCGCCGCACCCGGCCCAGGACCTCCTCGCGCGCGCTCACTTCGCTCCCCCGTTCTCGCTCCGGCCCCCGTCGGTGCGTGCCCACCAGGCCCGGAAGGACTCGGGCGCGGGCACCGGCACGTCCCGCGCGTCGGACCAGGCCGCGGCCGGCCCCGGCAGCGCGCCGAGCACCCCGCGTCCTCCCGGCGCGCGCCGCTTCGTGCCGCGCAGGACGCGCCCCACCGCGCCGGACACCTTCTCCGCCGCGGCGGTCCGCCGCGCGTCGGCCAGCGCCCACGAGGCCGCCTTCATCGCCAGGTTCTGCACCTTGAGCTCGCCGCGGTGCGCGTCGACGACCTTCGTGCGCAGGTGCACCAGCACCTCCGGGATGTCGATCCGCACCGGGCACACCTCGAAGCAGGCCCCGCACAGGCTCGACGCGTACGGCAACGAGTCGAGCTGCGCCCCCTCCTCGCCACCGCGCCCGATCCCGCGCAGCATCGGGGTGAGGATCGCGCCGATCGGCCCGGGGTAGACCGAGCCGTAGCTGTGCCCGCCGGTGCGCTCGTAGACCGGGCACACGTTGAGGCAGGCCGAGCAGCGGATGCAGCGCAACGCCTGCCGGCCGACCTCGTCGGCGAGGACCTCCGTGCGCCCGTTGTCGAGCAGCACGACGTGCACCTCCTGCGGCCCGTCGCCCGGGGTCACGCCGGTCCACATCGAGGTGTAGGGGTTCATCCGCTCGCCGGTGGAGCTGCGCGGGAGCAGCTGCAGGAAGACGTCGAGGTCCGCCCACGTGGGCACCAGCTTCTCGATCCCCACCACGCTGACCAGCACCTCGGGCAGGGTGAGGCACATCCGGCCGTTGCCCTCGCTCTCGACGACGGCGAGCGTGCCGGTCTCGGCGACGGCGAAGTTCGCGCCGGACACCGCCACCTTGGCGCGCAGGAACTTCTCCCGCAGGTGCGCCCGGGCGGCCGCCGCCAGCTCGGCGGGCATGTCGGTGAGGTCACGCGGCGCCGCCTTCCCGTGACGGCCCATCTCGCGCAGGAAGATCTCGCGTACCTCGGAGCGGTTGCGGTGGATCGCCGGGACCAGGATGTGGCTGGGCAGGTCCTCGCCGAGCTGCACGATCAGCTCGGCCAGGTCGGTCTCCCAGGCGTGGATCCCGGCGGCCTCCAGGGCCTCGTTGAGCCCGATCTCCGCCGTCGCCATGGACTTGACCTTGACGACCTCGTCCGTGCCGTGACCCCGGGCGATGTCGACGACGATCCGGTTGGCCTCGGCGGCGTCGCGCGCCCAGTGCACGGTGGCGCCGGCCCGGGTCAGCGACTCCTCGAGCTGCGCGAGGTAGGTGTCCAGGTGCCGGAGCGTGCGGTCCTTCAGGGCCGCACCGGCGCGCCGCAGCCGCTCCCACTCCTCGACCTCGCCGACGACGGCCGCGCGCTTGGCCCGGATCGTGCCGGTCGCGTGGGCGAGGTTGCGGCGCAGCTGGGTGTCGCCCAGGGCGGCGCGCGCCGCGGTCGGGAAGGCCGGGGTGCCGAGGAAGGTCGCGCTCACCGGGCACCCCCGGTCGCGAGGGCGGCGCTCCCCGCGGACCCGCGGTCGGCCTCCCGCGGCGGCTCCTCGATCACCGGCTCGGTCGAGGCCAGCACCTCGGCGAGGTGCATCACCCGCACCCCGGACCGCTGCCGGGAGAGCAGGCCGCCGATGTGGGTGAGGCAGGAGTTGTCCCCCGCGACCAGCACCTCGGCGCCGGACTCCCGCACGTGCCGCGCCTTGTCCGCGCCCATCGCGATCGAGGTCTCCGAGTTCTTCACCGCGAAGGTCCCGCCGAACCCGCAGCACTCGGCGGCGGCCGGCAGCTCGACGAGCCGCAGCCCGCGCACCGCCTCCAGCAGCCGGGTCGGGCGGTCGCCCACGCCGAGCATCCGCAGGGAGTGGCAGGTCGGGTGGTAGGTGACCCGGTGCGGGAAGTACGCCCCGACGTCGACCGCGCCCAGGACGTCGACCAGGTACTCCGAGAGCTCGTACACCGGCGGGGCCTGCTCGACCGCCCGCACCAGCCCGGGGTCGCCGGAACGTTCGGCCACCAGGCGGTGCTGGTGGCGCACCGAGCCCGCGCACGAGCCGGACGGCACCACGACGGCCTCGTACCCGGCGAAGGCCTCCAGGTGCCGGCGCAGCAGCGGGACGGCCTCGTCGAGGTAGCCGGTGTTGACCATCGGCTGACCGCAGCAGGTCTGCGCGGCCGGGAAGTCGACCTCGACGCCCAGCCGGCGCAGCAGGGTGACGACGGCGCGGCCGGTGTCGGGGAACAGGGCGTCGTTCAGGCAGGTGACAAGCAGGCCGACGGGCACGGTGCCTCCGGTGGTGGACGGAGTGTGAAACCAGGTCGTGACTATGGTCGGACCTTAGCCCGCACGCTACGCTCGCGTCCACCGAGGGGGTGGAGATGGCGGCACCACGCTGGGACCAGGTCCAGCGCGTCCCGACCTACGAGCTCGTGATCGAGCGGATCGAGGAGCAGCTCGTCTCGGGGGCGCTCGGCCCGGGCGACCGGCTGCCCCCGGAGCGCGAGCTGGCCTCGATGCTGGGCGCGAGCCGGCAGGCGGTGCGCGAGGCGCTGCGCGTGCTGCAGGCCCAGGGCGTCGTGCGGTCGCAGCAGGGCACCGGCAGCGACTCCGGCACCGTGATCGTCCCCGCCCCGGCGAAGGCGCTCTCCCGGCTGCTCAAGGTGCACCTCGCCGTGAGTTCCTTCCCGGCCGAGGACCTCACCGGCGCGCGGGTGATGCTGGAGCGGACCAGCGCCGCGTCGGCCGCCGAGCGGCACTCCCCCGCCGATCGCGTGCGCCTGCGCGAGGCGCTCGCGGCGATGGACGCCGACCTCCCGCGCGAGGAGTTCAACCCGCTCGACACCGCCTTCCACGTGGCGATCGCCGAGTCCGGCGGGAACCGGCTGGTCAGCGAGCTGACCGCGGCGATCCGCGAGTCGCTGCGGGGCGCGCTGCTCGACGGGATGCGGGCCGAGGAGGACTGGCCCGGCCTGCGCGCGCAGCTGCGCCGCGAGCACCGCGGGATCCTCGACGCGATCGAGGCGGGCGACGCCGCGCGGGCCGCCGAGCGGATGGAAACACACATCCGCGCCTTCCACCGCCGCCTGCCGTGATCAGGTGCCCGGGTCGTCGTCCGGTGGCGGGGTGGCGGCCGATCCCGCCCGCCGGGCCCGGTCCTCGAGGTAGCGCTTCTCGGCGAGGTTGAGGGTCGCGCGGGCGGCCCTCCGGAAGTGCTCGCGCGCCGCCTCGTGGTCCCCGAGTCGGTCCAGCAGGTGGGCGCGCACGGCGTCGGGCCGGTGGTGCCGCGCCAGCCGCCTGTCGCCGGCCACCCGGTCCAGCACCTCCAGCCCCCGCTCGGGGCCGTACGCCATCCCGACGGCGACGGCCCGGTTCAGCGTGACCACCGGGTTGTCCGTGCACTCCTCGAGCAGCCGGTAGAGGATCTCGATCTGCCGCCAGTCGGTGTCGGCGTCCGTCGGCGCCTCGGCGTGCACGGCCGCGATCGCCGCCTGCAGCTGGTACGGGCCGACCTCGCGACGGGCGAGGGTGCGCTCGAGCAGCGCGGTGGCGTCGCGGATCGCGGCGTGGTCCCAGCCGGCGCGGTCCTGCTCGGCCAGGGGGATCATCCGGCCGTCGGCGTCCGTGCGGGCGTCCCGTCGGGCGTCGGTGAGCAGCATGAGGACGAGCAGCCCGGCGACCTCGCCGTCCGCGGGCAGGAGGCGGTGCAGCATCCGGGTCAGCCGAATCGCCTCGGCGGACAGGTCGACCCGCGTCAGGCCGGGACCCGCACTGGCCGTGTAGCCCTCGTTGAAGATCAGGTAGAGCACGTGCAGGGCGGCGGCCAGCCGCTCGGTCCGCACGTCCGCGGGCAGGGTGAAGCCGCCGCCCGCGCCGATCGTGGCCTTCGCCCGGCTGATCCGCTGGGCCATCGTGGCCTCGGGGACGAGGAACGCGCGGGCGATCTCGGCGGTCGTGAGTCCGCCGACGGCGCGCAGCGTCAGCGCGATCCGGCTCGCCTCGGTGAGGTCCGGGTGCACGCAGAGCAGCAGCATCTCGAGGCTGTCGTCGATTGCCGGCGCCTCGAGGTCGACGGTCCCGGCGGGATCGACGGCCACCGCCTCCTCCCGGCGCCGGCGCGCGCTGTCGCTGCGCCACAGGTCGGTGAGCCGGCGGCGGGCGACGGTGACCAGCCAGCCGACCGGCTCCTCCGGGATCCCGCTCTCCGGCCATGCCGTCGCCGCCGCGAGCAGGGCCTCCTGCACGGCGTCCTCGCACAGGTCGAACTGGCGGAACCGGGAGACGAGCACGCCGAGGACCTGCGGCGCACACTCGCGCAGCAGGTCCTCGAGCGTGCGGTCGGTCATCCCTCAGGACTCCTCGGGCTCCGTGAGGCCGAAGCCCGCGGTGAAGACGACCGGGCGCACCTCGACCGCGAGCCCCTCGATGCCGGCGTCGGGGATCTTCGCGGCCAGCTCGTACGCCCGCTCCGGGGTCTCGACGTCGATCACGTAGAAGCCCCCCATGTACTCCTTGGCCTCCACGAACGGCCCGTCGGTCACCGTTGTCGCGCCGTCGCGGACGGACACGACCGCACTGCGGGAGGGATCGGCCAGGGCCTGCGTCCCGATCAGCTCCCCGGTGCGGGTGATCTCCTCCATGAACCGCCCGTGCCCGGTCTCGATCTCGCGGCCCTGCGCCTCGGTCAGGCTCTCCAGCACGGCCGGGTCGATCTGCATGATGAGCAGGTACTTCACGACGTCTCCTCTCGTCGGCGGCGCCCGGCGGGCGTCCGTCGTCAGCACGTACGGAGCGGGCGGCCCGCACTCGACATCCTGCCCTGAGTGACGTCGGTCACAGGTCCGCCGAGCCTCGGGCCGGCTCGCCGGCGTGGTCGCGGGATCGTCCTCCGGGAGGCGGTGACCGGCTCCGGCACGACGACGCGGCGCCGCTCGGCCGATCCCCGCTACCGTCTCGCCCGATGAGTACTCCCGCGCTGCAGCGCCGGCTGGGCACCTTCGACGCGACCGTGATCGGGCTCGGCTCCATGGTCGGCGCGGGGGTGTTCGCGGCGTTCGCGCCCGCGGCCGCCGCGGCCAGCTCCGGGCTCCTGATCGGACTCGCCCTCGCCGCCGTCGTCGCGTGGTGCAACGCGACGTCCTCGGCCCAGCTCGCCGCCCGCTACCCGCGGTCCGGCGGCACGTACGTCTACGGCCGGGAGCGGCTGGGACCGTGGTGGGGGTTCGTCGCGGGGTGGGGTTTCGTCGTCGGCAAGACGGCCAGCTGCGCGGCGATGGCGCTGACGGCGGCGGCCTACCTCGTGCCCGTCGCGTGGCAGCGGCCGGTGGCGGTGCTCGCCGTCGTCCTGGTCACCGGGGTCAACCTCGCCGGCGTGACGCGCACGGCGCGGCTGACCCGGGTCCTGGTCGCGCTGGTGCTGCTCGCGCTGGCCGCGATCCTGCTGACCGCGGCGGTCCGCGGGCCGCTGCAGCCCGCCGACCTGACCGGCCCGTCCGGTGTCTACGGCATCCTGCAGGCCGCCGGCCTGCTGTTCTTCGCGTTCGCCGGGTACGCGCGCGTCGCGACGCTCGGCGAGGAGGTGCGCGACCCCGCACGCACCATCCCCCGGGCGATCACCCTCGCCCTCACCGGCGCGGTCGTGGTGTACGCGGCCGTCGGCGTCGTGCTGCTGCTCGTGCTCGGCCCGGAGCGGCTGGCCCGCTCCACCGCACCGCTGGCCGAGGTGCTCCCGCCCGGCGCGGCCTGGGTCGCGGCCGTCGGCGGTGCGCTCGCCTCCCTCGGCGCACTGCTGGGGCTCGTCGCGGGCGTGGGACGGACCGTGCTGGCGATGGCACGGGAGTCGGACCTGCCCGGGCCGCTCGCCGCGGTCCACCCGCGACGGTCGGTGCCGCACCGCGCGGAGATCGCCGTCGCCCTGATCGTGGTGGTGCTGGTGTCCACGGTGGACCTCCGCGGCGTGATCGGCTTCTCGTCCTTCGGCGTGCTGCTCTACTACTTCGTCGCCAACCTCGCCGCGGTCGGGCAGCCGGCCGCGGAGCGCCGGTACCCGCACGCCTTCCAGTTACTCGGCATGGTCGGTTGCGCCGTGCTCGCCGCGACCCTGCCGTGGACGTCGGTGGTGGTCGGAGTGGGGGTCGTGGCCGTCGGGGTGGGATACCGGTGGGTGCGGCGGCGGACGGGCTGACGCCCGGGCCCGAACCAGTCCCGGGACCTTCGTCCCGCATCTGCGGACCGAGCGGCCCGCAGACGCTGATCGGTCGGCCTCTCCTGGGGCAACCGGGGGCCAGCGACGCTGATCACGCGCACCCTCGACACCCGGCCGCGGCAGGCGATGCCCCCCGACCGCCGCGGCCGGGCCCCACTTCGGGAACCATGGGAAATCGAACCGTCAGACGGTCGGACGGTTCGGGGGGCTGACGGTTCGATCTCCGACGGTTGCGCGGAAGCCACCCCGGCGGGCCGGCGGCACCGCGAGGTTCGCCCGAAGGTGCGTCGTGAGCCCTACTTCGGCCCGGCCGGCGTCTCGGCCCGGCGGACGAGGCCGGGCGGGGTCGTGCCGGAGTCCCCGGCCTCCCCGCCGCTCGACACCCCGCTCGGGGCCCCGCCCGACGCGCCGCTGCTCGCAGCACCGGCGACGGACTCGCCGACCGACCCTCCCGGGCCCGCGTCGATCGAGTTGCCCCCGCTGTCCTGTGCGGCACCGTGGGCGCCCGGTCCGCCGGGACCGGCTCCCCGGCCGCCGGCGGCCCCTGCGCCACCCCCGATCCCGTGCGCCGCCACCTCGTGCCCCGACACCGGAGCCCCCGCCGCATCCGCGGCGGAGACGCCGGCGACCGCCGAGAGGGCCGCGCCGGCCACGCCCGCGGCGTGCTCCCCCGGCGCCGACCAGGTGGGGCCTTGTTCCGGGGTGCGGGCGGTCGTGGCGTCGGACGAGTGCGTCTCGCTCGCGGCCAGGGCGAGGCCGCCCGTCGCGGTGCCCACCACGGCGAGGGCGGCGGCCAGGGACTTGGCCGCCACCGCGCCCGAGGCGGTGACCGTCGCCCGGCGCAGCCGCCACCGGCCCCGGGGCGTCGCGGCGGAGGCGAAGGCGGCCAGGGCGTCGCGCTCGCCCCGGAGCTCGGCGGGGGTGCCGGGGGCGGCGGCCGCGTCGAGCAGACGGCGGAGGTCGCGGGGGCCGCCGTCGCCGTCGAGCAGGCGGTCGACGTCCGCGATCGCCATCCAGGTGGTCGGGGCGGCGTCGGCACCCCGGACCGTGCAGTGCTCACACATCGGCGGCCCCTCTCCGCTCGCCGGATCCGTGGCGCCCGGGTCCGTGGTGCCCGACGCCCACGCCGTCGGAGTCCGCCCGCAGCCGCTCGGCGAGCCGCCGGAGCCCGCGGTGCGCGGCGACCCGGACGGCGCCGGGCCGCTTGCCCAGGACCTCGGCGGCGGTGGGCGCATCGAGCCCGATCACCGCGCGCAGCAGCACCGCCTCCGCCTCGGTGCGCGGCAGGGCCAGGATCTGGTCCAGCGCCCAGCGGGTGGCGAGCCCGTCGAGCACCGCGCCGTCGGTCTGCCGGAGGTCGGCGAGCGCCACCAGGTCCGCCGGCTCCGCGGGGTCGGCGGGGCGGCGGGTGCGGGCCCGCGCCGAGTCCATCGCCCGGTTGCGGCAGATCGTGGTGACCCACCCGCGGAAGCCGTCGAGGTCGCCGGAGAAGCGTCGCAGGTCCTTCGCGACGTGCAGCCACGTCTCGGCGGTGACGTCCTCGGCGTCGGCGCCGACCAGTGCGGTGGCGTACCGCAGCAGGCGTGGTTGCAGGTCGCGGTAGAGCGCGACGAAGGCCCACTCGTCCCCCGCCCGGGCCGCGCCCAGCGCGTCCTCGAGCAGGGTCTGGTCACGGGCCGCGGCCACGGGCGCCGCGGTCGGGCTGGCGAGGGCGGGCACTCCACCTCCAGGTCGTTCGATGACGGGCCGGACGTCGGGGGGCGTCTCCGTCCGGCCCGCCACGCCCTCAGCGCCGCGCCCCGCACGGTCGTTACAACCCGTGGCAGTGATCGGGGAGATTGCTCCGACTGCGCCGATCCCGGGCCCTGATCGGGCGAGCCCCGCGGGCGAACGGACCCGCTCGGTGGTGGGGGGACCTTCGGCCCTCGCGGCCCGGACCTTCGGGGCGGGGTGCAGGGGTTGCGCGAGCCGTTAGCGTCGGACCGGTCGAGGACGAGGAGGGCCCGTGACCATCTCGGTGTTCCTGTTGGACGACCACGAGATCGTCCGTCGCGGTATCGCCCAGCTGCTCGAGACCGAGGACGACATCGAGGTCGTGGGCGAGGCCGGCACCGCCGCGCAGGCCCTGGCCCGCATCCCGGCCACCCGGCCGGACGTGGCGATCCTCGACGTCCGGCTGCCCGACGGCGAGGGCATCAGCGTCTGCCGCGACATCCGCTCGACGCTCGACCCGCCGCCGGCCTGCCTGATGCTCACCTCGTACTCGGACGACGAGGCCCTCTTCGGCGCGATCATGGCCGGTGCCGCGGGCTACCTGCTCAAGCAGGTCGCCGGTACCGACCTGATCGGCGCCGTGCGCACCGTGGCGGCGGGCGGCTCGCTGCTCGACCCCAAGGCCACCGCCCTGGTCCTCGAACGGCTCCGGCACGGCTCCGAGCCCGACGACCCCCGCTACGAGGGCCTCTCCCCGCAGGAGCGGCGGATCCTCGACCTCATCGCCGACGGCCTCACCAACCGGCAGATCGGCGCCGAGCTCTACCTCGCCGAGAAGACCGTGAAGAACTACGTCTCCTCGCTGCTGCACAAGCTCGGCTTCTCCCGGCGCACCGAGGCCGCCGTCTACGCCACCGAACGCCGCCGCCGCGCCCGCTGACGCCGGCGGCGGTCGCGATCGTCAGCCGGCGTGGTCGATCGGCACCCGCCAGGTCACCCGGGTGCCACCGCCGGGCCGCCGGCGCACCTCCAGCGTGCCGCCGAGCTCCTCGGCCCGGTCGGCGAGGTTGTGCAGCCCGCTGCGCGCGACGTCGTCCGGCATGCCCGTGCCGTCGTCGACGATCTGGACGACGAGGTCGGCCCCCGCCTCCACGGTGACCGTGACGGTGCGGCCGCCCGAGTGCCGCACGGCGTTGCTCGTGCCCTCCCGCACCGCAGCCAGCAGGTGCGGCACGAGGTCGTCCGGCACGAGGGTGTCGACGGGGCCGGAGGTGCGGATCGAGGGCGTCAGGGCCGACCCGTCGACGATCTCGTCGACCGTGTCGAGCAGCCGCCGCCGGACGCTCCCGCCGCCGCGGTCCGTGCCGTGCAGGTCGAAGATCGAGGTCCGGATCTCGCGGACGGTCTCGTCGAGCTCGTCGACGGCCTGGCTGATCCGCTCCTGGACGTCCGGGCGCACCGCGCGCCGCAGCGTGCTCTGCAGCTTCAGCCCCGTGGCGAACAGGCGCTGGATGACGTGGTCGTGCAGGTCGCGCGCGATGCGGTCGCGGTCGGCCAGCACGTCGAGCTGCCGCTGCGCCCGCGACTTCTCCGCGATCTCCAACGCCAGCGCCGCCTGCTCGGCGAACGAGGTCACCAGCGGCACCTCGTTGGAGCGGTACGGCTCGCCGCCGGTCCGCCGCAGCGCGACCAGCACCCCGATCACCCGCTCCCCCGACCGCATCGGCACCGCGACGGACGGTCCGAGATCGGCCGGCACCGAACCGGCGTGGTCGAGGAAGGCCACCGGCGACCCCGCCAGGACCGGGCTGCGGCTCTCGGCGACCTCGTCGAGGTCCGCGCCCGCCCGGATCCCGGTCTCGGGCAGGCCGAGCGGCCGCCCGGCGCTGCCGCCCAGCGCATAGCGGCCGTCCTCGTCCGGCCCGAGCAGCACCACCGCCGCGGTCGAGGCGGTCAGCTCCAGGGTCCGCACGGCGACGAGCCGGAGCACCTCCTCGTCCGACGCGCCCGCGAGCACCTCGCCCCGCACCTCCCCCAGCGCCTCCAGCCAGTGCTGCCGCTGCCGGCCCTGCTCGAACAGGTCGGCGTTCTGCACCGCGATCCCGGCGGCCGCCGCGAGGGCGTGCAGGACGACCTCGTCGTCCGCGGTGAACTCGCCGCCGCCGACCTTCTCGGTCAGGTAGAGGTTGCCGTAGACCGAGTCCCGGACCCGGACCGGGACACCGAGGAAGCTGTGCATCGGCGGGTGGTTCGCCGGGAAGCCGACGGACGACGGGTGCGCGGTCAGGTCGGCGAGCCGCAGCGAATGCGGCTCCAGGATCAGCTGGCCGAGCAGGCCCTTCCCGGTGGGCGGCGGGCCCAGCGTCTCGCGCACCCCCGGGTGCAGGCCGACGTCGATGAACCGCGAGATGGACCCGTCCGGGGCCAGCACGCCGAGTGCGCCGTACCGGGCGTCGACCAGGTCCACGGCGGACTGCACGATCCGGCGCAGCGTCGCCTCCAGCTCGAGCCCGGCCGCGACGGCGAGCACGGCGTCGAGCAGGCTCTGCATCCGGTCCCGGGCGGCGACGATCTGCCCGAGGCGCTCCTGCACCTCGCCGAGCAGCTCGTCGAGCCGCAGCCCGGCGAGCACCTCCGAGACCGCCGGGCCCTCGTCGGGCCCGTGATCCGGCCGCGTCATCGGCCCTCCCGTCGCTCGTCCGCGGGACACGGTGTCACTCGCCGCGCGATCACGACAAGCCCGCCGCGGCCCGCCGCCACGGGCCGAACACCCCGCCCACTGGGGACCTTCGACGCTAGTGTCCGGGGTCCCGCCGCTCGCACGCTGTGCACGGGTCCGACCGGGGACCCGCGGGACCTCGGACGGCGAGCGCTGATGATCGAGACGGGTTCGCTCGGGCTGACCGAGGGGCAGCTGCGGGACGCCGTCGGGGCGGCCGCCCGCGCACCCTCGCTGCACAACACGCAGCCCTGGTGTTTCCGCCTGAGCGCCGACGGGATCGAGCTGCACGCCGACACGTCCCGGCAGCTCGCGATCGCGGACCCGAGCGGGCGCGAGCTGCGGATCGCGTGCGGCGCGGCGCTGTACAACCTCCGGCTGGCCCTCGTCGGCCACGGGGTGCGCCCGCTCGTCACGCTGATGCCCGATCCGGGGCGCCCGGATCTCGTGGCCACGGTCCGGCGCGGCGGGGTGCGCCCGCCGACGCCCGAGCAGCGCAGGCTGCTCGAGGCCGTCCCGCGGCGCCGCACCAACCGGCGGCCCTTCACCGACGCCGAGGTGCCCACGCCCGCGCGGCACGCCCTGCGCCGGGCGGCGCTCGACGAGGGCGCCTGGCTGGACCTCGTCAGCGACCCGGCACAGCGGGCCGAGCTGGGCGCGATGGCCCGGCAGGCGCACGAGCGGCAGATGGCCGACCCCGAGTTCGTCGCCGAGCTGGAGCGCTGGACCGGGCAGGACGACGGGCGCGTCGACGGCGTCCCGGCCGCGGCCGGCGGGCCGCTGCCCCGGCCGAACGCGACCTGGGTGCTGCGCGACTTCAGCGGCGGTACCGGGCACACCGCGGACGGCGTGGAGGCCGAGCCGCTGGTCGCGGTGCTCAGCGCGTACGCCGACGGCCCGCGCGAGGAGGTCCGGGCCGGCCAGGCCATGGAACGCGTGCTGCTCACCGCGACCGTGCACGGGCTCGCGGTGTCCTTCCTCTCCCAGCTCGTGGAGGTCCCGGACGTCCGGGAGAGCATGCGACGGCTGATCAGCGGCATCCGGCCGCCCCAGGTCGTACTGCGCATCGGGCAGGGCTGGCCGGTCCCGGCGACGCCCCGCCGGCCCCTGGCCGAGCTCCTGCTGCCCGGGAGCGACCACCCGGACTGACCGACGGCGTCGTCGTGCCCGTCAGCCGGCGCCGTTCCACCAGAACTCGAGCACCGCGACGGTGCTGCCCCGCGCGCCGTCGACGACGTCCCGGAACCGGTCCGGCAGGCGCGCCCGGAGCGCCGCAGGGTCCGCGGGGGCCGCGACGACGGCGGTGTGCAGCCCGAGCAGGGCGGCGGTCAGCCGCAGCGCCTCGACGGCCTGCCCGGTGCGCAGGTCCGCGTGCGGCACCCGGCCCGCCGCGCCGACCAGCACGAACTCCGGCTCCGGCGGGTGACCCCGGTCCGGCTCCTCGTCGTCGAGCGGGTCGGGCCAGGTGGGGCCGAGCTCGTCGCCCGGGACCACCGGGTGGTCGATCCCGCGCAGCCATGCGCTCTCGGTCTCGGCGGCGCGCCGCAGCACCGACCGGGCCGCGGCCCCACGCGGACCGGTCGGCGGGTGCGGCCTGGCCCGGTCCCGGAGCGCGGCGTACAGCGCCCGCTCCACCGGCCGCGGTGCACACGCCTCGCCGGGCCGCACGACGGCGAGCAGGCCCTCCTCCACCGGGTGCGTGACCTGCGGGCGGCGGCCCTGCGCAGCCACCGCGAGCCGGATGGCGCGCAGGCCCGCGCCCGCGGCGACCCGGGTGACCCGGGCCGGCGGCTCCTCGGCGCGCGACCAGCGCCGGACCACCGACCGGACGGCGACGCCGTCGTCGACGGCCGTGACGAACCAGGGCGCCGACCCCTCCGGCGCCGCGGCCGACCGGGCCGCGTCGACGAGCGGGGCGATCCGCAGCGCCATGGGCGCCGCCTGCGCCGCTTCCGGGGTGGCCACCGGGTGTGCGGACATGGCGCCGAGTCTTCGCACCCGCCACCGGCCGTCGCGAGAGGCGAAGGTCCCCGGTGGCCGGGAGCCCGGGCGTCGCGGTCGGGCCGCGTTCGGGCCGTCGGCCCCTGCCGCCCGCGGTCCCGGTGCGCGACGCTCGGGCCGAGGACCGGACCGAGGAGCGACCATGACCCAGCAGCGGCACGAGCGCCCGGCCCCACCGGAGACCCTCGACGACGACCCGCCGGTCCGCGCGGTGATGACGCACCGGCTCGTCGGCGTCGACCCCGCGACACCCCTGCCCACCGCGCTGCGGCTGATGGTGGCCGGGAACGTCCGGCACCTGCCCGTGGTCCGCGAGGGGCGCTGTGTCGGGATGGTGGCCGAGGTCGACCTGCTGCGCGGGCTCGCGGCCCGCCGCGGCCCGTTCGGCGCGGCGACGCTGCTGGTCGCGGACGTCCTGCGGCCCGTCGTCGCGGTCCCGCCGGACACCCCGCTGCACGAGATCGCCGCCCGCATGGACGACGAGCGCACGGACGCCCTGCTCGTCGTGGAGGGCGGTCGGCCGGTCGGCCTCGTCACGGCGACGGACCTGGTCCACGCCCTCGCCGGCCGGGTCCGGTGAGCAGGGCGGCACCCCGCGCGCGGCGGTACCGTGACGCCGCTGTACCGGCTCCCGCCGTGACCACCGAGGAGGACGACGTGGACGTCGAGGCGACCCGCGACGGGGGCGGCTGGACCAAGGAGGCGCCCGCCCGCTGGGACGCGGCGAAGGCCGAGGCGTTCGGCGAACTCCCGACCACGCTGTTCGGCCTCGGCTCGCCCGCGGACGGCGACGCGCTCGCCGACGAGTGGTGGCGCGCCGAGGACGAGCGCGGCGTGATCGGCTACGGCCGGCTCGACGACTCGTGGGGGGACGCCGAGATCCTGATCGTCGTGCACCCCGACCGGCGCGGTGAGGGCCTGGGCGCCGTGATCCTCGACCGGCTCGAGCGCGAGGCGGCGCAGCGGCACCTCAACTACGTCTACAACGTGGTGCCGATGACGCACCCGGACCGCGAGGAGATCTCCGGCTGGTTGAAGGCCCACGGGTTCGAGGAGAAGGCCGACGGCGAGCTGCGCAAGCGGGTCCCCCGCGCGCAGGTGAACTGACGGCGGGGGTGCCGGGCCGGGCACCCCCGCGTCGGCTCAGCCGGGCCGCCCGGACGCGCCGAGCCGGTGCAGCCGCAGCGCCAGCTGGATCTCCAGCGCCCGGTCGGGCTCCTGCCAGCCGTCGCCCAGCAGCGCCCCGATCCGCTCGAGCCGCTGCGCGACCGTGTTGACGTGCACGTGCAGCGCGGCCGCCGCGCGGCTCGGGCTGGCCCCGGCCGCGTAGTAGCACTCGAGCGTGCGCAGCAGCTCGCTGCCGCGCCGGGCGTCGTGCTCGGCGACCGGGCCGAGCACCCCCGCCACGTAGCCGGCGACGTCCGGCCGGTCGCCGAGCAGCAGCCCCGCGAAGCCCAGGTCGGGTGCCGCGGCCGCCTCGCCGGCGCGGCCGAGCGCGAGCAGCGCCACGGCCGACCGGCGCGCCTCCGCCAGCGCCCCGGCCAGCCCGGCCGCGGGCTGCACCGGGCCGGCCGCGCCGACCGTGACGGCGCCGTCGGGTTCCTCCGCGGTCGCCGGGCGGGCCAGCGGCTCGGCCACGGCCGCGGGGTCGGAACCGGGCAGCAGCGCGAAGACCGCGCCCTCGTGCTCGGCGACGAGCCCGGCCCGCCCGCCGGCCGCCGCGGCGTCCCGCAGCACGGCCCGTCGCCGGCCGGGTGCGCAACGGCAGACCAGCAGGACGTGCGGGCGGCGCGCGGCCACCCCCAGCTCGCCGAGCCGGGTGAGCACCGCGGGCCGCGGGCGGTCGGCCGCCGCGAGCAGCTCGGCGAGCACCTCGGCCCGTTCCCGCCGGTCCGCCTCGGCCTCGCGCTGCCGGAACAACAGCACCAGCGCCGTGACCATCGCGGCCCGCTCGACGGTGCGGACCTGGCCCGCGCCGAGCTCGGGCACGCCGCCGAGGAGGACCGTGCCGAGCCGCTGCCCGGCCGCGACCACCGCCACGGCCCACGTCCCCTCGGCGCGGGCTCCCCCGGCCCGGGTTCCCTCGACACCGGTCCCCTCGGCCCGGGCGAGCCGGCCCGGCGCCTCGTCCGCGGCGCGGATCGCGGCGGACCAGCAGCCGGGACCGGGCACCTCGCCGAAGCGGGCGGCGGCCGCGCCGTCCGGATCGAGGACGACCACCCACGCACCGAGCAGGCGGCCGAGGGCCTCGGCCAGGTCGGCGACGTCACCGCCCTCGAGGACCACCCCCGCGAAGCGGTCGTGCGCCGCGGCCGCCTCGGCGATCGCGGCGTGCGCCGTGCGCAGCGCGTCGAGGGCCGCGGCGGTGTCGGCGAGCTGGCGGGCCTGCACCAGCGAGACGGCCGCGAGGGCGGCGAGCGAGCCGAGCAGTGCCACCTCCTCCGGCGCGAACGGCCGGGCGGTGCGGTTGGCGGCGAACAGCACCCCGACGAACTCGGCGTCGACCAGCAGCGGAACCCCGCAGATCGCGACCAGGCCCTCCTCGCCCACCGCGGCGTCGATCTCCTCGGTGTGCCGATAGCGCTCGTCGCTGCCGTAGTTGCCGGTCCAGTGCGGCGTCCGGGTCGCGGCGACGAGCCCGCCGAGCCCGGCGCCGAGGGGCAGCCGCAGCGCCTGGAACCGCGGCGACACCGAGCCCGCCGTGGCGCGCATGTAGGTGTCGCCGCGGTCGGCGTCGTAGAGGGTCAGGTAGGCGAGGTCCGTGCCCAGCAGGGCCCGGGCCCGGCGGACGATCGCGTCGAGCACCCCGCCGGTGTCGGACTGGGAGGTGAGCTCCCGGGCGGTCTCCACCAGTGCCGCGAGCTCGGTCTCGCGGCGGCGGCCGGCGTCCATCGCCGACCGGATGCGCAGGACCAGCGCGCCCGCCTCGGGCTCGGAGCCCGCGAGCTCCGTCGCGGCCCGCTCCAGCTCGCCGGCCGGACCGGTGCCGTCGGCGCGGTCGAGCCGGTCGGCGAGCAGGCGGAGCAGGTCGAGGACGGTGCGCGCCACCCGCGCATCCTGCACGGTGAGCGCGCCCGGGGGCAGCGCCAGGGCCACCGGGGCGCCCGTCAGTTCCGGGCCGGGGCGGTCCCGTCCGGCATGGCCTTCGTGCTGCCGAAGCCGTCGTCGGCGGCGAGGTCGCGGTTGCGGGTCTCCCGGTAGGAGGCGACGGCGATCAGCGTGATCAGCGAGCTGGCCGCGACGTAGGCGGCGATCGCGTAACCCGTGCCGAACGACGCGAGCAGCGCCACCGAGATCAGCGGCGCGAGGCCACCGGCCGCGACCGACGCGAGCTGGTAGCCGATCGACACGCCCGAGTATCGGACGCCGGTGCCGAACAGCTCCGACAGGAACGCGGCCTGCGGCCCGTACATGGCGCCGTGGAAGATCAGTCCGCCGACGACGGCGAGCACCGTGAGCCCGAAGCTCTGCGTGTCGAGCAGCGCGAAGAACGCGAACGCCCAGGCGCCGACGCCGACCGCGCCGAGCAGGTACACCGGCCGTCGGCCGATCCGGTCCGACACCAGGCCCCACAGCGGGATCGTGACGACGTGCACCGCGGCACCGATCAGGACCGCGCCGAGCACGAAGGACGACGGCAGGCCGAAGCGCTCCTTCATGTACGTCGAGACGACGATGGTGAAGATGTAGTACGAGACGTTCTCGGCGAACCGGGCGCCCATCGCCGTGAGGACCTCGCGCGGGTAGCGGCGCAGCACCTCGAGGATCGGCGGGGTCTGGGCCTGGCCCGCCGCGGCGCGCTCGGCGGCCTTCGCCTGCGCGTCCCGGAAGACCGGCGACTCCTCGACCGACAGCCGCACGTAGAGCCCGATGAGCACCAGCACTGCGGAGAGCAGGAACGGGATCCGCCAGCCCCAGGAGTTGAAGGCCTCCTCGGACTGCACCACCGCGAGCAGCGCGAGCAGGCCGTTGGCCAGCAGCTGACCGGCCGGGGCCCCCGCCTGCGGCCAGCTCGCCCAGAAACCGCGGCGCCGGGCGTCGCCGTGCTCGGACACGATCAGGACGGCGCCTCCCCACTCGCCGCCGAGCGCGAAGCCCTGGATCAGCCGCAGCAGCACCAGGATCGCCGGCGCCGCGACGCCGATCGTCGCGTAGCCCGGCAGCAGGCCGATCGCGAAGGTCGACAGCCCCATCATCAGCAGGCTCACGACCAGCAGCTTCTTGCGGCCCAGCTTGTCGCCGTAGTGGCCGAACACGAGGCCGCCGAGGGGGCGCGCCACGAAGCCGATCGCGAAGGTGCCGAACGACAGCAGCGTGCCGGCGACCGGGTCCGCCGCCGGGAAGAAGACCTGCGGCAGCACGATGGCGGCGGCCACGCCGTAGAGGAAGAAGTCGTACCACTCGACCGTCGTGCCCAGCATGGAGGCGGCGACGACCTTGATCAACGAGGTGCGCGGCGGGGTTCCCGCGGGGCCGCGGCTCGACGGCTGTGTCATGGTCGGTGACGGTAGTGCCGCCGCACCCCTGCCGAGTATGTGGCGACACCACACCGTCGTCCGGTTTCGGTGTGGTCGACTCCCGCTGTCAGGGCCCGGGGTCGCGGTTCCCGGCGGCGTCGGGGCGGACCACGGCGACCGGTGCGTTCGCGTGCTGCAGCAGCGCCCGGCCCGTCGAGCCGAGCAGCGCCCGGCCGACCCGGCCGCGCCCGGTCGAGCCGACGACGACGAGGCGTGCGGTGTCCGACCAGGCGACCAGCGCGCGAGCGGGCGGCCCGTGCACCAGCTCCCGCGACACCGGGACACCGGGGTACTTGCCGGTCCAGCCCGCGAGCCGCTCGGCGAGGACCTCGCGCTCGTGCTGCTCCAGCTCGGCGAGCCCCGCGAGCGCGTCGGCCTCCTCGAGGTGCTCGAGCCAGGCGTGCACGGCGACCACGGGGGCGGACCAGGCGTCGGCCTCGGCGAAGGCGAAGGCCAGGGCCGTCTCGCCCGCCGGCGACCCGTCGACGCCCACGACCACCGGGCGGGTGCGATCGGCCCGGGTCAGCGCGGCGTCGGGCAGCACCGGGCCGCGCACCACGACCAGCGGGCACTCCGCCCGCCGCGCCAGTGCCGCCCCGACCGAGCCCACCAGCAGCGCGGCGAACCCGCCGACGCCCCGGGTCCCGACCACCAGCAGCCGGGCCCCGGCCGACTCGTGCAGCAGCACCTCGGTCGGGTCGCCCTCGACCACCGCCTGCTCCACGGCCAGCTCCGGGACCACCGCGCGGACGCGGTGCGCGGCGTTCCACAGCTGGTGGTGGGCGTGCGACCACAGCAGCGAGGCCGCCTCGGGGTTCGACGCCGGCGGCATCCGGTAGGCGCGCACGAGCCGCAGCACGCAGCGGTGCCGGGCCGCCTCGGCCGCCGCCCAGCGCGCCGCCCCGATCGCCAGGTCGGAGCCGTCGATCCCGGCGACCACGGTGCCCTGCACGGTCATGGGCGACCCTCCGCGGGCTCCGCCTCCGGCCGCACCACGACCACCGGGCAGGCGGCGTGGTGGAGGACGGCCTGGCTCACGGAGCCGAGCAGCGCACCGGCGATCGGGCCCCGGCCCCGCGAGCCGACGACGAGCAGCCCGGCCCCCGCGGAGCGCGCCACGAGCTCGCGCGCGGCGCCGTCGACCACGATCACGGCGCGCACGTCGACGCCCGGGTACTTCCCGGACCAGCCGGCCAGCCGACCCTCGAGCGCCTTCTCCTGCTCCGCCTGCACGGCGCTCCGGTCGAGCAGGGGCACGAGGAACGGATCGAGCACGGCCTCGCTCCACGCGTGCACCACGACGAGCGGCACCGACCGGCGCGCCGCCTCCTCGAACGCGACGCCCAGCGCGGCGTCGTCCTCGCTCCCGCCCGGCTCGTCCCCGCCGTTGACGCCCACCACGACGGGGCCGTCGGGCGCCGGGGTGCCGCGCACGACCGCCACCGGGCACGCCGCGTGCCGCGCGACGGCGAGCGCGACCGACCCGAGCAGCAGGCCGGTGAAACCGCCGCGGCCGCGCGTGCCGAGCACGAGCAGCGCCGCCCGCTCGGCCTCGGCGCGCAGCACGACCTGGGGCTCGCCCCCGCGGACCTCGCGCTCGATCTCCAGGCCGGGGGCCACTTCGCGGGCCGCTCCGGCCGCGGCCTCGAGGTGCTCCTCGGCGGCGCGTGCGCCGGCCTGCCGCTGGTACTCCTGCCCGAGCGCGGGCAGGCCGGGCGGTCGGAAGGTCGTCCAGCCGACGGCCGCGACGAGCCGGAGCCGCGTGTCGCGGCGCACCGCCTCCGCCGCCGCCCACCGCGTGGCGTCGAGCGCGGTCCCGGAGCCGTCGACGCCGGCGACCACCGCTCCACCGGGCTCGTTCGTCATCGCCCCTCCCCCGGACGCCCCGCTCGTGACGGCGGGCGTCCCCGCACACGGTGGCCCGGGGCCGGCTGCCGCCGCTGCGGCTCTCCGGCCCGGGGGAAGGGGACGAAGGACCCCGCCGCCGGCGCGCGTCCGGTGGACGCGCCGTCAGCCGACGGGCGTGCCGCGCCGGGGCCGCCAGCCGCGGCCGGTCTCGTCCGGGACGAGGGGGCGCCCGCAGCCGCACCGGGAGTGCGCGGACTCCCAGCTGCGCGCCTGGGCGGGGTGGTTGACCCGGACCGTGGCGCCGCAGGCGGGGCACTCCCCGACCCAGATCGCCTCGATGAGGCCCGACTCGTACCGCAGGTCTTTCCGGTGCACGACACCCTCCTCGGTTCGCCCCGGACGTCTAGCGCGCAGCGGGGTGCCGGCGCCAGGGTCCTTCGGCCTTTCCTGGTCCTCAGCCGGTGAGAGCCGGGACGCGGGCGCCGGGGGCGGGAGCGTCGTCGGCGGTCGCGGAGTCGTCGGCCGTCACGGAGTCGAGCAGGGCGAGGACCCGGCCGGGCAGCACGGGCCTGCGGTCCTCCACGCCGGCGACGGCCAGCTCCACCCCGACGGTCGCGGCACGGTACCGGGCGTGCCGGAGGACGTCGAGGCCCCGGCAGTCGAAGGAGCGGACGTCGCGCAGGTCCACGACCAGCCGCGACCCGCCCCCGCCCGCCGCCGCGCCGCCGACGAGCGCGGACGAGTCCCGCAGCAGGTCGTCGAGCAGGCGCAGCAACCGCGCCCCGTTGCCCGCGTCGAGGTCGCCGGCGACGCGCACGAGCACGGTCCCGGCACCGGGCACCTCGACGGAGAGCTGGACGGGAAGCGCCGGGGCCATGGGTTCGCTCCTTCCCCGCCCTTCCGGGCGAGGGTCGGCGTGGGGGTGGACGCAGCGTCCGTCGCGGGACGCGCCCGTCAGTACCCGCGGAGGTCCCGGGCGAGGGGGACCAAGGTCCCGGTTGCGGGCAACCGAACCCGTACGTACCGGACCGTCAACCGGTGGAGGCCCGGCCCGTCCAGCGGGGCTCGACCTCGGCCCACTCCCGCTCCCACTCGGCCGCGCGCAGCCGCGCGACCCCGGCGAACGCGAGCCGCCCGAGGCCCGCCAGCGTGAGCCCGGCGAGCAGCAGCAGCGTGGCACCCGACGTCACGGCCACGAACGTGACCTCCGACCCGGCGAGCGGGGCGCGGACCAGCTGCCCGTCGTCCGTCGCCCAGGCCTCGACCTCGTCGCCGACCTGCTTCGGCGCGGTGACCTCCGTGCGGCCGGTGCGCTCGAGCCCGTCGGGCCCGATCCAGCGGACGTCGGCGGGGATCCGGCTGCCGGCCTCGGGGACGACGGGGACGTCCTCGGCCAGGACGGCGGTGACCGGTGTGCGCTCGCGCGCCTCGGCCGCGGCGCGGGCGGAGAGGTCGCCGTGGATGTCGAGCCCGACGACGAGGGCCGCGCCCAGGGCGACGATCGCCAGCGCACAGACCACCCACGCGGCGAGGTCCGCGAGGCGGTCCGAGCGCCGCCGGGGCGGCCGGTCCCGGCGCGGCGGTGCGGGCATGGCGACAGCCTCGGGAAGACGCCGGGCGCCGGGCAGGGCCGAAGGTCCGCAGGTGTCCCGACGTGGGTCGGGACCTCGACGGGAAGATCGGCGCGGGGGCCGCTCAGGAGGATCGGCGCGGCGGCCGCTCAGGACAGCGGAGCCGCCCAGCGGAGCCGGGAGCCGCGCGGGGTGTGCGGACGCAGCTCGAAGGTGCCGCCGCGGCGCGCCGCCCGCCGCTCCAGGTTCGCGAGCCCGCTGCGCCGTGCGCCCTGCCCGGGGCCCACCCCGTCGTCCGTCACCACGAGGGTGAGCCGGTCGTCGCCGTCGTGGGTCTCGGCCAGGACGTCGACCTCCACGCGCGACGCGCGGCCGTGCTTCGCCACGTTGGTCAGCGCCTCGCGCAGCACGGCGACGAGGTCGTCGGCGAGCGCGGGATCGTGCGCGGCGGCGACCAGGGTCTCGGCGGGGCCGCTGAAGCGCAGCAGCGGGGTGAACCCGAGCAGCCGGGCCACCTCGGTGACGACGGCGAGGATCCGGCTGCGGACGCCCTCGTCGTCGCCGGTCCGTTGCAGCGAGAAGATGCTGGTGCGGATATGCGCGATGGTGTCGTCGAGGTCCCCGATGACCTGGGCCAGCCGGTCGGCCTCGGGCCCGTCCAGCCGCGACGCGACGCCCTGCAGCGACAGCCCGGCCGCGAAGAGCCGCTGGATGACGTGGTCGTGCAGGTCCGCGGCGATCCGCTCGCGCTCGTCCAGCACGCGCAGCCGCTCCCGCTCCACGCGGGACTCGGCGAGCTCCAGCGCCACCGCCGCCTGGCTCGCGAAGCCCGCCGTCATCTCGAGGTCCTCCTCCGTGAACGGCAGCCGCCCGATCCGCCGGCTCAGCAGCAGCACGCCCTCGGTGCGTTCGGCCCCGAGCAGCGGGACGACGAGGATCGGCCCGATGTGCAGGTCGGCGACGGCCACGGCCGGCTCGAGATACGCGAGCTCGCCCGGGTGCGACAGCCGCAGCGGCTGCGAGGTGTCGAAGACGTGCCCGGACAGCGTCTTCTCCCGCGGGACGGTCCGGCCCTTCAGGTGCTCGGCCATGGTGTGCTGGCCCGGGCCGCCGACCGCCAGCTCGATCCGCAGCACGCCGTCGTCGTCCGGCAGCAGCACGACGGCGAGGTCGGCGTCGGCGAGCTCCCGGCTGCGCTCGGCGATCGTGCACAGCGGGTGCCCGTCGGACGGGTCCAGCGTCTCCCGGGTCACGGCGGCGGTGGCGGCGAGCCACTCGCCGCGGCGTCGGGTCGACTCGTAGAGGCGCGCGTTGTCGATCGCCACGCCTGCGGTGGCGGCGAGCGCGCGGGTGAGCTCCTCGTCCTCCGCGGTGAACTCGCCGCGGGTGCAGTCGGCGAGGTACAGGCTCCCGAAGATCTCCTCCCGCACCCGGATCGGGACGCCGAGGAAGCTGCCCATGGGCGGGTGCCCGCCCGGGAAGCCGCACGATCGGGGGTCGGCGTCGAGGGTGCGCAGCCGGATCGGCCTGCCCTCGTCGATCACCGCGCCGAGCAGCCCCTTGCCCTGGGGCAGCTCGCCGATCCGGCGCACCATCGCCTCCTCCATGCCCACGTGCACGAGCTCGGCGATCCGCCCGTCGCCGCCGAGGACCCCGAGCGCCGCGTACCGGGCGTCGACGAGGTCCCGGGCGGCCTCGCAGATCCGGCGCAGCACCACGGGCAGCGTGAGATCGGTGATGACGGTCTGGTTGGCGCGCAACAACCCGCGCAGCCGGCCCTGGGTGGACATGACCTCGCCGGCGCGCTGCACCAGCTGGCGGAGCAGCTGGTCGAGCTCGAGCCGGGGCTGGTCGGGGAAGGTCAGCGCAGGGTCGGGGGGCACACCGTCCCGCGGCCGCCGTTGCGCCCCAGCACCGGCGACCGGCTCGTCGACGGACATCGTGCCCCCTCCGCGGTCCCCGGCCGGCCGCGTGGCGCGTCGACGTCCCCGGCCGCGCCACGAACCCGAACGCTACGCAGAGCGGGACCTGCGCGCCAGGGCTCCGGCAGGGCAACGGACCGGCCCCCGCGCGGCGCATCCCGCGGACCCGCCCGTGGGACGGCAGGGTGAGCCGGGACACCCGGACCCCGGGACTTCCGACCCTGCCGGGCGGGGGCGTCCGGCACGGAGGCTGGGGCGGTGATCGCGCCCTCCCCCGCCTCGAGCCGTCGCGCCCCGAGCCGTCCCGCCCCGAACACCGCCCCGCGGACCCCCGCCGCGACGGTCCGGTCGTGACGGTCGCCGCCCCCGTGCGCCCGGTCCTCGTCGTCGACGACGGCGGGACCGTGGCCGGCATCGCCGCCCAGCGCTGGGCCGCGGCCGAGGCCAGCCGGCGCGACCTGCCGCTGCAGCTCGTCGCGACGCAGGCGGACGGCCTCCGCGCGGTGCGCCGGCTGCGCGGCGAGTACCCCCGCCTCCCGGTCCGGCTGCACCGGCTGCCCGACCCGCTCGGGCGGGCGCTGCGCCCGTTGACCGCCGACGCCGCCCTGCTCGCGCTGCCCGCCCCCGCGGCGGGCCCGGTCCTCTCGACCTCCTTCTGCCCGACGGCCGTCGTGCCGGCCGACGAGACGGCCCGCGGCCGGGTGGTGGTCGGGGTCGCCCCGTGGACCCCCGAGGAGGTGCTGCGCACGGCGGTCGAGGAGGCCCTCGAGCGCGACGCCGAACTGGTCGCGGTGCGGGCGTGGCGGGCCCGAACCCGGGGGCTGCGCGAGCTGGCCCGGATGCTGCCCGGTCCGTTCGGGGCGGGCGCATCCGACGACGGCGGGGCGGAGAGCGCGGAGGGCGCCCGCCGCGAGCTCGACCAGCTGCTCTCGCCGTGGCGGATCGGCTACCCGGACCTGCGGCTGCACCCGCTCGTGGTGCACGGCGACGCGGCCGCGGTGCTCACGATGCTCTCGGTCGACGCGGAGCTGCTCGTCGTGGGGCGCTCCGGGCGCGGTGCCCTCGTGCGGGCCGTGGCCGGCGCGCCGGGCGACGAGGCCCTGGCCGCCGCGCGCTGCCCGGTGCTCGTCGTGCCCGAGCCCGCGCCGCCGCGCCGCGAGATGCTGGCCCTGCCCACCGCGCTCCCGGCGCGCCTGCAGGGCTGACCGGGCGCGAGCGGGCCCGGGCGAGCCGGCCCCGGGCCGGGGGTCAGGCCCCCGGCTGCTCCGCGCGCTCGGCGAGGACGTCGAGCAGGCGCTGGCGGGCGAGCCGCTCGAGCAGCTCCGGCACGGCCCCCGCGGGCACCCCGGACAGGTCCGCCCGGCACGCCCGCACGACCCGCGCGACCGCCCGCGGCGACATCTTCCCGGCGAACTCGCGGGCGAGCCGCGCGATCGCGGGCGAGACCGCGTCGTACTCCGCGACCGGCACGCGGGGGGCCGGCACGCGGGTCGACGGGACGCGGACGGGCGGGACGGGGGCCGACGTGAGGGGCAGCGCGGTGAGGGTCATCGGGCTCCTCGTGGGGCGCCGCGCGGGGCGGCGGGGCGGGTGGTGAAAGGCCGGGCGGACCGGTGGGCCGATCGGCACGGAGCGGCGGTCGCGTCGCTCCGACGGAGCGCGGGACACGCGGGCATCACCGCGGTTCTCGCGGTGCATCGGAACGGCATCCTGGTACGCGCGGCCGCCGCGCACCAGGGCCGGAAGTCCCTATCGTGTCCGGGACCCGCCGGACCCTGGTCCGCGGGCGGGCGACGCGCGATCCTGGTGTGCCCACCCGCGTGCAGGGAGGCACCGTGCAGGCTCACGTCGGCGACCGCATCGTCATCGAGACCAACGCCCTCGACACCGCCCGGCGGCGGGGGACGATCGTCGCCGTCCTCGGCGGCGAGGGCGACACCGAGCACTACCGGGTCCGCTGGCAGGACGGCCACGAGTCCGTCTTCTTCCCCGGCCCGGACGCCCACGTCGACACCGCCCGGTGACCACCGGGGCCACCGTGGCGGCGCCGGTGCGGGTGCACCGGCGGGCCGCTCCGGGGCTTCGGACCCTGGCCAGGGGCCCGTCGGGGCGGGACGCTCCGCAGGTGCGCGTGCGCGAGGTCATGAGCGACCCGGTGCTCGTCGTGGCGCTGGGGTCCACCGTCCGCGACGCGGCCGCGGTGCTCGCCGCCCACGGGCTCTCGGAGGTGCCGGTGGTGGACGAGCGGGACCGCTTCGTCGGGATGCTCACCGAGGCGGACCTCGTCCCGGACCGGCTGGAGGGCCGCCGCGGGCCGGCGCCCTCCGGCGTCGGCCCGCTCGTGCGCACGGACGTGCCGACCGCGACGCCGGACGGCGACCTCCTCGGGCTGGTGCAGCGCATGCGCGAGGCGGACGTACGGGTCGTGCCGGTGCTCGACGGGGACCGGGTGGCCGGGATCGTGACGTTCTCCGACCTGCTGCGCGTGCTCCGGGACGCCCGGTGAGCGGCGAGGTCGAGCTCGCCGAGCGCTTCGCCCGGCTCGCGCGGGCGCTGCGGACGGCACCGACCCCGGAGGACGCGCAGGAGCGGGTCACGCTGTACGCGGTGGCGACCGTGCCCGGCTGCGACCACGCGGGGATCTCGCTGGTCGACCGGCACGGCGCGGTGGTCTCCGTGGCGTCGTCGGGGGTGGCGGCGACCCTCGTCGACCAGATCCAGCACGAGGTCGGCGAGGGCCCCTGCCTCGGCGTGATCCACGACCGGTTCGTCTGCGCGGTCGCGGACCTGGCCACGGACGCCCGGTGGCCCGCCTTCAGCCGGCGCGCCGTCGCCGAGGCCGGGGTGCGCGGGCTGCTGTGCTTCCGGCTGTTCGTCGAGGACGACGTCCTGGGCGCCCTGACCCTCTCCTCCGCCGTCCCCGCGGCCTTCGACGACCACGCCGTCGCCCTCGGCACGGTCCTCGCCGCGCACGCGGCCCTCGCGATGACGGACGCCCGCAACCGCCGCCGGTGCGCCGAGCTGGACGAGGCGCTGCGCTCCAACCGCGACATCGGCACCGCGATCGGCATCCTGATGGCGCGCCACCTGGTCACCCGCGAGCAGGGGTTCGACCTGCTGCGGACCGCCTCCCGGCGGATGCACCGCAAGCTGCGCGACGTCGCCCTGGACGTCGTCGACACCGGTCGGCTCCCGGCGGATGCGAGGGTGGCCGCGGACGAGTAGGCTGCTCCGATCCGGTCCGCCTGAGCCCACAGCGCAGCCGGTCTTCCGAGCGGGTCCCATGCCTCCACCGCCGCCGGCGCGCACGACCCGGACGCGGGTCTCCTCCCCCGTGGTCGGCGTCGCGATCCGCGCTGTCCGGGGATCCGTTCCTCGCCTCGCGCCCTGCCCCGGTCCTCCCCTCACGGACTCGGGCCACCCACCCGCGCTACACCCCCCAGCCCCCGGGTGGGCGACCCGTTCACCGGTGCGGGCCCGTCGACGCGGCCGCCGCCGCACGGCCGGGCCCGCACCGGTCCCCTCACCTCCGGACCCCTCCGGCGGCCCGCCCGCCCCGGCCGATCCGGCGGCCGGACCCGTCGGCCCCTTCCGCCGCGCGCTCGGCGGGGGCACCCTCGACGCACGACGCCGGGAGGGACCGCGATGACCGAACCGACCCCCGCACACGCCCTGTCGGACGCCCTCACGGCTGCGGACCGGATCCGGTCCGGCCCGGTGCCGGTGCGGCCCCCCGGGGTCCCCACGGGCAAGCGCTGGACCGTGATCGTCGACCTCGAGGCCGGGTCCGGGGTGACGCGGGCGGTCGCCCGCCTGCACGACCGCGTCTCCGACCGGCTGGTCGGCACGGGCCAGGCGCGGCTCGCCCCGCCCGACTCCGACGTGCCCGGCGTTGCCGACGAGGTCGCGGCGGCCCAGGCGCTGGTGGACCTCGCGCGGCACATGCTCGAGGTCGCCCACGCCGAGGTCGAGGACGCGTCCCACACGCCGATCCCGCACTGAGAAAAGGACTTTCGGCCCTGCACCGGGCGCCGCCCGGGGGGCACCATCGACGTCGCCGGCAGCGTGAAGGCACCGCGCCGGTCACCACTCGTCGTTGGGGAGCGGACGGGTGGACCCGCCGGGGCGGGCGTTCACGGGGAACGCCCGCCCCGGCCCACGCTCGGCACACGTTCGGCTGGGAGGACGGAAGCGGTGACCCTGTCCGGATCGCCCGTCGCGGTCGGTGTCGACGGCAGCAACGCCTCCCTGCTCGCCGTGGCGTTCGCGGTGGGCGAGGCCCGCGCGCTCGGCGTCCCGCTCGTGCTCGTGCACGCCGTCCGGGCGGACGAGTCGACGCACCGCGCCCAGGCGCTGCTCGACCGGGCCACGGCCCGCGCCCTGGCCGTCGCCCCCGAGGTGGAGGTGCTGCGCCGGGTCTCGCACTGGGCGCCCGGGCCCGCCCTGCTCGAGGCCGCCCGCGCCGCGTCGCTGCTGGTCGTGGGCATGGGCGGGCGGGACGACCCGCCGGAGGCCGCCGACGACTCCGTCGCCCTCGACCTGATCGGCCGCGCCCGCTGCCCCGTCGCGGTCGTGCGCGCACCGCACCGCCGGCACCGGTCGGTGGTCGTGGTCGCCGTCGCCGACCCCGTGCGGGACGCGCCGCTGCTCGCCGCCGCCTTCCCGCTCGCCGCGGGCCGCGGGGTGCCGCTCGTCGTCGAGGTCCCGGAGACCGCCGACGCCGACGCCGACCTCGTCGCGGCCGCGGCGCTGGACACCGCGCTCGCGCCGTGGGTCGCCCGGTTCCCCGAGGTCCGGGTGGAGACGGCGGCCGTGCGCGGGCCGTTCGTCGAGCAGGTGCTGGAGCGCGCCGCCGGCGCCGCGGCGCTGGTCCTGGGCAGGCCGGACGGGACCGGGCGCTGGGACGAGCCGGCACGGCTCGCGGTCCACCGGGGCCCGTGCCCGGTGGTCGTCGTGCGGACCGCGGCGGCGCCGGAACCGGCCGACGCGTAGGGCCGGGCGGACTAGCGGTCCTTCGGCCCTGCCGGGGAGCGCCGGCGAGGGGCAGGCTGGCAGGGGGCGGCACGGGGGGCACCGTGCCGGTAGCTGGGGGTGGAGCATGGGGCGTATCGGCATGGACGTCGGCACCGGCACCACGGTGCTGTACGACGCCGAGGGCGGGTTCCAGTACGACGAGCCGTCGGTCATGCTGGGCCGCCCGCACGGCCGGGGCGTGAGCGTGGGCCGCGAGGCCGCGGACCTCGTCGACCGGATCCCCTCTGGCGCGCACGCCGTCCGCCCGGTGCGCGACGGCGTGATCACCGACCTCGACACGGCCCGCCGCTACCTGCGCGCCGTCGTCCGCCACGTGCTCCCCCGGCCGTGGCAGCGGACCCGGCTGTCCGCGGCGCTCACCGTTCCGGCCGGGGCCAGCCCCCTGGAACGCCGGGCCCTGGTCGAGGCCGCGGAGGAGGCCGGGATCGTCCGCGTGCTGGCCATCGCCGGCCCCGTCGCCGGCGCGATCGGGTGCGGCGTCGACCCGCTCGACCGGCGGGTGCACATGGTCGCGGACGTCGGCGCCGGCACCGCCGAGATCGTCGCGATGTGCTACGGCGAGGTGCTCGCCGTGCGCTCGCGGCGGGTCGCCGGGGACGCGATCGCGGCCGCGGTGCGCCGGCACGTCCGCGAGCAGCACCACCTCTCCCTCGGCCGCGACGCCGCCGAGGAGCTGACGATCCGGGCCGGCGGGGCCCCGGACGGCGCCGAGGTCACGGTGGTCGGGCGGGACTGCGACAACGGCCGCCCCCGCACCCTGCGCCTGCCCGCGGCCGAGTTGCACGGCGTCGTGGCGCCGCGGGTGGCGGAGCTCGCGACGTCGTTGATCGGCTGCCTGGACGACCTGCCCGCGCGCGCGCTCGACGACCTCGCCGCCGACGGGGTCATGCTGATCGGGGGCGCCTCCCCCACCCGGGGGCTGCGGGCGGCGCTGGAGGCGGGCCTCGGGCTGCCCGTCAAGCAGGCGGAGAACCCGTCGACCTGCGTGGCCGAGGGGGCCGCGCGCGCCTTCACCCTGCCCGGCGTGCTCGAGACCTACGCCCGCGGCTGACCCGCTCGCTCCCGGACGCCGCGGCCGGCCCCGGTCAGGGGGCCGGCGGCGCGTCCAGGTACTGCCGCAGCCCGTCGACGACGATCCGGCTCGCGCTGTTGCCGCCCTTGCCCGGCCCCTGGACCAGGCCGGTCATCACGACGGTCGGCGCGTCGAGCGGCGCGACCACGGAGTTCCAGTTGTCGTACTCCTCAGCCGACAGGCTGCCGTCCTGGGCCGTGCCGGTCTTCGAACCGGAGTCCAGGGGAAGCGTCGAGAGCGACGTCGCGGTCCCCCCGCGCACGGCGCCGCGCATGCCGTCCTTGACCGGGCCGAGCGCCGCGGCGAAGGGCACCGGGACGGGCGGGGGCACCGGCAGGGCGGTGAACCCGGTCTCCCGGGTACCGACGGCGAGCCCCACCCGCGGCGTCACCAGCTGACCGGTCGCGATCGCGGCGGTCCAGCGGGCGTTCTGCAGCGGCGTGACCTGCAGCGGGCCCTGGCCGATGCCGAGGATCACGGTCGTGCCGCCGTACCAGTGGCCGCCGTCGGCCTCGATCGTCTCCGGGGTGCCGAGGTAGCCCGCGGACTCGCCCGGGAGGTCGATGCCCGTCGGTCTCCCGACGCCGAGGGCGTGGGCGGCGTCGACGATCGGCCCCGGGCCCATCCGCGCGGCGAGCTGGTAGAAGTACACGTCGTTCGACCAGGCGATGGCCTGCGGCAGGTTCATCGGGCCCATCGGGCGCCAGTTGTCGAAGGTGTGGCCGCCGAGGCTGAAGCTCGCCCCGGTGGGGATCACCGACGCCGGCGGGATCGTGTTCGTGACCACGTTCGCCGCCGCGACGACGAGCTTGAACGTCGAGCCGGGCGGCAGGGCGACCTGGCTGGCGTGCTCGAGCGTCGGGTGGCCCGGGCGCGCCTCGACGGCCCGCAGCGCCTGCACGTCGAGCGGCGGGCCGTAGAGGTTGTTGTCGTAGGAGGGCAGGCTCGCCAGCGCGAGGACCTGGCCGTTGCGCGGATCCATGGCGACCGCCGCGCCGACCGCGCGCGGGTTCCGCTGGGCGGCGAGCGAGGCCCGGACCGAGTCGGTCAGCCGGCGCTGCAGCGGCAGGTCGAGGGCGGTGCGCAGGTCCGCGCCCGGGACCGGGTCACGCCGGGTCCCGACGGCGGTCGGGACACCGGACGGGGTGACGTAGTAGCACTGCTCGCCGTCGAGGCCGCGCAGCACCGCGTCGTAGCTCGCCTCCAGCCCCGCCCGTCCGACGACGACGCCGGGCGCCAGCGTCGGGTCACGGCGCGCCTGGACCTCGGTCGCCACCCCGGTGTAACCCAGGAGCGGGCCGAGCAGCTCGCCCGTGGGATAGCTGCGGCGCGGGCCGGCCTCGACCCGCATCCCGGCGAACCTGGTGAAGGCCCGGGCCTGCGCGAGGGGCAGGTCGGCCAGCTCGAGCGACAACGTGGTGTCGGGCGCCGCGTCGAGGGCGGCGCGCACGTCCGCGGCCGGCCGCCCCAGCATCTCCGCGATCCGGTCGACCTCGACGGGCCGGACCAGGGCCGGGACCGCCTCGACCTTCGCGGTACCGGCGTCCGTCCTCGCGGCGTCGGTGGCGATGATCGTGCCGTTGCGGTCGGTGATGTCGCCGCGCGGCGCCGGCAGACGGACACACCGGGTCATCTGTTCCTGGCCCGCGGCCACCAGCGCAGGCCCCTCGACGGCCTCGAGGCGCCAGCCGAAGGCGCCGAAGGTGACCAGCAGCCCGGTCAGGCCCAGCGCGGCGACCCGGACCAGCCGCGGGCGCAGCCGGTCGGGCGCGGCCCACAGCACCCGGCGGGCCCCGTCGCGCCGGACGCCGAGCACCACGCCGATCGCCGCGAGGTGCACCACCACCGCGGTGCCGCCGTAGCTGACCAGCGGGAACGGCACCCCGGCGAGCGGCAGCAGGCCGAGGTTGCCCCCGACGGACACCACGACCTCGGCGCCGAACAGCACGGCCAGCCCGCCCGCGAGCAGGGCTCCGTGGGCGGTGCGGGAGGTGCGCGACGCGACCGCGAGGCGCCACACCAGGACGACGGCGGCCAGCAGCACCGCCACCCCCGCCACGAGCCCGAACTGCAGGACGAGGCTGGCCGGGGCGAGGTCGGTGTCACGCTCGGGCAGGTAGCGCTCCAGGACGTTCGTCAGCGGGTCCCCGGCCTGGCCGAACGCGCCGCCGGAGGCCAGCGCGATCCGCGCCTGCGCGACCGCCCATCCGGAGCCCGCCGGCGACTCGGCCGCGCCCGCCAGGAAGCTGCCGAGCCGCTCCACCTGGTAGGGCCGCAACAGCCCCACGGCCAGCGGCGCCGCCACGGCGGCCCCGGCGAACACGGGCAGCACGAACCGCGCCGGCACCCGCCCGATGACCAGCAGGGCGACCGCGACGACCACCAGCAGCGTGGTGGTGCTCAGGTCCGGCTGCAGCACGGTGAGCACGATCGGCACGGCCGCCAGGACGAGTGCGCCCACGAACCGCTGCCACGCCGGCCGGCCCGATCCCAGGACGCCTGCGATCACCAGGAGCATGCCCAGTTTCGCGAGCTCGGAGGGCTGGAAGGTGAACCCGCCGAACGCGATCCACCGGGTGGCGCCGTTCGCCGACAGCCCCACGACCGGCACCGCGGCGAGCAGCACGACGGCCGCGGTGTAGCAGGCGACCCCGAGCGCCCCGAGCAGGCCGACCCGGACCCGCCAGAACAGCGCCAGCAGGACCAGCCCGCCCCCGGCGATGATCGCCTGCCGCAGCGCGGTGTCCGCGCCCTCGACCACGGCGAGGTTCGCCAGCCCTGCGGCGACCAGGACGAGCGTGGCCAGCACCGCGACGACGTCGAAGGCCAGCCCGCGGTTGCGCGGGCGCCGCGGCGGGCGCTCCGCCCGGGACGGCCGCTCGCCGGCCCAGGCGGAGATCCGGCGCCGGCCGCGCAGGAGCCGGCGCAGGCGCCTCCCGGGCCTCATCGGGACCGTCCCCCGCGGTCGGCGCTCACGGGGTGCACCCGCCCGTCGGCGGGACCCGGACCGCCGGGCTGGCCGCGACCCCCGGCCCGCCCGTGACGGCGGTGAGGGCGGTCGCGGCGGTGTCCGGCACCCGGACCGCCGCGACGACGTCGGCGCGGTCCCCGCCCGCGGGCACGGTCACGCTCCCGTCGACGAGCGTGCTCCCGGTGCCGGCGCACAGGTCGTCGAGCCGCAGGGCCCAGGCCACCGTCAGCGGCTCGGCCGTGGGGCGCAGCCCCACGTGGATCCGGACGAGGCAGTCCTGCCCGGGCCCGCAGGTTCGCACGGTCCGCAGGTCCACACCGTCGACCGTCCCGGCCGTCGGCGGCGCGGGCGCGGCCGGCAACGGCGGTAGCGGCCTGGTCGGCTCGGGCGTGGCCGCGGTGTCCCGCCCGCTGGCGAGCAGCAGCGCGATGTCCGCCTCGATGCGCTCGTGCAGCAGCGCCCACTCGATCGCCAGCACCGCCGACACCGCCAGCGGCCACGCGATCCAGAGCCACCAGCGGCGCCGCCCCCCGCGGACGCCCGCGTACCCCCCGGCCCGAACCACCCCGCAGCCCCCCTCGCCCCCGCCACGGCCCGACTCGTCCCGCGAACACGGTGCCGGACGGAGGCCCGGCCGAGGCAGGGGCGGACGGCCCCGCGGGGTCCACCGGGTCCCTGGGCCGGAGGGGTCCTTCCCGGGCCGATCGGCCCTGGTGGCGGGGCACGGACCAGGCTCGGCTCGGCCGATTCGAGGACCGGCTCAAGGCCTGAGGTCCGGCGGACGCGGGCCCTCGGCGGACCCCGCGCGGGCCCTCCGGCACTCCACCCGACGGCACGGCCGGCGCGACCCTGGTGCCTCGACAGGGGGCGACGACGAGCCACGAGGGGTCACGATGAGCGTCGACGAGCACGGGACCGGCACGGGCAGCACCGGTGAGGACCAGCTGCGGGACGAGGCCGTGAAGCGGATCGAGAAGAAGAACGGCTTCTGGGTGCACCTGACCGTGTACCTGGTGGTCAACGCCATGCTCGTGCTGGTGTGGGCGTGGACCGGCGCGCCGTTCTTCTGGCCGGTGTTCCCCGTCGTCTTCTGGGGCATCGGGCTGGTCGCCAACGGCTGGGACGCCTTCCGGGGCCCGGTCAGCGAGCGGCGGATCCGCAACGAGATGGACCGCATGCGGCGCTGAGGTCGTCGTCCCGCGATCGGGCCCAGTATCCGCCGGGTACGCGGGCGGCGTGGAGCTGGTGGTGATGGTCGGCCTGCAGGGCGCGGGCAAGACCACCTGGGTGCGCGAGCACCTCGCCGCGACCCACGCCGTGGTCAGCAAGGACCACTGGCCCAACGCAAGGCGCCGCGAGCAGCGGCAGCGCCGGGTGGTCGCGGAGCTGCTGGGCGCCGGCCGGGACGTCGTCGTCGACAACACGAACCCCTCCCCGGAGGACCGGGAGCCCCTGCTCGCGGCCGCCCGCGCCCACGGGGCGCACGTGCGCGCGGTGTACCTGGTCGCGCCGCTGGAGCTCTGCCTCGAGCGCAACGACCGGCGGGAGGGGCGGGCGCGGGTGCCGCTGGTGGGCGTGCTGTCGACCCGGGCCCGGCTCGTCCCGCCCTCGATCGCCGAGGGTTTCGACCGCGTGGACGTCGTGGGCGGATGACCGTCGATCGTCCACCGGGTTCTCAGCCCCGGCGGGGATCCTCGTCACCCGCGATGCGGGGCGGGAAGGGCCGCAGCTGTTCGGGTCCGGGCTCGGGCCGGGGTGCGGGGCGGGGCAGGGGCGGGCCGCCCGGACCGAGGTGCGGGACCGGCCGCCCGGTGGGGACGGGTGGACCGGCGGTGACCGGAGGGCCTGGGGTGACCGGCGGCCCGCCGGGAACCGGCGGGCCTGCGCTGACCGGTGGACCAGCCGGGCCGGGCGCTGCGACGCCCGCCGGGTGGAGCGAGGGCTCGGACGTCTCGGTCGACGTGGAAGCCTGCGCCCGCTCGGCGAACGCCAGCCACACACCGCACAGTCCGGTGACGAACAGCAGCCCCGTGACGATGCCCTCGGTCTGCAACGGGGTGATCGGCAGCGTGTCGGGGCGGACGAACGCGGCCACGACGAGCAGGGCGTACAGCAGCGGGTCAACCACGGCGAGCCGCCGGCCGGGCACGCGGGCCCGGCCGGTGCGCAGGAGGTAGCGGAGCGACTCGAGCACCCCGATCACCCCGCCGATCGCGAACGTGGTACGCCAGACGATCCCGCCGTCCCCCGCGGTGCCCAGCATCGAGGCGAGTCCGAGCACCCCGGGCAGGAAGAACTTCAGCGCGAGGTGCAGCGTCGCCGCGTGCCGGTCGGGATCCGAGCGCCAGTTGCCGTGCGCGAACTGCATGACGCCGAACCAGAGCCCGAGCAGCGTGAAGCTCGTGCCGCTCAAGGTCTGGTAGAAGGTCACGGTCGGGTCCACGATGCCCCCCTCGACGCCGCGGCGGCCGGCGTCCCGCCAGCCATCGTGGGGGCCCGGGGCATCCGCGGGAAGCGGTTTTCGCAGATCGCCCGATCCGCCGTCGTCCTCGTCCGACCGCGCCGAACCGAACCGAACCAGGCCTCGCTTACCGGACCTCACTCCCCCGGCGCCAGCCCCTCCACCCCGACCACGTCGGCGGTGCTGGGCCCGAGGCCGACTCCGCGTCGCCTGTCATGGCACACCCCCTCGTGCACGCGGACCGCCGATGCTCCCACCCCCGGATGACACCGCACATCCCCCGGGAACGCCGGAGGCCCCGTCCGGTCCGGACGGGGCCTCCGCGGCGGGGTCGGACGGGGTCAGACGCCGCCCAGCAGCGCCTCGAAGGACGGCGCGTCGGCGAAAGGGTCGACCGCCCGCGCCGCCGGGCGTGCGGCGACCAGCTCGGCCAGCTCCTCGGCCGCCCGGTCGATCCGCGCGGCGAGGCCGTGGCTCGCCTCACCGGAACCGCCCCAGTCCTCCGCCGCCGCGAACACCGCGGTCGGCGCGACGACGGCGCGCAGGTGGGCGAACAGCGGACGCAGGGCGTGCTCGAGCGCGAGCGAGTGCCGGGCGGTGCCGGCCGTCGCCCCCACGAGCACGGGCTTCCCGGTCAGCGCGTCCTTGTCGACGACGTCGAAGAAGGTCTTGAACAACCCGCTGTACGACGCCGAGAAGATCGGCGTGACCGCGATGATCCCGTCCGCCCCGGTCACCGTCTCCAGCGCCGGCCGCAGGTCGGCGTTCGCGAAGCCGGTGACCAGGTCGTCGGCGAGGTCCCGGGCGTGCTCGCGCAGCTCGACGACCTCCACCCCGGCCTCGACGCCGCGGCGGCGCAGCGCCGCCACGGTCGCCCCGGCCAGGCGGTCGGCCAGCAGCCGGGTGGACGACGGGACGGACAGTCCCGCGCTCACCACGGCGATCCTGCGCTCCTCCATGATCAGGCCACCTGTCCGGTCACCGCGTCCGCGGGGGCGTACACGGTCGAGTCCGTGGCGCCATGGGCGGCGACCAACGACTCGTGGGTGGGGGCGTCGGGGACGTGCGCGGGCTTGAGCGCGGCGAACTCCTTGCGCAGCACCGGCACGACCTCCTCGCCGAGGATGTCGAGCTGCGCGAGCACGGTCTTGAGCGGCAGCCCCGCGTGGTCGACGAGGAACAGCTGGCGCTGGTAGTCACCGACGTAGTCACGGAAGCCGAGGGTCCGTTCGACGACCTGCTGCGGGCTGCCCACGGTGAGTGGGGTCTCGCGGCTGAAGTCCTCGAGCGACGGCCCGTGCCCGTACACCGGGGCGTTGTCGAAGTACGGCCGGAACTCGGCCACGGCGTCCTGGGAGTTCCTCCGCATGAACACCTGCCCGCCCAGCCCGACGATCGCCTGGTCGGCGGCACCGTGGCCGTAGTGCTCGAACCGGCGGCGGTAGAACTCCACCATCCGCTTCGTGTGCTCGGCCGGCCAGAAGATGTGGTTGTGGAAGAAGCCGTCGCCGTAGTAGGCGGCCTGCTCCGCGATCTCCGGGCTGCGGATCGAGCCGTGCCACACGAACGGCGCGACGCCGTCGAGCGGCCGCGGCGTCGAGGTGAAGCCGCGCAGCGGGGTGCGGAACCGGCCCTCCCAGTCGACCACGTCCTCGTCCCACAGCCGGCGCAGCAGCGCGTAGTTCTCGATCGCCAGCGGGATGCCGTCCCGGATGTCCTTGCCGAACCAGGGGTAGACGGGCCCGGTGTTGCCGCGGCCCATCATGAGGTCCACCCGGCCGCCCGCGAGGTGCTGCAGCATCGCGAAGTCCTCGGCGATCTTCACCGGGTCGTTCGTGGTGATCAGCGTGGTGGCCGTCGACAGCTGCAGGCGCTCGGTCTGGCCCGCGATGTAGCCGAGGGTCGTGGTCGGCGACGAGGAGAAGAAGGGCGGGTTGTGGTGCTCGCCCAGGGCGAAGACGTCCAGGCCCACCTCCTCGGCCTTCTTCGCGATCGCGACGACCGCCTTGATCCGCTCCGCCTCGGACGGCGTGCGCCCGGTGGTCGGGTCGGTCGTGACGTCGCTGACGGAGAACACTCCGAACTGCATGACCTTCACCTCGTTGGTTGATGTGTCATCTACCGTGGCCCAACCTAGATGATGTGTCAACTATTCCGGTACCGTGGTCCCCGTGACGAGATGGCTCGACGAGCGGGAGCAGCGCGCGTGGCGCAGCTACCTGGCGATGCAGGCGCAGCTGCAGGCCCGCCTGCACCGGCGGCTGCAGGCGGACTCCGGCCTGTCCTACGCGGACTTCGACGTCCTCGTCGCGCTGACCGACCGCGAGGACGACCGGGTGCGGGTCCTCGAGCTGGCGGAGGCGCTCCAGTGGGAGAAGAGCCGCCTCTCCCACCACCTGTCCCGGATGCAGAAGCGCGGGCTGGTCGAGCGGCAGGAGTGCGCCGACGACGCCCGCGGCGCCTTCGTCGCCCTGACCCGCGAGGGGCGGCGCGCGATCGAGGACGCCGCCCCGGCCCACGTCGAGGCGGTGCGGGAGCTGATGTTCGACGGGCTGGACGCCGGCCAGGTCGACGCCCTGGCCGGCATCGCGGAGACCGTGCTCGGCCGGATCCGCGCCGCGGGCTGACTACTCCGCCTCCGCGATGCGAAAGGTGTAGCGCAGCTCCCGCCACTCCCCCTCCACCGGCGTGCCGTCCGGCATCGGCCCGGTGCGGGGCACGAAGTCCACGACCAGGTCCTCCTTCACCCCGAAGACCGCGTCGGAATCCAGGTACCTCCCGCCGCGCACGAACAGCTGCGTGACCAGTCGCCGGTGGCCCGGCGCCGCGATCATGAAGTGCAGGTGCGGGGCCCGGTAGGGATGCCGGCCGGTCGCCCGGAGCATCGCCCCGACCGGCCCGTCGTCCGGGATCGGGTACTCGGAGGGGAGGATCGAGCGGAACCGCAGCCGGCCCTCCGCGTCCGTCCGCAGCCGGCCGCGCAGCACCGGCCCGTCCAGGTCCGGCAGCTGGACGTCGTAGAACCCGTCCTCGTTCGACTGCCACACGTCCACGACGGCGCCGGCCACCGGTCGGTCACCGGTGTCGGTGACCGTCACGTCGACGTGGAGCGGGGTGCCCGGCAGCCCGGCGGAGACGTCCGCACCCTGCGGCAGCTCGGGCGGTCCCTCCACGTAGAAGGGCCCGAGGACGGCCGACGGCGTGGTGTCCGGCGTGCGCGAGTTGTCCAGCACGTCGACCACGCTCGACAGCCCGAGGGTGTCCGAGAGCAGCACGAACTCCTGCCGGGTGTCGCTGCAGAGCTGCCCGGTGCGGGTGAGGAAGTCGATCCCCCGCTGCCACTCGTCCTGGGTGAGGTCGTTGTCCACGGCGAAGGCGTGCAGGCGTGGCACCAGGTCGGTGAGCAGTGCGCGCAGCCGCGGGTCCGCGGTGCCGGCGAAGGTGGCCACGACCTGCGCGGTGAGCCGGTCGAGCGTGGCGGTCGCCGCGGCGGCCGGCTGCTCGCCCGCCCAGGCCCGCCGCAGCAACCCGGCGAGCCCCTCCCGCGTCAGCGGGGCGGGGTTCGGGTAGGGCTTCGCCACGGCGAGCTCGACCGCCCGGTCCAGGTCCCCCTCGGCGAGCCCGAGCTCGCCCAACGACGTCGGCCCGCCCGCCTCGACGATCAGGTCGAACACCGCGGTGGGCGCGTCCGCCGCGCCGAGCGCCTCCGCGACCCGGCGCATCGCCCCGGGCGCCGCGGCGGCGTTGTAGGCCATGGCGTGCGGCAGCACCACGGTGTGGGTCGGCGCGTGCGGCAGGCCGAAGCTGCCGCCGAGGGTGTGGCAGAGCTTGTGGTGCAGGCCCATCCCGACCGCGCCGAGGCACGTGCCGGCCAGCCAGGCGCCGCGAAGCAGGTCGGCGCGGCCCTGCCCGGAGTCGAGCGCGCGCAGACCCCGCGCGAGGTGGCGGACCGCGTCGAGCGCCATGCCGTCGACGACCGGGTTGGCGTCGGGCGAGTAGAGCGCCTCGACGGCGTGGGCGAGCGCGTTGACCGCGCTGGTCACGGCGAGCGCGCGGGGCAGCTCGGCCGAGAGCTCGACGTCGTAGATCACCGTCTCGGGCAGGATCGCCGGGTCGGTCCGGGTCGTCTTGACCCCGTTCGCGGTCTCGCCCAGCACCGGCGTGACCTCCGAGCCCGCGTAGGTCGTGGGCAGCACGACCTGGTCCACCCCCGTCCGCACGGCGAGCGCCTTGGCGAGCCCGGTCGTCGAGCCGCCGCCGACGGCCACCACGCAGTCCGCACCGGTCTCGCGCAGCACCGCGAGCGCCTGCTCGGTGACCTCGACGGGGGTGTGCATCGCCGCACCGTCGAACCGGCCGGCCGCGAGCGGTCCCAGGATCTTCTCGACACGGTCGCCCGCCGCCCGCACGTGCTCCCCGGCCAGGACCAGGGCGCGTGAGCGGCCCAGCCGGGCCACCTCGTCGGCGACCCGCTCGAGCGTGCCCGGGCCGAACAGGATCCGCGCCGGGTGCGCGGTGTAGGTGAACTGCTCCACGGTGTCCCTCCGCTCAGCCGCGGGCCAGGAGCGTGGCCAGGGCGTCCGTGAGCTCCTTCTCCGGGTCGGCCGGGAGCTCGTGGGCCCGCCAGCCGACGTGGGCGTCCGGCCGCACGAGCACGCAGCCGGACTCGGAGACCTCCCGCAGGCGGGCCCAGTCGTCGTACAGGTCGGTGTACTCCCGGCCCGGGCCGATCACGTGCGCCTCGACCTCGACGCCGAGGGACCGGGCCGCGGCGGCCGCCGCGTCGGCCCACGCCCGTCCGGAGATGCCGGTCAACACGGTGAACCGGCCCTTGCCGGTGACGTCGTGCGTGCTGACCTTGTGCCCGTCCCGGCCGAGCCAGCAGTGCGGCAGCCGGGCACCGGGCCAGGTGGTCGGGTGGTAGTACAGCTCGGGGTCGCGGTCGTACTCCGGCTCGGGCGTCCCGTCGCCGACCACCGCGCCCGAGCGGTAGCGCTGGCCGAGCTCCACGCCGTGCGCGTTGAACTCGTAGTCCTTCAGCTCCAGGGCCTTGCGCAGGGCGATCCGCTGCTCCGCGGCCTCCGGGGTGTCCTCGGCCCGGGCCCGCATGGCCGCGACCTGCTCGGCCGGGTCGTCCGAGCCGGTGAACCCGAGCGCGTCGAAGATCGGCCCGAACTGCTCGATGGACTTGTTGGCGCGCAGCACGATCTGCTTCCCGACCGGCGCACGCTCGGCGTCGTAGCTGTCCAGCAGCTCCTCGCCGGCCTTGCCGGAGAGCACCAGCGCCAGCTTCCAGGCCAGGTTGTACGAGTCCTGGACGGAGGTGTTGGAGCCCAGCCCGTTCGACGGCGGGTGCCGGTGCACGGCGTCGCCGGCGCAGAGGACCCGGCCGGCGCGGTAGCGCGTGGCGTACATCTTGTTGTTGCCCCACAACGAGGTGGAGCGGATGGTCACCGGGATCGTGTCGTCGCCGACCAGGTCGTGGACGATCTTGGTCGCCATCGCGTCGTCGACCTCCGGCGGGGGCTGCGCGATGTCGTAGCCCCACACGATCAGCCACTCGTCCCACGGCCGCACCATGCGGACCAGGCCCATCCCGATCCCGCCGATGTCCGAGCCGGGCTGCAGCACCCAGTACAGGACGCTCGGCCGGTGCTCCACGTAGCGGGACAGGTCGGCGTGGAAGACGATGTTCATGCTCCCGGCGATGTCCATCCGCCCCTCGAAGGGCAGGCCGATGTCGCGGGCGACCTGGCTGCGGCCCCCGTCGGCGCCGATCACGTACTTCGCCCTGATCGGGTAGCTGTGGCCGGAGAGCCGGTCCCGCACGGTCACCGTCACACCGTCGGCGTCCTGCTCGAGGCCGAGGTACTCGGTGTCGAACCGGATCCGGCTGCCCCGCTCGGCCGCGTGCCCGATCAGGATCGGCTCCAGCAGCGTCTGCGGCAGGTCGCAGTTGTCGGACGGGCTGGCCAGTGTGTAGTCGGCGCGGCGGGCCGGGTGCGTACCCCACGTCCGCACCCGTCCGATCTCGTCGCCGGCGAGACCGGTGCAGAACACCGTGTCCCCCATCAGCGCCGACGGCGTGCCCTGCGCCTTCACGTCGTCCTCGATCCCCATGTCGCGCAGGATCTCGACGGTCCGCTGGTTGGTGATGTGCGCCCGCGGGGTGTTCGCCGTCCACCGGTACTTCGTGATCACGACGTGGTCCACGCCGTAGGTGGCCAGGAACAGCGCCGCCGACGCCCCGGCCGGTCCGCTGCCGATGACCAGCACGTCCGTCGTCAGGACCGTCCCCGTGTCCGTCGCGGGGTCCGTCGCGGGGTCCGTCGCGGAATTCCACTCTGCGTTCTCGCTCACGCCGCCTCGTCTCTGAGTGCGCTCAAGGTGCGTCCGGGATGGACCGAGTATGGGAAGACCCGCGGCCATACGTCCAATATCGAAGACGAGGTACGGATATACGCTGCGCCTATGGATCTGCGGGCGCTGGAGTGCGTCGTGGCCGTCGCCGAGGAGGGCTCGATCAGCCGGGCCGCGGCCCGCCTGCACATGACGCAGCCGCCGCTGACCGTCCGGCTGCGGACCCTGGAGCGCGAGCTCGGCGTGGAGCTGCTGGTCCGGCACGGGCGCGGGGTGGACCTCACGGCCGCGGGGCGGGTGCTCGTGGAGCGCGCCCGCCGGGTGCTCGCCGACGTGGCCGCGGCGGCCGAGGAGGTCCGCACGGTCGGGCTCGGCACCCGGGGCCGGTTCGGCGTCGTCGTCGGACACACCGTGGCACCCCGGCTGTTGCCGCACCTCGCGGCCGTGGCCGCGCTCGGCGCCGACGTCGAGCTGACCGTCACCGAGGGCACGGACGCGGAGGTGGTCGACCGGGTGCACCGCCGGGACGCCCACGTGGGCCTCCTCCACCTCGAACCCGGCGAACCGGGCCGCGCCCGGCACCCGCGGGCCCGCGCCCGCGGCCTGGAGGTGGCGGTCGTCGCCCGGGAGCCGCTGGTCGCGGTCCTGCCCGAGACCCACGCCGAGGCCGCCGCGGACCGTGTCGACCTCGCCCGGGTGCACGGGGCCCGCGTGGTGGTCGCCGAGGCCGCCGGTGAGGGATTCGCCGGGCACGTCCGCGCGGCGTGGGCCATCGCCGGCACGGGCGGCACGGGCGGCACGGGCGGCACGGGCGGTCGGGACGGGGTGGTCGAGGCCGGGTCGATCGTGCAGGCGATGGCGCTGGTCGAGGCCGGGGCGGGCGTCACGCTCCTGCCCGCGCAGTACACGTCGATGGTGTGGAGCGGGCTGGTCGCGCGCCCGCCGCGGCAGCACACCCCGGTCGTCGAGACCGCCGTGTGCTGGCGGCCCGACGAGGACTCCCCCGTCCTGCGCCGCTTCCTCCGCGCCGCCCTGTCCACCCCGGAGCCCGACGTGCTCGGCCCCTCCCACGCGCGGCACGGCCTGGGCGCCGCGCACTGGTGAGGATGCCGGCACGATCCCGCGACGCCCCCACCGACGACCCCGCGAGGAACCGGTGCGCGCATGGAGCGCGAGGGGCCGGGTACGTCCCCCGGACGATCGGCGGCCACGGGAGGCGACGGGTCGGGGGAGGACTCCATGGGTGAGGACCAGCAACTGGTCGCGGACCTCGTCGTCGAGCGTCTGCGCACGTGGGGCGTCGAGCGCGTGTTCGGCCACTCCGGGGACGGGATCAACACCGTGCTCGGGGCGATGCGGCGCGCCGGCGGGAACCCCGCGTTCGTGCAGGCCCGGCACGAGGAGACCGCGGCGCTGATGGCGGTCGGGCACGCGAAGTACACCGGCGGCGTGGGCGTCGTGATGTCCACCCAGGGCCCGGGCGCGGTCCACCTCATCAACGGCCTGTACGACGCGAAGCTCGACGGCGTGCCCCTGGTCGCGATCGTCGGCCAGCAGGAGCGCACGGTGCTGGGGTCGGCCTACCAGCAGGGCATCGACCTGCAGACGCTCTTCAGCGACGCGACCCGCTACGTGCAGACGGTGACCGCCCCGGAGCAGGCGCAGATGGTGCTCGACCGGGCCTTCCGCACCGCGCTGGCCTCCCGCGCGCCGTGCGCCGTCGTCCTCCCGCACGACGTGCAGCGGCTGCCGCTACCCGAGGGCCTTCCGCAGGAGCACGGGGTGATCGTCAGCGCGCCGGAGTGGCGCCGCCCCCGCGTGCGCCCGCACGACGACGACCTGCGCGCCGCCGCCGAGGTGCTGAACGCCGGGTCGAAGGTCGCCCTGCTGGTCGGCCAGGGCGCCCGCTACGCCACGGAGCAGGTGAGGGCCGTGGCCGACCGGCTCGGCGCGGGAATCACCACCAGCCTGCTGGGCAAGCCCTGGGTGGACGAGCGGTCCCCCGTCGCCGCCGGGGCCATGGGGCACCTGGGCACCAGCGCGAGCGCCTTCGTGCTGGAGAACTGCGACACGCTGCTGATCGTCGGCTCGAACGACCCGTGGACCGAGTACTACCCGCCGCCCGGGCAGGCGCGCACCGTGCAGATCGACGTCGACACCCGCAACCTCGGCAACCGCTACCCGGTCGACGTCGGGTTGCCGGGCGACGCGGCGGAGACCCTGGACGCCCTGCTCCCCCTGCTCGACGAGCGGGCCGACGACGCCTGGCACACCCAGGTCGTGGACGCCGTGTGCCGGTGGCGCGACCTCGCCGCAGAACGGGCGGCCCTGCCCGCCCGGCCGCTCAACCCCGAGCTCGTCGTCCGCGAGCTCAGCCCCCGGCTGCCCGTCGACGCACAGGTCGGCGTCGACGTCGGCTCCGTCACCTACTGGTACGCCCGGCACCTCCTCCTGCCGCCGGGCGTGCAGGCCCACCTGTCCTCGACGCTCGCGAGCATGGGCTCGGCCCTCCCGTACGGCATCGCGGCGAAGCTGGCCGCCCCGGACCGGCCGGTCGTCGCGCTGGCCGGCGACGGCGCGATGCAGATGAACGGACTGGCCGAGCTGATCACCGTCGCGGCCCGCTGGGCGGACTGGGCCGACCCGCGGTTCGTCGTCTGCGTGCTGCACAACCGGGACCTGGCGGAGGTGACCTGGGAGCAGCGCGAGATGGAGGGCGACCCGCGCTTCGACGACAGTCAGCGGCTGCCGGAGTTCCCCTACGCCCGGTACGCCGAGCTGCTCGGGCTGCACGGCATCCGCGTCGACGACCCCGCGGACGTCGGCGCGGCCTGGGACACCGCCCTCAAGGCCGACCGCCCCGCCCTGGTGGAGGCCGTCGTCGACGCCGAGGTTCCGCTGCTGCCGCCCTTCCCCGCCGGGCGGCAGAAGCTCGACACGATGCGCCAGGGCCTGGCCCAGGACGGGCCGGACGGCGAACGCGCCCTGCACCTCCTCGAGGAGCAGGCCCGGCAGGAGGGCGGGCCGGCCTGAGTCCCCGGCTCAGTCCTCGACCAGCGGGAGCTTGAAGGTCAGATGCCGAGGGGTCTCCGACGGAGGCCGCAGCATGGGCGGGAAGCGCATCTCCGTCTGCACCCAGGCGATGATGTCCTGCGCCCGGCGACGGCTGTTCGCGGTCCCGGACACGACGAAGCCGTCCTCGTCGACCACGGTCCACGTCCACTCGCGGTCGCCGGTCCGCCTGGTCACCGTCAGTTGCACCGAGACACCGTACGGGTGCCGAGATCGCCTCGATTCGGAGGGGCCGACTTGTGAGCGGCCGCTGACCGACGGCACCGACGGACGGCGGCCGCCGAGCCCACTTCCGTCACGCCTCGGCGGGCCCGGCCGGCGGCGGCAGTGACCCGGTCTACGCCGGGGTCGCCGAGAGCTCGATCTACGTCGCCGAGGGCATGCGCGGGCGCGGCGTCGGCACGGCCCTGATCCACAAGCAGGTCACCGCCGCCGACGAGGCCGGACCGTGGACCCTGCAGACCGCGATCTTCCCCGAGAACCGGGCCTCGATCGCCCTCCACCAGACGGCCGGCTACCGAACCCTCGGTCTGCGCGAACGCATCGGCCGGCACCACGGCGTCTGGCGGGACACCGTTTTCCTCGAGCGCCGCCGCGCCACCGACCCCAAGTGACCCCACCGGGCCGCCGCGCGGCCCGACACCGCGCCGGATGGCTACCCGGGATCGGAGCTCAGACCGCGGCGGTGCCGATCAGGCCCTTCCGTGTGACGAGCCCGGCGAGCTGCTCCTCGGAGAGCCCGTCGGCGCCGTCCGGCCTGCGGGGCAGGACCATGTACCGGGACTCCGCGCTCGCGTCCCACACCGAGATCGCCACCGAGTCCGGCAGCACCAGACCGAACTCGCGCAGCACGGCCCGCGGATCGCGCACCACCCGGGAGCGGTAGGCCTCGCTCTTGTACCAGCTCGGCGAGGGCCCGAGCAGCGCGATCGGGTAGCAGGAGCACAGCGTGCAGACCACGACGTGGTGCTCCGCAGGGCCGTTCGCGACCACCTTGAGCCGCTGCTCCTGGATCCCGCCCGCCATGGACAGGCCCAGCTCGCGGATCGCGGCGTTGGCGTCGGCCAGCAGGCGCTCCGTGAACCCCGGATCGGTCCACGCGCGCGCCACGATCCGGGCTCCGTTGGCCGGGCTCCCCCCGGCGAGGAACTCGTCGATGCGGGCATCGATCTCCCCGGGTTCCAGCAGACCGCGTGTCTCCAGCAGCGACTCGACGTGCCGGACCTCGGCCGAGATCGTCGAGCTCGCGTGCTCCGCGCTCATGCCCGCTCCTCCACCAGGTAGTCCTCCCACAGCTCCACGACGACGGTGTGGTCACCGGCGCCGAACAGCTCCGCCGCCGCGAAGCGGACGTGGTACACGGGGTGCGGCTCGGTGTCCCGGCCGCGGGCCCGCTCGTCGGCGAGCGGGTGCCGGCCCGCCCGCTCCACCACGGTGCCGACCGCACCACGGGCATAGCCCGGCAACCGGGTGTGGCCCCCGACGTCGACCGACCGGGTGCGCACCCGGTCGCCCGGCGCGAACCGGTCAGCCATGTGCGAGCTCCTCGGCGGTCGCGACGCCCTTCTCCGCCAGCAGCATGCGGATCGCGGCGAACCAACGCTCGTAGTAGGAGGCGGCCAGGTACTCCCGCACCGGCAGCCGCTCCTGCGCGTCGCGGAACTCGTCGAGGTTGTAGACCCCCCGCCGGATCAGGGCGCCGTTGAGCGCGAACACGTGCGCCTCCCAGTCGGCGTGGAAGCGCGGTTCGTCGGGCTCCTCGACGATCGGCGGGAACCCGCTCATCCCGCCGACGTCGTTGATGCGGCTCACCGGCCCTTCCTACCGCAGAACCTCCCGGCCGGTCAGCCCGGCGAGCAGGCCTGTCCTACTGCGCAGGAGCAACTCGGTTGGACCTCATGGAGTAGGAGCTGACAGAGCGAGCTTGGCGGGACGCGGGGACGGGACGACCATGAGGTGATGCAGAGGCAGCCGGACGATTCGACTCCGTCACCCGTGGAGAAGCTCGTCGCCTCCCGCGACCGTGCCACGCGGAACGCGACGCGGATCCTGGCGGAGTCCCAGCAACGCATCATCGACGCGGAGCTGCGCATGACCCGCAACGTCCTGCTGCGGGCCGCCCGCGCCGACCGACACGCCATCGGCTTCCTCGCTCCCGACTTCCTGGCCGTGGCGGACCTGCCGACGCTGTACCGGGCGATCCTGGACGCCACCGCCACTTTCAGCGACGCCACATCCGTCGACCTGCTGCTGTACGACCAACCTGCCGAAGCGCTGCGGATAGTGGCCCAACGCGGCTTCGCGAGCGACTTCCTCGCCTCGTTCGGCCTGCTGGACATCAGGCATCCGACCGCGTGCACGACAGCGTTCACGTCCGGCGGGCCCGTCCTGGTCGACGACGTCGGGACCAGCCCGATCTTCGCACGGCAGTCCACCCGGGACACGCTCCTTGCCGCCGGCTCGCGAGCGGTCCAGTCCTATCCGCTACCGGCCTCGGACGGTACGGTCCTCGGCGTCCTGTCCTTCCACCACCCCGGTCCCCGACCTACCTCGGGCAAGGCAGCGCTCATCGCCCGCAGCGCCGCGCTGGCCCTCGGCGGCGTGCTGCCGCACAGCTCCACGGGCGGCGCGCCGAACCGGGAGGCGCGTCCCACCTGAGCCCGAGCCTGCGTGCGCTGTGTCGATGTACCTGGTTCGCAGCCCTACGGGCAGCGCCGCTCAGCGACTCCGTCGGCGCCGACACCTCTCGGCCCAGGCTGCCGGTGCACCTCAGGAGTCCGTCGTCGGGTGTCCGTGGACGACGGAATGTCGCTCTTCCTGGATGCTCAGTTCTCGCGCGTGCTGCTCGTCCGCCCGAGCCGCCCGGTTGTGGTGCTCGGCCTTCTCCTGATGCATCGACGCGGCCGGCCCGCCCCGGTCCGCGCACAGCTGGTGGCGTTCCGCCGCCCGCCGATGCGCCCGAGCCGCGTACGTGAGGGCCTCGATCGCGTGAAGGGCTGCGACCCGTCGACGGCGCTCGGCGTCGTCGAGGCATCGCTGGGCCGGCAGCTCCGACGGTGCGACCGGCCGGGTCCCGGTGCCGTTCAGCCTGGTCCGGAGTTCGGCCAGCACGCCCTCGATCTGAGCGATGCGGTCTCGGATCGCCTCCTCGCGAGCGTCCAGCGCCGCGGCGCGGCGCTCCAGTGGACTCAGGTCCCGCATCCGCCGAGTATCGGAAGAACTGGCGTCGTGGGGAAGACCTCGAGCCCGGACTCGAGCGGTTCTGCTCAACGCGGGTCGGGATGGTGGCGGACGGGGCCGACACGCAGATCTGGCGTGGGCGGTGGGGTGTGCGGGCGAACCCGCACCGGGATGTCGCAGCCGCCGGCGGGGCGGCGCTCCGGGCGGCGCTGTTGTTCGGCGGCCTGCTGGGCGTGCTGGTCGCGCAAGCGCCGATAGGCGGCGATCACGGCGGCGAGCCGGTCGCGGTCGGGGTGCGGCGCATCGGGGTGGCAGTCCCGCACGGCGCGGCGGTAGGCAGCAGTGATCTCCGCGGCGGTGGCGCTGCGACCGAGCCCGAGCACGGTGTGTGGGTCGGGCGGGTCAGGCTGTCCGGTGTTCATCGCTGTCCGGTGTCCGGTGCGGCTGCCCGGTAGGTGTGGCCGGGCTGAGCTGGCTGATTGCGGTGTAGTAGTCACGCGCCGCGGTGTGGGCGGTGTCGAGTGCCTGCCGCAGGCCGGCGAGGTCTCGGCAGGCACGGGCCAGCTGCGGGATGCCTGGCTCGCCGTCGGCGTGGCGTACGTGCTCGGCATGTTCGAGGTGGCGGCTGGTGCGTTCCGCGAGCAGCGTGGCCAGATCGGTCAACTCACCGGTCAGTTGGGTGAGCTGCCAGCCGGTATCGCGCAGCAGGGCCAACGCAGCCGGCTGGGCCGGCTCAGCGGCGGCGCGCACCGCACGTCGAACGTCCCGGACCGCAGCGGACAGCGTGGTCGCGATCGCGCCCGGCCCTCGTCGGCTGCTGCTGCCCAACGTTCTGCCCTCTCGTCTCGTTCAGCCCGCTCGTCCGCTGCAGGGGAGGTGCGCGAGCGTGACCCCGCCCCGGGCGGTGTATCCGCCCGGGCGGGGTCAGGCCCGCTCAGTCTCGCCCGAGGTGCTCAGGCGTTGATCTGCGTGGCGTCGCTTCCGCCGCTGATGGCGATCTTGCGGGGCTTGGCCTGCTCGGCGATCGGCACCCGCAGCGTCAGCACACCGGCGTCGTAGTGTGCGGTGATGTTGTCCGCGTCGAGGGTGTCACCCAGGAAGAGCTGCCGTGAGAACACCCCGCGGGGCCGCTCGGACACCTGGACCTCGGCGCCTTCGCCGTAGCCGGGGGTGCGTTCGGCCTTGACCGTGAGCACGTTGCGCTCGACGTCCAGCTCGATCGAGTCCGGCGCGACACCCGGCAGGTCGAACTGCACCACGTACTCGTTGCCGAACCGGTAGGCGTCCATCGGCATCAACGCCGGGCGCGTCGCGGTGCCGTTGACCCCGAAGAGCTGCTGGGTCAGCCGGTCCAACTCCCGGAACGGGTCGGTCCTCATCAACATCACATGCGCCTCCTTCTCTGCGTGGTTCTTCACGAGTCGCCTTCGGCGGACCGTGGGCCGAGGCGACTCGGTCGTGCCGCAGACCTGGTACCGGTGAGTGACGATTCCTCTTCCAGGTCCTCGAGACGGCTGGTTCTTCCGGGCCCGGCCCCGCCGCTGCTGCGCGGCGGGGCCGGGACGGGCCATTCGTCCATCCGTCGATCACGTGTCGGGTCATCGCTCAGGTGCTTCGAGGTCGCGCCTGCGAAGTGCCCTGGGGACGCCCTCCGGAGCGGGTCACCACAAGGGATGCGTCAGCGAGACGCAGGGGCCGGGGCCGCGGCAGATCTCCGCCGCTGGACTCCTCGGACGTGTACGAGACCCAGGTACCCCGCCGGTGAGCGGCCACCGGACGGCACAGGACAGACGCGTCTACGCCACATCACCTGCCTTCCACGTCGCGCTGCGTTCTCCTGATCTCCGTAGGTCTGATCTCCGTGGTCCGCTGCGCACGGAGCAGCGTCGGGCAGCGGAGGGGAGCGCTGCCGACCTCCACCCCGCACCGCCCGTACCACCTCCGACGACCGGGCAGCACCGGTCTCGAGGACAGCGGCTCGGCGCTCCGCTCGACGCCGCGCTGGGGCGGCCGGTCGCGGCCTGGGGAAAGGCGGCGGGGGGAAGCGCGGGGGCAGGCTTCCGAAGTTCGCGGCCATGATCGCGTCGAACTCGGCGCGCAGCCAGGCCTGGTCCGCGCAGACCAGATCGACGAACTCGCTGGTCACTGTCGCGTGGCTGCTCTTCGGCATCGTCGATTCACTCCCCGGCAACGTCATCGTCGACACCAGGTCATGTACCGCGCACTTGCTAATATCTATACCAATGGCTTGAGGTTGTGTCAAGTGGAAGCTTCAGATGGCTTTCTGGCCGGACTCACGGACCCTGTCGGCACCGCAGCGGACAGCCTCGGCGCCCGGTCGCCTCATCGGGAACGACGAAGGCCCTGGTCCATGGCTCCTGTTCGGAGCCCTGACCAGGGCCTTCGGTGAGTGGGCGATACTGGGATCGAACCAGTGACCTCTTCGGTGTGAAGTTGATCTTATGCGTTTTCCGGGTCTCCGTCCATCTCGGACACAACGCTCTGATCTGCAGAGACACGCTCAACCGACCTGAGTCGTCTCGTGCGACTCAGCCCGTCTCAGGGGTCGATGTTTACAGTTCCGCTTACAGGTCATGGAATGACGGCCTTGATCATTGTCACGCACGGCGTTCGTCACTTTGAGTAGTCGAGGCTTGTCCATTGTGGTCTGATTCGGCCTCGTCGCCACTCGACTCGTCACGCACCCAGACCGGCCCCGGCCGCCACCGGCCGGGCAGGCCGCCAGCTCGTACTCGGTCATCATGAAATGAAGGCTTCGGATGAGGTCGGGGCTGAACCCGAAGTGCGGATCGTCGGCGAGGCTGACGACGTACGTCATCGCCCGCTGGTAACCCACCACGGCCTTCGCGTCCAGGGAGCGCGGGTCGCTTGACTCCTCGCCCTCCGCGATCGCGATGGCGTCCTCCACGAAGATCCGGCGGCGCCGCCAATAGCGTCTCGCGGCGACCTCCGGGGCCGCGACCCAGTCGAGATCACGACCCGCTGTCGCTGCCGCGCGCTGCTGCGCGATCGTCGTCTGTCCATTCCGGCGAGCGGCCGAGGTGCTCGCAATGCTCAGCCCAACTCAGCGACCCGCTCGGAGCGGGCGGCCTCGCCCAGTAGCTGACCTGCCCGTTGTACTTCCACGCGCCGGTGGCGGCACCGTACCGGGAAAGCAGATCACCGGATCGCGCCAGTCGGCCGAGAGCCGTGCCGAACCTGACGCTGGAGGCGGTTGCGATGCCAGGCGCAAGCATCACGTGCCCGCGGTCGGCGACATGCGCGCGGAACAGGTCGGGTCGACTCTCACGCAGCCGGAACTCGACGATCCCGAACTCGACGTACGGCTCGCCGGGCAGGACGCAGTCCAGGAGTGGGCCGAGAAGCTCGTCGGTCACGCCGTCCTCGGTCTCAGCGGTCCATCCCGCGCGCACCTGCGAGACCAGCCACGTGTGTTCGCCGGCTCCCTCGTGGGCACCGGAGCAGGTGTACTCGACCATGCGGTCCGGCAGCCTCCGTAGAGCGACGTCATCTGCGGAGAAGCAACGAGGGCACGTCAAGTACACGACAGTCCCAACAGGTCCCAGCGATCCGCCCCGTGCGCCACGTCTGAGGTGCGGATGGCGCAGTGAAGGGAGTAGTCGTTCACCGACCGCCGGCCCCCGTGGCGCGCCAGGTACTCGCGATGCCGGTCCCGAATGCCGGCGACCACTTCCGGTTCGGGGAGCATCCAGAACCGGGGCTCGTGCGCAAGGTCCACGAAGACCCAGAATCGCCAGGCTGCCCCCTGCCCGTCACCCTCTTTGATCGAGGACTGCCAGTCGCCGCGGCGGCGGCTCACCACCCGAACGCGCGACGCTTCTCCGGAGCCGTTGTCCAGCAACAGCTCCCAGCGCCTGCCGTGCTGAACCTCTATCGCCCGGCCGCCCCGCCGCTCGATCTCGCGCATGACGATCGCGCGAGCGTCCGCCGCGACCTCCGCCGTGCTCCGCGCCCCCGTCGGCATCCTTCTCCCCCGCTCATCGGCTCTGCCCGACCATCGAGACCGCCACCGGCGTCGTTACGCGGACAATCCCAAGCGCACACGTTCGGCGACGACCAGCTGCTCCGAGGTGCTGCGGTCGATCGCGCGCTCGTCCCGCTCCTTCGCTTCGCTCCGGCGGGCGAACGCGTCGAACAGCAGGGTCTTGCCCTGCTGGATCTCGACGATCCGTTCGTCCACGGAGTCCTCCGCGAGGATGCGGTGCACCTGTACGGGGCGGACCTGTCCCATCCGGTGCGCGCGGGCGATGGCCTGCTCCTCGACGCTCGGCTTCCAGTGCGGCTCCGCCAGGATCACCACGGACGCCGCCTGGATGTTGAGCCCCACCCCGCCCGCCTCGATCTGGCTGACCAGGACGCAGTGGTCGGGCCGGTCGTGGAAGTCCTGCACGACCTGCTGGCGCGCGGCCGGGGGCACCGACCCGTCGATGCGGCCCGCGACCTCGGGGAGTGTCCGCTCCAGCAGGTCCAGGACCGGCAGGAACGTGCTGAAGATCAGGACCTTCATGCCGTCCTCCGCCGCCTCGGCGACGATCTCTCGGATCCGTTCCAGCTTCGCCGACTCGGGCGACGCCAGTGCGGCCCGGCGCATGGCCATGAGGTTGCCCGACGCCACGGCGTCTCGGTAGCGGCTGCGATCGTCCTGCCCGAGCTGGACCCACTCGGCCGTGTCGATGCGCTCGGGGAGCTCGTCGAGCACGTCGTCCTGGTTGCGGCGCAGGTAGACGTCCGCAACCGCCTTACGGAAGGCACGGGCCCCGCCGAGCGCGTCCCGGGCGTCGATGCGCCGGGCGACCTGGGGCTGTAGGTAACCCACCAAGGCCCGGAACTCCTCGACCCTGTTCTCCATCGGCGTCCCGGTGAGGAAGAGGGCCCGCTGTGCCCGTTCGACGACGGCGGCGACCGCCTTCGAGCGGGCGGCCGCCGGGTTCTTGACGTAGTGCGCCTCGTCGACCACCAGCATGGCGGCCTCGGTCTCGCGGACCGGTACGGGCAACCGTGCCAACGTCCCGAAGGTCGTGACAGCCACTCCCCCGTCGCGCAACCAGCGCTCGCCCGCCCGTTCTCGCTCCGGACCGTGCAGGACGTGCGTCGCCAGCAGGGTGAACTTCTCGGTCTCCTTGACCCAGTTGACCAGAACGCTCGCGGGGCAGACGACGAGGAAGCGACGTTGGTCGTGTGCCGCCAGGTGGCAGAGCGTCGCCAGCGCCTGCAGGGTCTTGCCGAGCCCCATCTCGTCACCAAGCACACAGCGCTCCTGGTGCAGTGCGTACTGAGCACCGAACACCTGATAGCCGCGCAGCGTCGCCTTGAGCAGCGACGTGTCCAGCGGGATCGCGACGACGCGCTGCCGCAGCTCTTCGGGCACGAACCCCTGAGCCGACGCCTCGTCGCCCGACGCGGCGCCGATCGTCGAGAGCAACGCGTTGACCGATGCGGCGTCCTGCTGATACCTCGCCCAGAGGTCGGCGTGCCGATAGCTCCGGGGCTCGACGCGCCGCTCCTGGTCTGCGATCCCCGTCACGACGGCCTGCGTGGACGGCTCGGCCAGAATGGCGGCGAGCCGGTCGTGGGCGCCCCTCGCCGCGTCCCGACGACGTCGTCCGGAGAAAGTTCGACGCCACCAGCTCCCCAGCATGGCGGCCTCGTCGGCGAGCGGCTCGGTGATGTCCAGGAGGCTCCGCACACCGGGCGCCATCGCCTGGGCCGCCTCGGCAGCCCGGAGTGCGGTCAGGGTGGCGAGCAGCTCAGCCTCATCACGGCGGCGATGGTCGACGTCGAACCGGAACCGGACCTCGCCGCGCGTGGCCGCCGAAGCCGCTCGCGCCGCCTGTGTCACCTGCTGAGCGGTCCGCTCCCCGACGCCGGGCACCGCAACGAGCCGACGGGCGTCGAGGACGTCGGCGACAGTCCGCAGCCCGGCCTGCTCGATCGCACCCCACCGCACCCCGCGACCGGCGCTCTCGCGCAACACCGACAGCGGCATCCCCCGCAATCGCGCCTCAACCTCGCGATCCGTCAACGCCTCGAGCTGGTGTCGCGCCCGAACTCGCAGATCCTCGGCACGTCCGAGCAGGCCTGTCGCTCGCCTGGCGAGATCTCGCGCGACTCCGACCGTGTCACCGACCTCGGCGGCCATCAGTACTCCGTCCTCCACCCGAACAGCGCATGTCACGCCCACCCCGAGGCGACCGGATCATCCGGATTGATGATCGCTCAGCGCAGGGAGAAACAGAGCCTCGCAGATCCACGACACAGGGACAGACGCGGCCGTTCGGCCTAACACAGAAGGCTCTGCGGCCGATGGAATCGGCCAGTTGGTAACAAGTATTCGATCACCTCCGATACGGGGACGCGTCGCATGGACGGGAAGGCCGCGAACGTCATGTTCGCCGACGAGCACGGGGCACGAAGCATGAACGACGAGTCGACCACGCCGGAGCGCACCCAGGATCCGCTCGTCGACCGGGCCATCCGCCTGTTCACCTTCCTTGGCGAGGCGCAGCGGCTGCGCAGCTCCGCTGTGACCGACCTGGAGCAGTACCGCCGCGACGGAGCTGTGCTGTGGCTCGCCGATGCCCCCGACCACGGCGCAGTCCACGGCGGTGTGCGGGACGCTCCTGCCGAGGGCAGCGGAGTGATCCTCGTCGTTGATCGACTCGCTGCCGTTCCCGCGCCGGAACCTGATGCCGAGCTGGCGGAGTGGCTGACCGACCCGCCGACCGACCCGACGCGTGAACCCGAACTGCGCGAGCACCGCCTTCTCGAGGTCGAGACCTCGGAGGGCGGCTCGTTGCGGCGCCGGGTCGGCCGCGACGAGCGTCCCGAGATCGATGAGCTGTTCGCCGAGTTCCTGCCCCACTGGCGGGCTTGGGCCGAGCAACAAGGACGCGACCAGCCCGTTCGCGACTACTACAACGACCTCTTCTCAGCCCACGTCGCGGCCTCGGGCCACCCGGAGGAGCTCGAGCTGGTCGTCGGAAGCAGCCTGCTCGCCTGGACGCCGCCGACGGGGACCCGAGTCCGACGACACCTGGTCACCACGGCTGCCCGGATTGAGTTCGACGAGGACTCGGGTCGGCTGAGCGTGCTCGTCGACGATTCCGTCGACGGCTCCGCCCTCGAGCTGGACATGCTCGACCCGGGCCTTGTCGGACAGCCGAAGCTGGTGAACGAGCTTCGCGACCGCGCTCGGGACAGTGACGCGCACCCGATGGACCGCGACCGGATGGGCGAGCTCGGCCGACGGCTGACCCACCAGCTCGCCGCCGACGCCGCATACCGGAACGAGGACGACGCCACGACGCCGACCCGGACGCCCGTCACCTCGTTCGCGCCCGCCCTCCTCTTGCGCAGGCGCTCCCAGAAGGGTCTGCAGGAGATCTTCCGGCGCATCGTCGAGCAGCTGCGTGAGGCCGGCGAGGTACCTGACGGCATCCGCCCCCTCGTCGATGCCGACCACGAGCCCGCCGGCACCGCCGGTGCCGAGCACGGAGGCGGCGCGGTGGTTCGGGTGGACGACGACCCGTTCCTGCCACTGCCCGTCAACGAACGCCAGCTCCAGATCCTCAAGCGCGTGGACGGCACCGCGCAGACGCTGATCCAGGGCCCGCCCGGGACCGGCAAGACCCACACCGCCGCAGTTCTGATCACTCACCTGCTCGCCCAGGGCAAGCGGATCCTGGTGACAGCTCAGACCGACCGAGCGCTCAAGGAGGTCCGGGAGAAGCTGCCCGAGGCCATCCAGCCGCTGGCGGTCGCGGTCGTGGGGTCGTCCCGCGAGGACATGTCGGACCTTCGCGTCGCCGTCGAGCGGATCGCCTCCACCGCACAGGAACACGACGCCGACGACGCCGCCCGCGCGATCCGACGGCACCTCGACGCCGTCGACGATCTCCGCAGGCTTCGCGCCGATCTGTCACACCGCCTCCAGGAGGCCCGTGAGCGCGAGGTCGTCGAGGTCGACCTCGACGGGTACCGCGGGACCCCTGCCGCAGTCGCCCGGCTCGTGCGCGCGGGCGACGATCGGTACGGCTGGCTGTCGGAGCTGGTCTCGGCGCCTTCGGGTCCCGCGCCGGTCTCCGGGCCCGAGCTCGCGCAGTGGCGAGCGCACCTCTGCGACAGCGATCTCGTCGCCGACGAGCCCGAAGCCGGGCGCAGGCTCGTCGCCATCGACGCGCTGCCGGCCCCCGCCGCGTTCGCCGCGTCGGTGCAAGCCGAGCGACGCGCGCACGGCGTCGCCGAGTCCTACGCCGTGCTGCGAGACGATCCCGCCCACGCGCCTGCCGCGGCCCTCGACCCCGAGACCCGCCGGCTGCTGACCGCCGCCGTCGCCGGAGTGATGACGGAGGTCCGTGAGCTCCTCGCCCGTCCGGAGGCGTGGCTGCCCGAAGCACTCGGCGATCTCGCGCGCGGCCGGGGTTCCGTCTGGTCGGGTCGCCACGGCGACCTCAGCGCGCTGCTCGACCAGGCGGGCCGGATCGTGGCCGAGCTTGGACCGGCCACCTCCGTGACCGTGCACGGCGACGACATCGGGCTGCTCGTCCCCGCAGCGCGTGGAGTCGAGGACCACCTCGCCGCCGGGAACACCATCAAGCTCGGCGGCGACGGGATCCCCAAGCAAGGCATGTTGACGCCCCGCGCGGTCAAGGCGGCCGAGTCGTTCTTCGCGCGCGTTCGGGTCGACGGCCAGGCTCCGACGACGGCCGAGCAAGTGCGAGCCTTCCTGCTCTGGGTCGAGGCCGACCAGGTCCTGGACGCACTGGACCGCGCGTGGCCGGCGACCGTCGTCATCCCGGAGGAGGACACACCCGCGGAGCGGCTCCAGTGGCACCGCGCCGAGACCGTGGTGCTCGCGCGACTGCTGGAGACCGACCGGCGGCTCGCCGCCGAGGCCGCCCGCGTCACCGCGCTCGGCCTCCCCCAGCCCGCGTGGCTGACACCGCCTGCCGTCGAGCGGTACCTCGCCGTGTTCGCCGGGGTGGCCGCCGCCGAGGACGCCGCAGCCGAGACCGCCCGAATCGACGCCGCGATGGCCGCGCTCGCCGATGCCGAGCGGGAGCCCGACGCCGCCCCGGTGCTGAACGCACTCGTCGGGGCCGCCCGCAGCCGGGACGACCGCGGCTACGCGGCCGCCCACCAACGGCTCGTCCGCCTCTGGCAGGTTCGTGACCTTCTCCGCAGTAGAGACGGTCTCGCCGCCCGGCTGGAGACGGCCCCCGAGTTGGCGACCGCGCTGGCCGGGACCGCGGCCGCCCCGATCTGGGACGACCGGGTGCCCGACATCGAAGACGCCTGGCGACACGCCGTCGCCTCGGCGTGGCTCGCCGGGCAGGAGGCCGCGGACGTCAACGCCGTGCAGCGCGAGATCCTCGCCGTCGAGGAACGAATCCGTCACCACGTGACCGAGTTGTCCGCGGTGCGTTCTTGGGACCACGCCGTGGCGCCCGGCCGGCTGACGCGTGGATCCCGGGCATCGCTCGAGCAGTACGCCTCGCTGGTCAAGCGGCTCGGGAAGGGGACCGGCACCTACGCGGTCCAGCGCCGACGCGAGATCCGCTCGGCGATGGACCGCTGCCGCCCCGCCGTGCCTGTGTGGATCATGCCGCTCTACCGCATCGCCGACCAGTTCGACGTCCAGCCGGACATGTTCGACGTCGTGATCGTCGACGAGGCCTCGCAAGCGGGCATCGAGGCCTCCTTCCTCCAGTACATGGCGCCGAAGATCGTCGTCATCGGTGACGACCGCCAGGTGTCGCCCTCGGCGGTCGGGGTGGACCAGCAGGAGCTGCGCGACCTCGGCGCGCAGTACCTGCACGACGACCAGTTCCGCTCCACCTGGCAGGACCCGCAGCGCTCGCTGTTCGACGAGGCGAAGATGCGCTTCAGCGGCATGATCACGCTCGTCGAGCACCGGCGGTGCGTTCCCGAGATCATCGGCTTCTCCAACCGCATCGCCTACGAGCCCGACGGCGTGCGGCTCATCCCGGTGCGTCAGTTCGGAGCCGACCGTCTCGAGCCCGTCAAGCCGGTCTTCGTGCGGAACGGCTATGAGAAGGGCTCGTCGAGCACGCGGACGAACCCCGCCGAGATCGACGCCATCGTCGCCCAGGTCGAGAAGTGCATCGCCGACCCCGCGTACGACGGGCGCACCTTCGGCGTGATCTCGCTGCTGGGCACAGGCCAGGCCAAGGCGATCGAGAAGGCGTTGCTCGACCGGATCACGCCCGAGGAGTGGGCGGCTCGCGACCTTCGCTGTGGCGACGCGGCGGACTTCCAGGGCTCCGAGCGGGATGTCGTCTTCCTCTCGATGGTGGCCGCCCCCGGACCCGAACGCAGGCTCACCGCCCTGACCCAGACGATGTACGTACAGCGCTACAACGTCGCCGCCTCACGGGCCAAGGACCAGCTCTGGGTCTTCCACTCGGTGGACCGCAGCTCGCTGACGAATCCCGAGGACATGCGGTACCAGCTGCTGGACTACTGCTACGGCGTGGCCGACCGCGGCGTCGAGGAGCACGAGGGCGCCACGACCGGTCTGGTCCCCGAGGACATGCCCGTCGCCCCGTTCGGCTCGCTCTTCGAGCAGCGCGTCCACAACCGGATCAGGAGCCGCGGGTACACGCTGATCCCGCAGTACGAGTCGCTCGGCTACTCGATCGACCTCGTCGCCGTGGGCCCCACGCGGCGGCTCGCCATCGAGTGCGACGGCGACTTCTGGCACGGTCCCGAGGCGTACCAGCGGGACATGGGCAGGCAGCGGGAGCTGGAGCGCTGCGGCTGGCGCTTCCACCGCATCCTCGAGTCCGAGTTCTACCGAGACCCCGCGGCAGCGCTCGAACCGCTGTGGGCGACGCTCACCGAGCTCGACATCCACCCGGCGGGCTGGGCGACTCCCGTGTCGGACGATACGGACAACGTCCTCGACTTCGAGGTCGACCTCGTCCAGACCTCTCACGCCGAGGCCGAGCCCGCTTCGGAAGCCGACTCCGAGGCCTCGACGCCGGCGTGGGGCCTCCGCGCCGTCGAGGTGGTACCACCGACGCCAACCTCTCCCTCACCTGCGAACGTCGAGACCTGGACGGACGACCTCGTCGACGCCGAGCCGGGGGCCGAAGTGGTCGCCCCTGGCCGGGTGCGCCGCGCCGTCTACCAGGAGTTCCACGGCTCCACGACGCCGGTGTCGGAGGCGTCGACCAAGGAGATCATCGACGGGCTCGTCGACATCGTCGCGGTGGAGGGCCCGGTGCTCGGCAGCCGGCTGCACCACGTCTACGTCCGCTCCTCCGCGGGCAGACGAGCAGGCGCACTGATCACCAAGGCCTTGAACTCCGCCATCAGCTCGGCGATCAGGACGGGCCGCCTGGTACGGGACAACCCCCTCGGCGAGACCGGCATCAAGCCGGTCACGCTGCGCCTCGCCGATCAGCCCGAGGTCCGGGTCCGCGCCCTCGGCCCCCGCTCTTTCGACCAGGTCCCACCCGCCGAGCTCGCCGCCGTGATGGCGGAGGAGGCGGCGAGCGTCGGCTGGGCAGACCCGACAGCGGTCTATCGCGCCACGATGCAGCGCTACGACAACACCAAGCTCGGTCACGTCATCCGCGCCCGCCTCGAGCAGATCGCTCCGCTCGTCCGCTGCGACGGTGCGGACGGCCACGGTGCGACCTGAGACCGCCGTGTCACCTGTCCGTGAGCCCGCGTGAACAGCGGGTGACCGACCACCGCTAGCGTGCTCGCAGAACGATCATCCGGGGGGATGCATGGACGAGGCGGAGCACGGCCTCTTCGACCTGCTGATGGAGCGCCTGCTGGAGGACGAGGCCGCGGACGACACCGTCTCCGCGCTCGTCCTCGCCGCGTGGGCGAGCGACCAGGAGCTCACCGACGCTGTCGAAGGCCGCGGCGCACCCGCCGCGGAGCGCCCTGGAGCCGAGGTCCCCGAGCACCCGGACGTCTACCTGGCTGCCGTGCATGTCGAGGGCTTCCGCGGCATCGCGGATCCCGCGACCCTGCCGCTCAAGCCCGGTCCGGGCCTGACCCTGGTTACCGGCCGCAACGGCTCGGGCAAGTCGAGCTTCGCCGAGGCCGCGGAGCTCGTGATGACCGGCACCAGCCGCCGCTGGGAGAACCGAACGAGCGTGTGGCGGGACGGCTGGCGCAACCTCCATTCCGACGGCGAGCGCTCCGTCTCCGTCGACCTGATCACCGCGGGGACGCTCGGGACGACCCGCATCGAGAGACGCTGGGATAAGGGCGCAGAGCTCGACGAGGGCCGGTGGACCCGTCAGGCGCCGCGGGCGAAGCGTGTGGACTTCGACGGCTCAGACTGGCGGGAGGCGATGGGCACCTACCGCCCCTTCCTCTCCTACAGCGAGCTCGGCACGCTGATCGACGGCAAGCCCAGCGAGCTGCACGACGCCCTGCACCGCCTGCTCGGACTCGGCGCCCTCACCACCGCCCACGAGCGCATCAAGGCCGCCCGCAAGCGGGTCGGCGAGGCCGCTCGGTCCGCGAACGCCCAGCGGAAGGCGCTGCGGACCGAGCTCGAGGGCAGCGACGACCCCCGCCTCGCCGAGGCCGCCGCGCTGCTCAAGCCCACCAAGCCGAATCTCGCCGCGGTCGCCGAGCTGATCTCCGGGGCCGGCGAACCGGACGCCGTGTCCGCACCCCTGCGCGCCGTCGTCGCGCAACGTCTTCCCGAACCCGACGAGGTGGCCGCTGCCGCAGCGGAGATCCGCCGCCGACTCGACGAGCACGCCGCCGCCGCGACCGCGGAGACCGGTCACGCCGACCGCGTCGCCCAGCTGCTCCGCGCGGCCCTGCACGACCACGCCGAGTCCGCGACCCCGACCTGCCCGGTCTGTGGGCAGGGGACCCTCGACGAGAGCTGGCGGACCCGGGCCGCCGCCCGCGCGGAGGAGCTCGAGCAGGCCACCGCGGAGTCGCGGCGGCTGACCGCGGCGCTCGATCGGGCCGTATCGGCTGCCCGTGCACTCGTCCGGCCCCTCCCCGTTCCCGAACCCGGCGAGGCAATCCAGGCCTGGTCCGCCGCCGCGCAGACCACCGGACCCGCCGCTCTGGCCCAGGCGCTGGAGGCCGCGCACGGGCCTGCCCTCACTGAGCTCACCGAGATCCAGGCCGCGGCGGAGCAGCAGCTCGCCCACCTCGACGAGACCTGGGCACCGGTCGCGCGCAGGCTGAGCGCCTGGCACGACGAGGCAGCACAGGCCGCCGCCCAGGCCGAACGGCTCGCGGGGCTGGAGCGCGCCGACAAGTGGCTCTCCGACACCGCCGGGAAGCTGCGCGACCAGCGCCTCGCTCCGTTCGCCGAACAGTCCCAGTCGGTGTGGCAGGCCCTGCGCCAACAGAGCAACGTCGAGCTGGGCCCGGTCCGACTCGACGGCGCCGCCACCCGTCGACGGGTCGCGATGGACGTCCGGATCGACGGCGTCGACGGCGGAACCGCCCTCGGCGTGATGAGCCAGGGCGAACTCCACGCCCTCGGCCTGTCGCTGTTCCTGCCGCGCGCCACGGTGGACCAGAGCCCGTTCCGCTTCGTCCTGATCGACGACCCGGTGCAGGCCATGGACCCCGCCAAGGTCGACGGCCTGGCCCGCGTCCTCGCCGAGGTCGCCGAGTCCCGGCAGGTCGTCGTCTTCACCCACGACGACCGCCTCGCCGACGCCGTCCGCCGCCTCGAGCTCTCCGCCACGATCTGGGAGGTCGCCCGCGGCGAGCGCTCCGCCGTCGAGATGCGCCGCAGCGACGACCCGATCGCCCGCTACCTCGACGACGCCAAGGCCATGGCCTCGACCAAGGACCTCCCGCCGGATATCCGCAGCGAGCTCGTCGCCTCCTGCTGCCGCAGCGCCGTCGAGGCCGCCTGCCACACCAAGATCCGCTCGGTCCGCCTCGCCGCAGGCCACACCCACGCCGCCGTCGAGTCACTCCTCGCCGAGGCCGAGACGACGAACAAGAAGGCCACTCTCGCCGTCTTCGACGACCCGAAGCGCGGCAGTGACCTCCTCGGCCGCATCAAATCGGGCCTCGGCCCGGACGGCGTCGACGCCTTCCAGAAGTGCAAGAAGGGCGCGCACAAGGGCCTGACCGGCGACCTCCATCCCTTCGTGAAAGACGTCAAGAAGCTCGCGGAGTGGTTGCAGAAATGAGCCATGACGCCTTCCGTCGCCTCGCCGTCGCCGACCGGATCCTGAAGGAACCGGAGCTCGTCGAGCACGGCGCCTGGCCCCGCACCTGCACCTGGCTCATCCGGCTCGCCTTCGAGCACGGCCTCGACGACTTCTGGGCGACCCACGACCCCGCCATCGCGGAGGTCACCAGGCGCGCCCAACTACTCACCCTGACCCGCACTATCGACCAAGACCTCGGCTCCCGCGCCACCGAGCTCTGGCACACCCTGAGCAGAGCCGCCCACCACCACGCCTACGAACTCGCGCCAACAGGCCCCGAGCTCCGCTCATGGCACCACGACGTTCACACACTGGTCACCACACTCGCCGCTCCCCCGAAGAGGACACCGTGATCAACTCAGCCAGCCAGTACCCGGTCCACGCCCTCTTCAGTACCGAGAGCAACATCGTCTACCGGATCCCGCGCTACCAGCGGGAGTACTCCTGGCAGAAGAAGGAGTGGGAGGACCTCTTCCAGGACCTCGTCGAGGCTGAGGGAGCTCATTTCCTCGGCACCATCATCACGCTGAACCAGACCAAGGACGCCGTCGACAGCACGGTCCTCGAACTCATCGACGGCCAGCAGCGCGCCACCACCTTGACGCTCCTGCTCTCCTCGATCTATTCGATTTTCAAAGAGCACAGGGACGAACTCGACGACGACGCGCAGTTCGCCATGATCAGTCTGGGCAAACGGCTGGTGCTCCCGGGCGGACACCTTCGTGTCACGCCACAGACCCAGGGCAAGAACCTGGACGACTACCGTCGTGTCCTCACGATCGCAGGGCTCAAGATCGAGTCGGTCCAGCTGCCGTACTTCCCGATGCGCAGGATCCACAAGTGCTTCCAGTACTTCCGCACGGCGATCGCGGAGCTGGCCGAGTCCGAAGGCACTACCGCCGTCGAGGCCGCCGAGCGCGTCCTGCACACGGCCCAGCAGGCGATCCTGGTCAAGATCGAAGTGGCCAGTCATGCGGACGCCTTCGTGCTGTTCGAGTCTCTGAACAACCGCGGGATGCCGCTCACGCCTGTCGACCTCATCAAGAACCACCTGCTCGCCGCGTCCAGCGGAGACGGCCTGGACGTCGACGACGCGTTCAAGATGTGGAACGAGATGCTGTCGAACCTCGGCGACACTTACTCGACCCACGAGCGCTTTCTGCGTCATTACTACAACGCCTTCAAGGCCGAGCTTCCCGAGGTACTCAACGCACAGGTCGCGACGAAGAGCAAGCTGATCGGCATCTACGAGAAGCTGCTCAGTGGCGACCTCCGCGCGCGCATGGAGGCACTCGTCACCGCGAGCGGCATCTACGGCCGCGTGACGTGCGTGACCGAGCTCGACGAGCCGACAGAGCTGGACGACGCTCTCCGCAAGCTCATGCGGGCCCAAGGAGCTCCGTCGTACATCCTGCTGATGTGGCTGTTGTCCAAGCGGGACGAGTTGAAGGTCTCCGACGACCATCTCGTCGCGGTCGTTCGTCGCCTGACCAGCTTCTTCGTCCGACGCAACCTCACCGGGTTCCCGCAGACCTACGGGCTGCCGACCCTGTTCATGGGCATCGTCGGGAACGTCGTGGGGCTCACCGGTGACGCAGTGGTCGCCAGGATCGTCCGGGACCTCGTCGCCGTCTCCTCCAGTGACGCCGAGTTCCGTGACCGTCTCGAGGGCCCGATCTACGACGAGAATTCGGACGTCACGCGGTTCATCCTCGTGTCCCTCGCCGAGCACGCGATGACGAAGGAGACGTGGCGGGACCTGTGGGTGCAGGAGAAGGGCCACTACACCTTCACGATCGAGCACGTCCTGCCCCAGGGCAAGAACCTCCCGCAGGCCTGGGTGGACATGCTCGGCGGCCCGGACGCCGCGACGACGGTGCAGGAGGCCCACGTCCACCGCCTCGGCAACCTGACGATCACGGCCTACAACAGCACGCTCGGCAACAAGTCCTTCGTCGATAAGCGCGATCGCACCGATGCCCGTGGACTGCACATCGGGTACCGGAACGGCCTCGCTCTGAACACCGGTCTGGCTACGAAGGACTCGTGGACGGCAGCCGACATCGACGCCCGCACGCGGGAACTCGCGGCGCAGGTCGTCTCGCGCTTCCCGCTGAGCTGAGGCGTGAACGCGCGGACGCGACGAGGCAGAGGTCGGCTCAGAAGGGCGGTTCGTCGTCGATCGGCGGGGCCGTGTCGGTGTCGGTAGTGGCACGAAGATCGGGAGGTTCCCGGCCCGCGCTGTACGGGCGATAGTCGTGGGGCGGCTGGAGTAGCGGTGGCCGGTGGGAGTGACCCAGGTGATCGTCCCGTCCGGATGGGCCAGGACCTCCCACCTGCCCTGTTCCTTCAACAGGTTGTGGTGCTTGCAGTGCCCCACGAGGTTCGCCGCGCTCGTTGCGCCGCCGTCCGCACAACGCACCCGGTGATCCAACTCCGAGTCGATCGCCCGCCTGCGACAGATCGGGTGCCGACACACCTGGTCCCGGGCCCGTACGAAGTCCGCCAGGGCCCTCGGCGCCCGGTAGGTCTCGCGGCCGTGGTCCAGCAGCGACCCGCTCACGGGGTCGGTGACCAGCCGTCGCCACACGCCGTCCGCGGCGGCCTCGCGGGCCAGGTCGGCGGGGATCGGGCCGTACCCGGTCAGGTGGCCGGGCTGCTCGGAGGCCCCGGTCAGCGTGTCCAGACCCACCACGACCTGCACCAGGGCGGTGCCCGCACCGGGGGCGGGAGACAACGAGCCTGGCTCGCGCTGTTCCAGATCGGTCAGGCTCAGCCGGCCGCGGAGCAGGTCGACCACCAGGTCCGCGCGGCGCTGGTCGAGACTCCGCTCGTCGTCCTCCATGCTGCGGGCGAGCCGGGTGAGCAGGTGCCAGATGGCGTCGGCCTCGGTGGCGGGCACGACCGCCCGTAATGCGACCATGCCCTCCTCCTCGGCATAGACGTCCACCCGACGACCGCTGCGAGCCTGCCGGTGTCGCTCGTTCGCCCCCTCCGGATCGAGCCGCATGGTCGCCGCGCGGATGTCGGCCCGGAGCATGGAGTAGGTCTGCGTTCCGGCTGTAGGCAGCACGACGGCGGCGACGGCGCGCGCCTGCGCGTCGGGCAGGTTCAGGGTCAGATCGTGGATGAGCTGGGCCCGGTAGGAGTCGATCCGCCCCTCGTCGAGCGCCTCCATGACCTCGGGGAACAGTGCGTCAAGCCGGGCGGCCTGAGCCAGTGCGCTCTTCGCGGTGAGCCGCGACATTGACAGCGCCAGACCCAGCTCGTCCGGCGCCCACCGGGATGTCGGGAACACCATCGGTGCGTCGTCCTCGCTGGTCACCCCGGGCTCGTCACCAGGACGACGCCGCTGCAGCTCCGCGATCAACCGGGTGCGGCGCGCCGCGTGGACACGGCTGAGCCGCTCCTGCTCCACGATCGCCTCGACCAGCTCCCGATCGTCCAGGGTGGACGGCCGGCGGGAGCACTTCCCCGATCTCACCGAAGAGGAGCGCGAGCGCAGGCTCCACGCCACCGACCTCGTCCACCACGTCGGACAGCACGGCATCGGAGGACCAGGGCAGCGCGCCCTCGTCCAACCCCAGCTCCCACTCCGACATGCACCCGACGCTAGCCGAACACACGTTCGAGGAAAGCTGACTGCGACGAGCGGTCGTCTAGAGCCGACGACCGGTCAGGCGGTGAGATCGAAACGCTCCCCGAGGGTGTCGAGGAAGTAGTCATGGCTGGCCGACTCCGGCCACAGCGCTTCGAGTCGGCGGAACCCGGCATCGTGGCCTTGGCCGGGGAGCAGGTGATGGACGACCTCGTGCCAGATCAGGTACTCGAGGACGCCGTCCGGCACCTGTGCCGGGTCGACACGCAGCATCGAGCTGACCCAGATCTTCGGCTCACCCCGGCGCCTCCCCGCCATCCGCGGCGCCCACCGCGCGAAGGCTGTGCGGTCGACGTCGCGCGTCCAGCCGATGTCGAGTCGAGTGCCGAGGAGATCGCGATAGACGGGATCCTCGTCGGCCACGAGCTCCTGAGCCCGCGTGCGCACTCTGTCGAGCAGTACGGAGAGGTCCCGCTCGGCGACGGCGACCAGCTTCTCCCCTCCGCTCCCGGGCCGGACGTCCTCCGGGTCGATCCTCCCCGGCGAGGCGAGTGCGAAGAGTGCCTGGTGGACGGCCTCGTCGAACGCCTGGAAGCTCGGGTAGACGGCTCGGGCCAGGCTCGTCTCGAACCTCTCCTTCAGCCAGGCGTGCTGGTCGAGGGGCGACATGGCCCTGTCGGCGAGGTCGGCCGCGATGGCTCTGACGTCGACCATGACCTGCAACGGCTCGAGCGGCGGCGCGACGCCCTGCGACCGCACGAAGTCGAGAACGGCTTCGACGTCCCGGCGCAGCGGACGCGGGATGGGCAGATCCTCGAAACTCTCCATCGCCTTCGCCACCGACACGTGGTTCCCCGCCACCTCCGACTCGACCAGCGCCTCGTAGCGGCGCTGTGTGTGGTCGAAGACGGGCGGGCTCAGTTCGTCGAGCCGGTAGAACCCGGTCAGCCTGAGGCTCCTCACCATCGGCACCGTGGAGGAGCCGCGATGACGCTCCACGCAGGCTCGCAGCACCCGCGCGACGACGTCCTCCGGAACGTCCACCCCGCTCGCCTCGTCGACAATCCTGGGGAGCCGGTGGAGCCCGTCAGTCTCGCCCCGGGGCGGCTCGGGTTGCCCGGTACCGAGCGGGATCTCGATCGGACGCAGGACGTCGACGTCCTCGTCCCACTTGTCGCGGACGTCGACGATGTGCGCGAGAGCCTCGCCGCCCGCACGCGGACCCCTCAGCACCCGCCCGATCATCTGGCGCAGCAGGATCCGGCTCGTCGTCGGTCGAGCGAGGAACACCGTCCGCGCGTCGGGAAGATCCACACCCTCGGTCAGCATGCCAACGCTGACCAGCACCGTCGGCTGCGTTGCCTCACGGAACTCGTCGAGCACCTCGCCACGGGCCCTCCCCGACCGCGTGTGCACGACCAACGTGGGTGCGCCCTGCTCCTCGAAGAGCCGGCCGAGGTGGTCGGCATGCGCGATGTTCACCGCGAACACGAGAGTCTTGCCCCACTCCTCTCGCCGGTTCGACCACGTCTCGACGATCAGATCGTTGCGTCGGGCGACGTCGAAGCGGCGCAAGAGGTCGGCGGTGAGATCGCCCTTGCCGAGCTGGGTGCGCTCCTCGTCGCTGAGCTCGACTCGCTGTGCGGTCTCGACACTGTGGTGCACCGGCCTAGCCAGGACCCCGGACCGGACGAGCTCGGCCGGATCGACCTTCGCCAGCACCCGGGGGAAGCGTTGGCGCAGCTCCATCGTGCCGCCGTACCCACTCGGCCACGGAGTGGCGGTGAGACCGACGAGCATTGGCTGACAGAGGTCGTCGAGGAGGGTCAGGACCTGAGCGTAGGTGGGCGCGATGGCGTGGTGCGCCTCGTCGATGACGACGATCGTCCGGCGGCCGCCGACGAATTTCTGGATCCGCTTCCGCGTCCCCGCGTCGAACTTGCCGCGCAGGCTCTGCCGGGTCACGACGGCGATGTCGAGAGCCTCGCTCGCGAGCGTCGTCGCGACATTCGCCCCGCTGTGGATGCGGCGCAGGGTGCGCTCGACGCCGAGCGGCAGCGACCGGCCGACCTCGACGAAGGTCCACGCAGCCTGTTCCACGAGTTCCTGCCGATCGGCGATCCACAGCACCGTTAGGTCGGCGTCCTTGCTCATGCGCTGCAGGAGCCAGCGGACCATCGTGTAGGTCTTCCCGGCACCCGTCGGCAGGATCAGGAGGCCTCCACGGTCGTCGGAGGCGTCGTCGTCGAGGAGCGCGTCCATGGCACTCCACGCCTCTCGCTGATGCGGATACGGCTCACGCGGGTCGGTCGCGCCCGCACCCGTGATCCGCCATTCCGATGCGTCCCGCTCGCTCTGGGGCGCCGACGTCGTCAGAACCGGGCGACGATCCTTGTTCCTGGCGATGAACTCGCGCCGAAGAACGGCCTTGAAGTTGTCCGTGCGGCGCCGCGCTCGGAGGAAGTCGACTCGCTCCTGCGTGGTCCGGAGCACCTCGTCGCGTGCGTCTCCGGTGAGCCCGTGCTGCACCAGATTGACGATCTCGGCGAGATCCTGCGCTCCGAGCGTGGGCAGCCACTGCTCGCGCATCGGATCGATCAGGTGATCCATCAGCTTCGCCCGGGGTGGGGCGCCCAGCGCGACCTCGGCCAGTACCGGCAGATCCTCATCGGCCCGACGCGCGAGAGCCTCCACGCTGTCACGATCCTGTGCGGCCCGGTACACGCTCAGGAGCATCGCTCGCGCCACAGGCGCCGGGACGACGTCCCAGGCGAAGCGGGAGACGAGCTTGGTCGACCCAGCGGTAGGTGGCTGCACCGTGACACCGTCCCAAACCCGTCACCCCGTGCCGGCCGGGGCCCGCGAGCATCACCCGATAGTGAACCCTTGTGAGCGACGGGTGACCTCCCCCTCTAGGTTATGAGGGCACGATCTTGGGGGGCTGGCTGGTGTATACGGCCATAGTCTCCCCGCACGGAGGGGAGAGCCGTCATCACAACGACCAGTGACTCCGAGGTCAGGACGGCGCTCGCGCCCGGCTCCGTCGTGGTGGTACGGGACGAGGACTGGTTCGTGCAGGCCACGGAGCAGACCGCGGACGGCCTCCTGGTCCACGTGCGCGGCCTCACCGAGCTCGTGCGGGACACCACCGCGAGCTTCTACGCGAGCCTCGACGACATCCAGCCGCTTGATCCGGCCCAGGCCACCGTGGTCGCCGACACCAGCCCGCACTACCGCACCGCGCGGCTGTGGCTGGAGTCCACCTTCCGCAAGACTCCGATCCCCCTCGGCGACCGCTCCCTGACCGTCGCCACCCAAGGCCTGGCCGACGCATTGAGCTACCAGCAGGCCGCGGTCCGGAGGGCCTTGGATCCGGAGAATCTCCGGCCCAGAATTCTCCTTGCCGACGCCGTCGGGCTGGGCAAGACGCTCGAGATCGGCATGATCCTCTCCGAGCTGGTCCGACGCGGGCGGGGCGAGCGGATTTTGATCGTCACCCCGCGGCACGTGCTGGAGCAGATGCAGCACGAGATGTGGACCCGCTTCGCCCTTCCCTTCGTCCGTCTCGACTCGGCCGGGATTCAGCGCGTGCGGCAGAAGCTGCCCGCCACGCGCAACCCGTTCACCTACTTCAAGCGCGTCATCATCTCGATCGACACACTGAAGTCGGACCGCTACCGGGCGAGCCTGAAGAAGCAGAAGTGGGACGCCGTCGTGATCGACGAGTCCCACAACCTCGCCAACAACGCCACGCAGAACAACCGGCTCGCCCGCATTCTCGCGCGCAACGCTGAGGCCCTCATTCTGGCGTCTGCCACACCGCACAACGGCAAGAAGGAGTCATTCGCCGAGCTCATCCGGCTGCTTGATCCGTCCGCGGTGCCGCCGTCCGGCGAGCTGAACGCGAAGGAGATCGAGCACCTCGTCATCCGGCGGCATCGGCACAGCCCCGAGGTGGAGTCCGTCGTCGGTTCTGATTGGGCGGAGCGGCAGCCACCGCACAACGTGCTGGTGCCCGCCAACCCAGCGGAGAACGCGATCGCCCGTGAGCTCGAGGACGTCTGGCTGTGGCCGGAGGGCGCGAGCCCCTACTCGGGCCAGAACTCCGCGCTGTTCCCGTGGACCCTGGCCAAGGCGTTCCTCTCCTCCCCCGCCGCCCTCCAGGAGTCCATCAAGGAGCGCACGAACCGGCTCGGGCCCGACGCGAAGGCGGACGTCGAGCGCGCCGCGCTGCAGCGCCTCATGGAGCTCACCGACGCCGCGATGGCCCAGCCCTCCGCGAAGTACGCCGCGCTGGTGAAGCACCTCAAGGAGATCGGCGTCGGCAGGAACTCTCCGATGCGAGCCGTCGTGTTCGCCGAGCGGGTCAAGACGCTGCACTGGCTCGCCGAGAAGCTGACCATGGACCTCGGGCTCTCCGAAGGCGCCGTCCAGATCATGCATGGCGGGCTGGCCGACGACGAGCAGCAGCGCGTGGTCCGGGAGTTCAAGCAGGAGAAGGCCGCGGTCCGGATCCTGGTCACGGGCGACGTGGCCTCGGAGGGCGTGAACCTGCACGCCCAGTGCCACGAGCTGGTGCACTACGACATCCCGTGGAGCCTGATCCGCATCGAGCAGCGCAACGGCCGCATCGACCGCTATGGCCAGAAGCACCCGCCGCGCATCACCGCGCTGCTTCTCGACCCGGCCAGCGAGCGGTTCGCCGGGGACGTCCGCATCTTGCGCAGCCTCATCGAGAAGGAGAGCGAGGCCCACACCGCTCTCGGCGACGCCGCCTCTCTCATGGGCATCTACGACGTGAAAGCCGAGGAGGAGCAGATCCGCAGCGTGCTGGCCCACGAGAAGTCGCTCGACGACGTCGTGCGCACTCCCGCGCAGGTCCAGGCCTCCGGCGATCTCGCCAGCCTGTTCGCCCAGCTCAGCACCGCTGCCCCGGCACCGGAGCCGACTGCGACCACCACGAGCTCGCCCGGCACCGGCCTCTTCCCGGACGACATCGCCTACCTCGACACCGCTCTGGCGGCCGCGTTCATCGACCCGACTGCCCCGCCCTCGAACAGCGGCGTGGGGTGGCGGCAGGACACGACCTTCGGCACGGCGTCGCTGATCCCGCCAGACGACCTCGCCCAACGCCTGGAAGTCCTTCCCCAGACCTACCTGAGCGACCGCAAGGTCACCTCCGAGCTCATCCTGGCGACGACGATCTCCCGCGGGAAGGACCGGCTGGCCGCCGCGCTCAAGGACGAGAAGGGCTCGAACTGGCCGGACGCCCACTACCTCAGCCCCCTGCACCCCGTGCTCGGCTGGGCGGCGGACCGAGCCCTGTCGGCCTTGGGCCGCAACGAGATCTTCGCCGTGCGCGGCGAGGTCGACGACCCGACGGTGCTGCTGCTCGGCACGCTCACCAACCGCAGCGGTGAGATCGTGGCCGCCACCTGGCTGAGCGTAGCGTTCCCGGATCCGGCCTTCGCGCTGCTCACGCCGCACGAGTCCGCGGCGGACATGCTCGCCTCCGTCGGCTGGGATCGCACCCGCTCCAACCCCGGCGGCGTCGAGTCCGCCAGCGATCTGCAGCGGCTCGTGGGGCCGGCGGTCGAGAAGGCGCAGGCCCAGATGGGCTCGCTGGTCGCCGCCAACTCCGCGGACGTGGCCCGTCGGGTCGACGACTGGTCCCAGCGCCTCGACCGCTGGGACGCCCAGGCCGACCAGGTCGCCCAGCACGCCGGCCTCAAGCAGCGCCGGGTCACCGTGGCGCAGGAGCGCGAGCTGGTGGAGGCCATGAAACCGGACCGGCAGCTGGTGCGCCCGCTGTTGGTCGTCGTGCCGGAGAACGGAGCGCAGGCGTGAGCGGGTCCGACGCGATCATCGTCGGTGAGAGCTGGATCTCCGAGCACTACTTCGGCTCCGAGGCGGCCTCGCAGTCCTTCCATGCCGAGGTCGTGGCGAGGCGCAAGACGTGGGATACCGAGGAGAAGGCCGGCCGCCCGACGCCGCGCTCCCGCTTCACCAAGGTCCGGCAGAAGCTGGAGACCGATCTCGCCGCGCTCGCCGAGCAGGCCGACCCGCAGGCGGCCGTCGTCCACGACGACGAGACCGTCGCCAAGGCCGCCCGCGAGGTCTACGACGAGATCGTCTCGGTCCTGGAGCTGCGCGGACACGGCCTCCAGATCGCCGAGGACGGACCGCTCCTGCGCATCTCAGCGCCGGGCATCACCGACCGGGCGCCGTTAGCTGTGGTGCTCGCGCGCCCCGCGGTCACCCACGAGGACGCCCTCGCGAAGGACGCGCCCACCCTCCTCCAGCCGGTGGCGCTGACCGAGGACGGCGACGAGTTTACCTCGGCCGCCCGGCTCGTCTCGGCCCTGTTCGTCGACGAGACCGCCGCCCCCGACCTCGCGCTGATCCTGGCCGGGCGCTGGATCATCCTCGCCGAGCAGGAGCGCTGGGCCGAGGGCCGCTTCCTCGCCGTGGACCTGCAGCTCATCTGCGAGCGCAACGAGTCGAAGCGCGGCGGGGAGATCGACCGCGCGCTTACCTGTCTGTCCGCCGAGTCCGTCGCGCCCGACGCCGCCGGGAAGCTCTGGTGGCTCGAGACCCTCGAGAAGTCGGTCAAGCACACCGTCGGGGTGTCCAAGGATCTCCGCGAGGGCGTGCGGCTCTCCATCGAGATCATCGCCAACGAGGTCGTGGCCCGGCGCCGTGACAAGGGGCTCGAACCGCTGCCCGGGTCCGACGCCAACGACCTCGCCAAGCAGTCCCTGCGGTTCCTCTACCGCGTGCTCTTCCTGCTCTACGCGGAGGCCTCCCCCGAGCTCGGCGTGCTGCCCGCCGGAGCCGCGGAGTACGACGCCGGTTACAGCCTCGACCGGCTCCGCGAGCTCGTCCAGGTCGAGCTCGCCACCCCGCGCGCGAAGGCCGGCACCCATCTCTACGAGTCGCTGTCGGTGCTGTTCCGGCTGGTCGACACCGGGCACGCCCCGGAGCGTGTGATCGAGATCCCTGACAACGACTCCGACGTCGCCGCCTCCTCCGAGGGTCTGACCTTCAACGCGTTGCGCGCGGACCTGTTCGCGCCTAAGGCGACTGCCTTCATCAACGACGTCGGGCTGGGCAACGCCGCGTTGCAGAAGGTGCTCGGTCATCTACTGCTCAGCAAGGAGCGCAGCGGGAAGGACCGCGGCTTCATCTCCTACGCCGAGCTGGGCATCAACCAGCTGGGCGCGGTGTACGAGGGCCTGATGTCCTACACCGGCTTCTTCGCCGAGACCGACCTCTACGAGGTGGCGAAGGGCGGCGACAGCAGCAAGGGCTCGTGGGTCGTTCCGGTGAGCCGGTCCGAGGGCATCGCAAGCGCCGACTTCGTCAAGGCCGAGGACCCGCTGACGGGTGAGAAGAAGCCGGTCCTGCAACGTGCGGGCTCGTTCGTCTACCGGCTCGCCGGGCGGGAGCGCCAGCAGTCGGCCTCCTACTACACCCCCGAGGTCCTGACCCGCTTCACCGTCGGTCAGGCCCTCGAAGAGCTCCTCGACCAGGACGGCGAGCGCACGAGCGCCGAGGAGATCCTGAAGCTGACGGTCTGCGAGCCCGCCCTGGGCTCCGGCGCCTTCGCCATCGAGGCCGTCCGCCAGCTCGCGGAGCAGTACCTCAAGCGTCGGCAGGAAGAGCTTGGTGAGCGCATCGACCCGGACGAGTACCCGCGCCGATTGCAAGAGGTGAAGGCCTACCTCGCCCTGCACAACGTCTACGGCGTGGACCTCAACGCCACCGCGGTCGAGCTCGCCGAGATCTCCCTCTGGCTCGACACCATGGTCTCCGGCCTCTCCGCCCCGTGGTTCGGCCTGCACCTGCGCCGCGGCAACTCCCTGATCGGCGCCCGCCGCGCGGTGTACCGCCGCAGCCAGGTCGCCGACAAGAGCTGGCTCTCGGCTGTTCCGGAGGACCTCCCGCTCACTTCGTTCCCCACCGACATCGAGGCTGGGCGAATCGCCTCCGACCTCGGCGACGGCATCCATCATTTCTTGTTGCCTGCCGATGGCTGGGGCGCCGCCGCCGACGCCAAGGAAGCGGCGAGCCTCGTCCCGGACGCGGTGAAGAAGCTCAAGACCTGGCGGGGGTCGACGAAGGCCAAGCCGACCAAGGCCCAGGTCGCGGCGCTGGCGGAGCTGGCGAACCGCGTGGAAGCGTTGTGGCAGATCAGCTACCGCCGCCTCCACCTCGCCGAACAGCAGATCCGCCGCTCTATCCCGGTCTGGGGCGCAGGCTCGCTCCCCGCCGGTGGTGAGGTGACGCGCGAGGAGATCGAGGCCTCCCTCGCCGACGAGTCCGGCGCCTACCGCCGGCTCCGCCGTGTCATGGACGCCTGGACCGCCCTCTGGTTCTGGCCCCTCGCCGAGACCGCGACGACCGTGAACGGCAAGCGGGTCAACCCACCCACTGTGGAGCAGTGGATCGCCGGGCTTCAGGCGCTGCTCGGACGTAACCCGGAGTTCGGCAAGGAACACACGAAGAAGGCCGCGAGGACGGCTGGGCAGATCACTCTCGGCGAGGCGACCGGTTGGGACGAGCTCGGCCTCGCCGAGGTGTCGGAGCTCGACTTCGCTGGCGCCCGACCCATCGAGGCGGTGCTCTCCGAGCATCCGTGGTTGGTGGTGTGCCAGCGAGTGGCGAAGCAACAAGGCTTCTTCCACTGGAACCTCGACTTTGCCACGGTGTTCACACGAAACGGGTTTGACCTGCAAGTAGGAAATCCTCCATGGGTTCGGCCACGCTCCGACATCGACGCACTACTCGCCGAGAGCGACCCGTGGTGGAAGCTCACCGCCAAGCCGAGTCAGAACCTGATCGCGGAGAAGCGGGCGACGACCCTTGCTCTCCCGGGGGCGCTCGATCTGGTAGTAGAAGGCACTACCGATATCGCGTGCACCGCCGAGTTTGTGGGCTCGCTAGCGCAGTACCCCTACCTGCAGGGCTTCCAGCCCGACCTCTACCGCTGCTTCCTAGAGCAGACGTGGCGAGTTGGTTCGGGCCGCGGCACCATCGGACTAATTCACCTTGACACTCATTTCACGGACAGCAAGGCGGGAGCGCTACGCGCCGAGATATACCCCAGACTGCGAACGCACTGGGAGTTCAGCAATGAGCTTCAGCTGTTCGAAATGGGAAATCAGCGTCATTACAGTGTAAGCGTCTACGGGAGACCTGGCGTTGTGAGATTCCGCAACGCAGTGTCCCTCTATCACCCCGACACAGCGATCCGCTCCCTGATCCACGACGGATCCGGCCCCGAACCCGGGCTCAAGGACGGGGACGGGAACTGGGACCAGCGCCCGCACCGCGGACGGATCACCCACGTCAACAACGCGGTACTGGCGACTTGGCATTCGGCCCTAGAAAAGCCAGAAACCCCCATAGCGCAGACCCGCATGGTATATGCGGTTAACCACGCGGCAGCCTCCGTGTTGGACAAACTAACCCAGGCCCCTCGAATCAGTGAATTCGGACTTCGATTCTCTCGAGGTTGGGACGAAAGCATAGACCGCAAGAAGGGCTATTTCGAGACCGACTGGGGCGCCCCCGAGTCGTGGGACGACGTGATCCTACAAGGGCCCCACCTGTACGTCGCCACGCCGCTCAACAAGACTCCTAACAAGACCTTAATTAGCAACATGGATTGGTCGTCCACCGACTTCGAACAACTTGCAACAGACACCATTCCAGTTACTGCGTACAAGCCAACCGGTGACCGCTACAAGTACGACTGCGACTACACAGATTGGGGTGACGAGGAGGCCCCTGATCCAGCCCGCGATCACTGGCGAATTGCCTGGCGAAACATGGGGGTCAACACCAACGAGCGAACGCTTATTTCGGCGCTTATTCCGCCTGGCCCAGCCCATATTCACGGCGTCTCATCGGCAGGCTCGACGGGCGACTCACTGACTGATGTTGTTACTGTGAGCGGATTCCTCAGCTCGCTCATCTGCGACTTCTCGGTTCGCGCTACACCGAAATCGACTATTAGCATGGGCACAATCAACCGGCTGCCCTGGGCGGACGGTCATCTACGGGGCAGCTTGGCGTTACGAACCCTTCGCCTCAACGCAGTCACGGGTGTCTACTCCGATCTGTGGTCACAGTGCTGGTCGCCAGAGGCCACCCTTGACTCCTGGACCGGCGGCCCCGCCCACCCGCGTCGCCCCGACTTGGGCGCTGTCGGACCAACCTGGACTCCCGACACTCCGCTCCGCATCGCCGCCGATCGTCGCCAAGCGCTCGTCGAGATCGACGCACTCGTGGCGCTGATGCTTGGCCTCACCGCCGACGAGCTCTGCACGATCTACCGCACCCAGTTCGCCGTTCTCTACGGCTACGACCGCAATACGTACTTCTACGACGCGAACGGGCGGCTCGTCCCCAACTCAGTGCTCACCGTGTGGCGGAAGAAGGGAGAGCGGATCACCGAGGAGGAGCGCACCGCCACCAACCAGGCCGGGAACACCTACGTCTACGAGCTTCCCTTCGTGACACTCGACCGCGAGAAGGACATGCGGGTGGCGTATGCGGAGTTCGAGCGGCGGCTGGCGGAGCGCTCGTGAGTGAGCTGCTGCCGACAGTCCAGGCCGGGAACATCCGGCACAGCCTGGTCGACTACCTCACCACCACATTCGGCCTCACCGACCCTGGTTCCCGCGACGCGCTCGATCGCTTCCTCGGCGATCCCGAGTCCGGGATGTTCAAGGGGCCGTACGTGAGACTGCGGCTGCCGTTTCGGCCAGCGGACGAAGGCTGGCGGGAGTCACTCGAGTGGTATGAGGGCTTCACGCCCTACGGGCACCAGGCGGCGGCGTTCGCGCGCCTGTCGTCGTTCGTCAACGAGCGGCCGCAGCCCACGCTCGTCACGACCGGCACAGGGTCCGGCAAGACGGAGGCGTTCCTCTACCCGCTCCTTGATCACGTGCTCCGCGCACGGCGCGAGGGCGTGACCGGGACGAAGGCGCTGATCCTCTACCCGATGAACGCCCTGGCCAACGACCAGGCGTCCCGCCTCACGAAGCTCATCACTGGACACAAGGCGCTGCACTCGGTCACGGCGGCGCTCTACACCGGACAGGACGACGCGCCCCGGACGCTGGTCACCGAGGACGGGCTGATCACCGACCGCGGGATCATCCGGGACGAGCCGCCGGACATCCTGCTGACCAACTACAAGATGCTGGACCAGCTCCTGCTGCGGCACGCCGACCGCGACATCTGGCGCAGGTCCGCCACGAGCCTGCGCTACCTCGTGCTCGACGAGTTCCACACCTACGACGGTGCGCAGGGCACGGACGTCGCGATGTTGCTGCGTCGGCTCGGGATGACGCTCAAGAGCTACTGGTCCGACGAGGATCCCCACCTCGGCGAGGACGACAGAGCGCGCCCACTCGGGCGGATTACGCCGGTCGCCACGTCCGCGACGTTGGGCGACAAGGGCGATCCCGCCGTGATGCTGGAGTTCGCCGAGACCGTGTTCGGCGAGCCGTTCGGGCCGGACGCCGTCGTCACGGAGTCGCGGCTCGCGCAGGACGAGTGGGCTGCGGGCTCGACCACGATCACCTCCGCGATGGGCCTCGCGCCCAGACCGATCTCCGAGCTCGAGGTCGCCGCGGCGAATGCCGCGCTCGACGACCTCGGTGACGATCCCGACGGCGGCGTGCTCGCGCGAACCACGTTCGCGCTGCTCTACGGCCAGGAGCCCGAGGCCTTTGCCAGCGCAGGCGACGACCTGCTGCTCCGGCTGAGCCAAGCCCATCCACTCGTCGCGGCCATGACCCGCGAGTCCGGCGACGCGATCAGCTTGACCGCTCTCGTCGAGCGCGTCGTCGGGCCGGCGGCTACCCCGAGCCTTGCGGCGACGGGACGCGACTCGGCGTGGGAGAGCCTGCTGTCCCGCGTCGTCGCCGCGCTCGGGCACGTCCGCGCCACGATGGACCGGGCCGCACTGTCGGTGGAGGCCCACCTGTGGGTCCGCGAGCTCACCCGCATCGACCGCGCCGCCGACCCGACCGCCGTGTTCCGGTGGGGCGACGACGGCCCGCCGACCGGTGTGCACGACACGGAGGACGTCCGGCCGTCGTTCCCGGCGCTCTACTGCCGGCGCTGCGGGCGGTCCGGGTGGGGCGTCGGGTTGGCGCCGGTCGGCGGCAGCCTCTCGACCGACGACGACTCCATCCGCCGCGACCACGCCAACCGCGAGGGCCGCTTCCGCCCGCTGATGTCCGCCGCGGCGGAGGCCGACGCGGTCTTCGGCGGTGCCGCGCCTGCCGCGGGCCTGGCCTGGTTCTCCGTTCGCAGCCGCGAGCTTCTCACCACTCCCCCGGCCGAGGACGATCCGGACCTGCGCGACGGCTGGGTGCTGCCCGTCCTCACCCACGCCGGCAAGGAGGCGGATGAGGACTCCCGCAAGGACACGTGCCCGGCCTGCGGGCAGGAGGACGGGATCCGGTTCCTGGGCAGCGCGATCGCGACGCTGCTCTCGGTGTCGCTGTCCACGCTCTTCGGCTCGGCGCAGATCGCGCCCAGCGAGAAGAAGGCACTGGTCTTCACCGACTCCGTGCAGGATGCTGCGCATCGCGCTGGGTTCGTGCAGGCCCGCTCGCACACCCTCACCCTGCGCGCCGTGCTGCGCGAGGCGGTCGCGGACGGGCCTCTCACGCTCGACGGCCTGGTCGACGAGGTGATTCGCAGCGCGGGCGACAAGACGTTCGCCCGCTATCGCCTCCTCGCACCGGACTGCGCCGACCGCGAGTCGTTCACCCCGTTCTGGACGACGGAGACCTTGCGCAAGGTGCCGACCAGCGTCCGGACGCGCGTGCGGAAGCGGCTCGCACTCGACGCGATGTTGGAGTTCGGGCTCAACTCCCGCACCGGCCGCACCCTGGAGCTGACCGGCTCTGCGGCCGTCGGGGTCGAGGCCGGGCAGCCGCCGAAGATGATCGCCGCGGCGCGGAAGGTGTTGGCCGGGGTCGCTGTGCAGACGCAGACCGACACCGACGACGGCGAGCGGCCCGACGTCGTCCTCCTCCAGTGGGTGCGCGGGCTGCTCGACCGGATGCGGTCCCTCGGGGCGATCGAGCACCCGTGGTTCGAGCGCTACCGCCAGGAGGACGGCAACCGCTGGTTCGTCACCGGTGGCCGTCCACCGCGCTCCGAGGGGATGCCTGCCTTCCCGAAGGGGCGTCCCGCACCCGGCTACCCCCGCATCGGTGGCAGCGGGGACCCCGCCGGGGAGGGGTTGGAGCCGGTCACCCCGCCGAAGTCCTGGTACGCGCAGTGGACCTCCCGGGTGCTCGACGTCAGCCCGACCGACGGCGGCCGGCTCGCCCGGCTGCTGCTCGACCAGCTCGTGCGCGACGGGGTCCTCAGCTCGATCACCAGCACGTCCGGGGCCGCGGTATTCGCCATCCCGGCGGGCGGCGTCGTCGTCAGCCCAACATCGGCGGACGACCTCGCGGAGGGCCGGCACCTGCTCGTCTGCAGCACCTGCCGGGCACCGGTCACCGGCTCGGTGACCACAGTCGAGCAGCTCACCGATGCCCCGTGCATGCTCGTGACCTGCACCGGCCGACTCCGGCCGAGCCGCCTCGCCGAGAACTTCTACCAGCGCCTCTACGCCTCCCCGGACATGCGGCGCGTCGTCGCGCGGGAGCACACCAGCCTCCTCGAGGACGAGGTCCGCCTCGACTACGAGAACGGGTTCAAGGGCGCCCATACGAGCCCCGCCGCGCCGAACGTCCTGGTGGCCACGCCGACCCTCGAAATGGGGATCGACATCGGCGACCTCTCCGCCGTCGTCCTGGCCTCGCTGCCGCGCACCGTCGCCTCCTACCTGCAGCGGGTCGGCCGTGCGGGCCGCCTCACCGGCAATGCGCTCAACCTGGCCTTCATCACCGGCCGCGGCGAGCAGCTGCCCAAGCTCGGCGACCCACTCTCGGTGATCAACGGTGAGGTGCGCCCGCCGGCGACCTACCTGCGGGCCGAGGAGATCCTGCGCCGCCAGTACACCGCGCACTTGGCGGACGAGTTCGCCCGCGACGAGACTCGGCCGCACCCGAACCGAGCGCGCGGAGCCATCGGCGCCAGCACTCCCGGCACCTTCCTCGGCGACCTGATCAGCCATGCCGAGACCCACGCCACGGAACACCTCACCCGGTTCCTCGCCGCGTTCTCGTCGCTGCCGGCCGACGTCGTCGAGTCCCTCCGCGACTGGCTCGCGACGCCCGGAGGACCCGGGACGAGCGCGTTCGCCGCGCACCTCCACGAGGCGAGCGGTCGCTGGCAGGCCACCGTCGAGGAGCTGCAGCACCGCAGGAAGACGATCGACGACGCGCTGCCCGCGCTCGCCGCGCAGGCGAACTCCCCCGCCGCCACCGACGACGATCAGCGGGCCCTGCGCTCGGCGGAGACCGCCCGCAAGCTGACGGTCGGCCAGCTCGCGCATCTGCAGGGCGAGTACTGGATCGGGGTGCTTGAGGAGTACGGGCTGCTGCCCAACTACACGCTGCTCGACGACAACGTCACCCTCGACGTCGGGCTGAGCTGGATGAACCCCGACACGAAGACCTTCCAGACCGACCACGCCCGGCTCCAGCGCGGCTCCGCGCAGGCCATCCGGGAGTTCGCGCCCGGCGCCCGCTTCTACGCGCGCGGGCTGGAGATCACCATCGACGCCGTCGACCTCGGGGTGGACGGGGTCGGGATCCGGCCGTGGGTGTTCTGCCCGGCCTGCGGTTACGCCGTCGACGTCGCGGTGGAGGGGAAGACGACGTCCGTCTCGTCGTGCCCGCGGTGCGGCAGCAGCGGGGTCGGCGACATGGGGCAGCGGCTCGACGTCGTCGAGCTGGCGCACGTCACGGCGGAGATCCGGCGGGACGAGGCGACGATCACCGACCGGCGCGACCAGCGGGACAGCCGCTTCTTCCAGGTCGTCACGGCGGCGGACGTGGACCCGGCTCACTTCGGGGACCGCTGGTTCGCCGAGGACGTCGGGCTCGGCTGCACGTACCTAACGTCGTTGACGATCCGGTGGGTCAACCTCGGCACGGCCGGGCACGGCGCCACCCGCATTGTGGCCGGCGAGGAGATCTCAGGCGCATTGTTCCGGGTCTGCGAGGGCTGCGGGAAACTGGACACGGACGCCGGGCAGAACCAGGCCCACGAGCACCGGCCGTGGTGCCGGTACCGCACCTCGCCCGCCGAGCACACCACCACGGTCGCCCTGTCCCGGACGCTGCGCACCCAAGGGCTCCTGCTGCGGCTGCCGAGCGCCGTGACCATCGGAGACGACTTCGCCGCGCCGAGCCTCGCGGCCGCGCTGCTATTGGGGCTGCGCGAGCAGCTCGGCGGACACCCGGACCACATCCGCGTCGAGCACGTCGTCGACCCGACGTTGAGCGATGGCTCGGAGAACCACGAGGCGATCCTGCTGCACGACGCCGTCCCCGGCGGCACGGGTTACCTGGCCGAACTGGGCGGTGAGCAAGCGCTGCGGAGCCTCCTCGCCACGGCGTGGGAGCGGGTGCGGGACTGCGAATGCCGCACCGAACCTCGGCTCGCCTGTCACCGCTGTCTGCTCCCGTTCGTCGCGCCCGGCCAGGTACGACGGGCGTCGCGGGCGTCCGCGGAGCGACACCTGCGAACGCTGCTCGGCTTCAAGCCCGAGGACACGAGCCTGGACCAGGTGGCTCCCTGGTCGGTCACGAAGGTGCCGCCGCCCGAGGACCCCGAGTCCCACCTCGAGCAGCGGTTCCGCAAGGTGTTCGTCGAGCGGCTGAAGAAGATGGGGGCCGCGACGCAGGAGGTCCCCGGGCCGTTCGGCAACTCCGTGCGGTTCACGATCCCCGGGCAGCCGCGGCTGTGGACGTTGACGCCGCAGGTCAACCTGGAGAATTCGCGCCCGGACTTCGTGCTCGAGACGAACGACGCCTCGGTGCCTGCTGTCGCGATCTTCACCGACGGGCTCGTCTTCCACGCCACCGTCGCACACAACCGGCTGGCGGACGACGCCTCCAAGCGGCAGATCCTGCGGGACACCGGGCGGGTGGTGGTGTCGGTGTCGGCGAAGGACGTGCTCGCCGCGGAGAGGGGTGAGCAGACAGCGCCCTCGTGGTACTCGGACGCGCTCGTGGGTCCGCTCCAGGCGATGCCCCAGTTCATGGCCTCGCCAGCCGCGTACAAGGCGCTCGCACTGGGACCGGTCGACTGGCTGCTCCGCTGGGTCGAATCACCGGAACCGGTCCACACCGCCAGGGCCGCGAGAGCGGTTCCGATGTTCTTCCGTTCGAGCACACCCGTCCCGTTGGCGGAGGGGGTAGACCTCCACGCAGCCGCTCGTTCGACGCTCCTCGGCGGGCCCTCGCCGGCACCCGGGGACCGGCTGGCTCAGGTTTGGCGTTCGGGGGCCCTGGCGGTCGCCGTAGAGCTGTCGGGTGAGCTCGTCAGCGTGGCCGTTGTGCTCGACGACCGGGACTCCACGCTGGACGCCGCGCACGCGGATTCCTGGCGCGCCTGGCTACGCCTGTCGAACGCCCTTGCGCTCCGCGACTGGCCCACCGTCGTCACTACTACCACGCTCGCCGACGCGACCGCCGTCTCCGTTCCGGTGACGGCGCCCGCCGCCTCCGACACCACCGTCGATCTCGACGAGGATTGGGCGCGCGCGGTCGACGAGGCGCAGCCCGGCTCCGAGCGCGAGCTCGTCCTGGCGCTCGCGACTGCCGGCGTCTCGCTTGCACCAGTGATCGGCGACGAGGGCCCCGACGGCATCATGATCGATGTCGCGTGGCCGAGCCTGCACGTCGTCGTCGCCACCGACGGCATGGCCGCCGAGGACCGAACCGACCTCGAAGCCGCGGGCTGGATCGTCGTGCCGCCGGATCCGGCGGCCATCATCGCGGAGCTGAGCAAGACCGGTGCCGGCCGGGAGGGGTCCGAGTAGTGCCCACGCTCATCATGGCCAAGTGGCCGAAGAAGCTGGACGGCTCGGTGCGGTCCAAGGCCATGGCCTTCCTGCAGAAGCTCTCGGCGGACGACACCACAACGGGCCTGCACGTCGAGCCGATCCAGGGGGCCACGGACCCGCGGGTGCGCACCGGCCGCGTCGACGACTTCTGGCGCGCCGTCATGTTCCGCCTCGACGGTGAGGGTGAGCGTCACTACGTCATCCACGGCGTCTGGCCGCACGACGAGGCCATCGCGGTCGCCGAGCGCGTCCGGCTGAAGGTCAACCCGATCAACGGGCTGCCTCAGATCGAGGCGACCCCCGCGCCCAGCCCAGAGCAGGCCGCGGCTCAGCCTGAGCCGGTCTCCCCGGATCCGGCCGACACGACTCCTCCCAGGCCGGCCACGCCCGCGCCCGAAGACGTTCCGCCGATCGAGCCGGTCGTCGAGGCGACGGCGCCGCGGAAGCCGCTCCTCGTCCGACGCGGCCGGACGCGCGCCGAGCTCGTCGAGCGCCTCGGCCTGCCCGAGGACATCGCCGACGGCGCCCTTGCCGCCACGGACGAGGACGCCGTACTCGCCCTCGCGCAGCGCCACGAAGGCTGGATCGGCCTGCTCCTCGTGGACCTGACCAGCACGGACTCCATCGATGACATCTACGACAAGCTGCAGCTGGACGCCCCGGCTCCCGCCGCGGGCACCGATGACGAGAACCTCCTCGAGTCGCTGCGGAAGCCGGCCGCGGCGGCCCAGTTCGCATTCATCGACGACCAGGACGAACTGCGCCGCGTCATCGAGGACGGCGACTTCGGCGCCTGGCGGGTCTTCCTGCACCCCGAGCAGCGTCGCTACGTCGACCGCACGTACAGCGGCCCGTTCCGGCTGTCCGGCGGCGCCGGGACCGGCAAGACCGTCGTGCTCGTGCACCGGGCGCGGCATCTCGCTCGGCGGAACCCCCAGGCCCGGATCGTCCTGACGACCTTCACCACGAACCTCGCCGACGCGCTGCGCGAGAGCCTCGCTCAGCTCAATCCCCGGGTGCCACAGGCGGCGAAGCTCGGTGACCCGGGCGTGTTCATCGCCGGGGTCGACGCGCTCGCCGCCGCCGTCATCCGGGGCGCCGGAAGCGGAATCGCGGGCGCGGTGTCCGCTGTGCTGGGCGAGGAACGGTCGAGCCCGAACGGCCGCGTGCCCGGAACCCGCTGGCGTGCCGTCCTCGACACCGCAGGCACCGACCTGGCGCCCGAGATCGCCAACGAGAACTTCCTGGCCACCGAGTACTCCCTGATCGTCCTGCCCAACAGCGTGCAGAACGAGGCCGGCTACCTGCGGGTCCGCCGTCCGGGCCGTGGACTGGCGCTGGACCGCGCCAAGCGCGCCGCGGTGTGGTCACTCGTCTCCGCGTACCGGGCGCAGAACCGTATCGACGGCACGCTGGACTTCGGCGAGGCCGCCGCCGTCGCCGCGGCTCACCTGCGCGAGACGGGCCCACTCGCCGACCACGTCCTCGTCGACGAAGGCCAGGACCTCTCCCCCGCCCACTGGCAGTTGCTCCGCGCCTTGGCCGTCGACGGCGCCGACGACCTATTCCTCGCCGAGGACTCCCACCAGCGCATCTACGGACCACGCACCGTCCTGGGCCGCTACGGCATCAAGATCGTCGGCCGGTCCCGTCGCCTCACGCTGAACTACCGCACGACTGCGCAGAACCTGCACTACGCCATGTCGATCCTCGACGGCGGATCCTATGTGGATCTCGAGGAGGAGCCGGAAGCGACGGGCTACCGCTCGGCCCGCACGGGCCCCAAGCCGAGCATCGACCCAGTCACGTCGCTGACCGGCGAACTCAACACGATCGCTGCCCGCATCAAGGGTTGGCTCGCCGAGGAGACGACACCCGAGACGATCGCCGTCATGGTCCAGGACCGCTTCCAGCGCGAGCGCGTGGTCACCGGCCTCGCCGAGCGCGGCGTCCCCGTCCGCGCCGTCGACCGGGAGCAGCCGCCGAAGGGGAAACCGCTGGTCATGACCATGCATCGGGCGAAGGGAATGGAGTTCACTAAGGTCGTCCTCGCCAGCGTCGCCCAGCACACTGACGCCGAGACCGCCCGCCTCGCCGGCCTGGACGAGACAGGTCGCCAAGACGCCGAACTCCGCTCGCGCTCCCTGATCTACGTCGCCGCCACCCGAGCCCGCGACGAGCTGTCGGTGATCCAGCGATCTTCCTCTTCCGCGGCCCGGACATGAGTCCACGCCCCTCGGCTGACGGAACCCGCAGGCCGTGGCGGGTCCAAGACATGGAGCTGGCGCGGGGCCTCTGGCAGGGGCTGAATTCTGAGGCCAGGGTGTTTCTGACGCTCCTGGCCATGCGTCCCGATCATCGCTTCCTCGCCGAGACGGTCGTCGCGGTGGGACGGCTTGATCGTGCGTCCAACCATCTCCACTCAGTGCTGAGTGGGGCGGGGACATTTTGCAAAGGGCACGGCATCGAGCAGATCTGGCAGTACGATAACCGCACACCCCGCAGCTACTGGATGGACCAAGTACAGGCCGAGCTGCTCTTGCAGGCGCGCAGAGCGGACGTCGAGCAGGGCACGCTAGGCGCCTTCGGCGATGATCTCGGGTTCTTCTCCGGACAGCTGACCCATCTCACCGAAGCCGAGACTCGGGGAGAGCAGCGAGCGCTCCGCCTACGTCTACTGAGGGGCCGAAGCAGCGCGACCTGTGCTCTCTGCTCGCTGGACTTCCCGAGTACCTTCCTCGTCGCAGCACACATCAAGCAGCGGAGCGAATGTACGGAGAACGAGCAGCGGGACTGGAATAATATCGCGATGCTCGTCTGCCTCTTTGGCTGCGACAAGCTGTACGAGGACGGATTCGTCTCCGTCGACGGTTCCGGAGCAATCCGAGTGCGCGACTGCTCCCCAGGGCCGGTTCTCAAGAAACTGCAGTCACTGCAGGGCGGGAGGTGTCTCGCATTCACCCAGCGGAGCGCCGGCTACTTCGCCTGGCATCGGGAGAACGTCTTCGTCGCCGCCTGAGCCGCTTCACCGACCTGCACGCACGCTCATCCACACCGCGACATCCATGACGCGGAGCGAGGAGATGTCGGCGATGCCGCCGACCTCATCGCGAAGGTCGGCGACAGCGCGCTGTCGGTTCTCCTCGCGCAGCCAGGTCCACCAACAGGCCCAGAGCCCGCGGTCACGGCCCAGCCGTTGGCGCACCAGGTCGTCGTCGATCGGGAAGAGGTGCGGGCGCTTGCGCGCCAACAACTTGGAGGCGGTGGTCGGGCCGACACCGTGGACGGAACGCAGAAGGCTGTAGAGCTTCTGGGCCGGCGAGCTCTCGTCGAGAGCACTCCAGGCCACGTGGCCGATATCGCTGTCCGCCGGGATGGAGGACAGCAGTCCTTCGATCTCCTCGGCGTGGGTTTCGAGGATGTCGATGACCAGCTGCGGCCTGTCGAGCCCAATGCTCAGCAGTGGTAGCGCCACGAGATCCGCCGCTGTGATGCGATTGGCGACGGACGCCGCGTCGCCCCGGCCGGCGATGTTCTCGAACCGGCGTCCGGCGTACCGGGTGCCACAGAAGTAGGTACGGAGACCACTGACTGCCTGTAGCCGGCGCTCGCCGTCGAGGTACCCGTCCAGCACCGCATGCGACGTCGTGAACTCGGAACTGTTCGGCTCATTCAAGGTCATTTCGCCTCCTCACACGACCGACCGGGCTCGTCTAGCGAGCCGGGACGGCCAGGCGCTTCCGCGCCCGATCCAATTGCTCGGGCGTGAACAGCTCGACGAACCGCGGCTCGACGGTCAGGGCCTCGACGCTCAGGTCCAGCCGCCCCTCGTCCCACAGCCGGACGAAACCGTCGCTAGGGGTCGGCGAGCCGAGCAGGAGGCGGGCAGCGCCGACCGCTCCATGAACGTGTGCCATGTCCTTGAGAACGACCGGGTTGTAGCCGACCTCCGTGCGGCACCGCTCGATCAGCGTGAACAGGGCATGGTCGAACTCGCCGTCGTCCTCCGACGCGAGGTCGACGGGCTCGACCGGAGCGAGGTCAGCGTCACGGTCACCTGAGGCGACCTCGTTGCGCCTGCGCGCGGAGCCGAGCAGCGCGTCGACTGAGGTGAAGACCTCGTAGCCGAGCTCGGCGAGCCGAGACAGGTCGGCCTCGTCCGGGTCGAGCTCCAGCACGACCGGCGAGCCCTGCCCAGGCTGCAGACCGTCCGGCCAAAACGCCTCGGCGACTGCGAGTACCCGCCCCGTCTCCCGGTCCGCGATCTCGACGTCGAGGCTCGGCCGCACCGCTCCAAGCTCGACGAGCTCGTCGATCAGCGCCCGGACCTGTGCGGCCCGCGGGCCGACCTCGTCCTGGTCGGTCTCGACTTCGACACCGCGCAGCTCCTCGTTCGGGCCCCACGGACGGCGACCAGTGACGAGCTCGTCGAGAAACTCGCCGGTCGCGCTCGCCAGCAGCTCGCGACGCGCGGCGAGGAACTCTCGGTAGTTGCCGATCTCCCACAGCGCGGGATCGGCGGGCAGGAACTGCGAGGCGGCGACCGCTGGATCGATCGCCGCGAGGTAGTCGGCGGGCAGCCGCGAGGCCAGCTCGACCGCCGAGGACGGGGTGACAAAGGCGAAGTTGGCCACGGCATTGCGCTCGGCCGACGAGTACCCGGCCTTGGCCAGCGCGGCTTTCGGGAAGACCTCGTGGACCTGCACCGCCGCGGCGTCCTGCCCCAGGGCGCGCCCGCTCACCAGATCCCTGGCATGGCGGACCCGCGTGATCAGGTAGACCAGTGGGTAGGAGCGCGAACCGCGGTTCGCGCCCTCGAAGTCCTGGGCATCGACGGTGAGTCCGCCCCTGCGGGAGCGCGCGAGAGTGGCGATCAGCGCGTCGATCCCGCCTTTGTCGACGACCTCGAGATCCTTGGCCAGGAACGTCTCCGTCGAGCCCGCGAAGCGTCCGCGCAGCGCGGCGTGGATGAACCAGAACAGCGCTTTGTCCGCCTCGGCCCCGTCGAGGAACCGACCGCCGCGGTTCTGCAGGAGCCGGGACAGCACCGGGAAGGCGTACCGCCCCATGAGCACCCGGTCGTGATCGAGCCCGAGCCGGGTGGAGGTGAGGTGCAGGAGGTGGTCGATGTGGTGCAGGGAGCCGTGGAGCGCGTCCTGGAACTCCCCGGCCGAGACGTCCTCCAACGCGGAGAACGGAGCGCGGCCGGTAGCCACGGCATTCGCGTTGCGCAGCAGCCAGTCCGGGGTGAACCCGAACCCGGCTTCCCGCCACCGCTCGATGTTGCGGCGCATGGTCGGACGGGCGTCCGACCACTCGGCACAGATCCTGGCCAGCGCGAGGTCGCCCTTGGACAACTTCGTCCCGCCGGAGTTGGCCCGGTTGAAGATGTCGACCACGACGTCGACGGTCTTGTCCGCGCCAGTGATCTGCTCGACATGGAACTCGCGGTCCTTGACGTTCCGCAGCCTGCCCAGCCGGTTGAAGTACTCCGGCAGGTCGGGGCGCACCCAGTTGAGATCGATGAGCGACGCGAGTACCGCGCCCTCGCCCTCTCGGAAAAGCGCCGTCACGTCGATCCAGAGCGGGTCGTCCCGCATCTTCGTGGGTGCGTGAAACTGGAACACCTCGTCCCGCAGGTGGAACCGCAGGCCTTCGAAGACCGTCGGATCGCCTTCGAAGAAGAGGGGCGCCGCGCCGCGGATGATGCCGTACAGCGTCGTGACCCGTTGCTGTCCGTCCAGCAGGAGCTGCTTCTGTCCGGCGGTCGACGCACTGCCGCGGACCGCCTGCCCTGCCCCCTCGGTCTCCCAGACGAGCAGCGCACCCACCGGGTAGCCGTGGTAGAGCGACCGCATCAGACCGCGCACCTGGTCCCGGTTCCAGACGTACCCCCGCTGGAACTCCGGCAGCTGCATGGTGCCCGCGTCGATCTGGTCCAAGATCGTGCTCAGCTTGGCCAACGTGCCCCCCTTGCCAGTGCTCGCACCCTAGCGACAAGATCACCCTCAGCGGGCTCTCACCCAGCCGGGGTAGCCGCATCGAGCTTCTGGCCCATCGTGGCGGGATCGACCGCGCTCCGCTGACGTCATTACTCGTTCGAGTGGCACCTTCCTCACCACATCGATGCTCTTGAAGCCCATCGATTTGAAGCGTTCGGACCCGGGAGGATCGCGCTTACTGGAATGTGCCGAGAGGCTTCCGCTATACGGCTGGGTTGCCTCTCATCGTCGAGGACCTCCGAGTCGAGCCGATCAGCTCGCCTCAGGCGCTTTGAGCGCGACGCTTGAGCAACTGCCCTACGCGCTGACGTGACAGGTCGAGCACGTCTCCGATCGCGCGGAGCGGCAGCCCGGCCTTCTGCATGGACTGGATCGCTGTGGCGCGGGCGTCGTCGCGCGTGGCTGTCAGCTCGGCCATGCGGGTACTCGGCAAGTCGTTCGTCCCACTCGCGGAGCCGTTTGAGGGCGAGGGTGTACTCGTTGTCGCCTTGGACGTAGTGCCAGGTCAGGTCGAAGTCGCCCGGCTCGCAGTCGCAGAAGGTCGCGACGAAGTCGCGTACTTCTCGCTCCAGCTCGGCGAAATGCTCGACGTCCGTGACGTTGTTGGTGCGGGCCGGCAGTCCCTCGACCGTCGCTACCCAAAGAGTGCCCTCTCGCTCGACGCGTACGGGATAGGTCGGACGCTCGGCCATCACTTCTTCTCCGTCCACTTCTCACCGAACAGGGGCACGAGCGCGTCCTCGAAGGACCGCAGGACGGCCCAGGACAGCTCCCGGGGATGGGTCGGTCAGCGAGAACCCGCCCACCTCCACACCGTCGGAATCGATCAGCGCATACCAATGGTGCGAGCCCTTGCCCCTGCCGGGCACGTCCTCGACCACCAGCCCGTGGCGACGCGCAACCTTCCGCGCGAGCTGCACGGCTTGCGCCGGCTTCATCTTCCGGTCGACAACAGAGTAGGTATCTAGATCCGCTGGTGGGTCCGCCGCGGGAGCGAACGGGTGCCCGGCTCCCCCAGCGGGGGGGGCGGGTTGAGCGGCAGCATCGCTGGGAGCCATGGAGCCTCTGATCGGCGGGGCGTGCGGGGTCGGCCGTCGGCACGACGGCTGACGGCGCCCGCTTCACGCTGTCGTGAGGTGAGCGCGAACGCCCTCGTTCGCAAGATCGTCTGGTCGCGCCCTCGCGACCGCGGAAGGGAACCTTCTGCATATCTTGCTCCGGCACGGAAGCACCGAACGGCGAGTCGTTCGCAGTGCACCATCGACGAGTCAGTCGCCGGCGCAGCCGACTCCGTCTCCGTCGCTGTCGAGACCGGGTCGATAGCCGGGGTCACCTCTCCGGATCGGGGCGGCGCCGGCTTCTCGCACGGCGGCGCAGTTCTTGTAGTAGACCGACGCGGGCGGGGCCGGGTCGGCGGTGCGTTGGCTGTTGCGGTTCGGGTCTGGGTCAGGCTGGGGGTTCGGGCGGGGCTTCGGCGTGCCCGCCGGCCTGGTGGTCGTCGTCGGGGCCGGCCTGCGCGTCGTCGTGGTCGGCGCGGTCGGGGTGGGGCTCGGGGTCCAGCGGACTGACGTGGTCGGCGTCGTCGTCGGGGTGCCGAGGACGGCCTGGGTGGCCGTCGGGGTCTCGTCCTCTCCCCCGCCACTGCAGGCGCGGATCAGGCCGCCGAGGAGGAGGACCAGCAGGATCAGGCAGCCGCAGCCGGCCGCGGGATTCTGCTTCTTCGCGGCCATCACCGGACGCCCGCGAACGAGGGGCGAACAAGGGCGAGCGGGGACGAACGAACGACGAGCACGTCGGTGTGCCTTCCGAGCAGATCGTGCGGGGAGCCGGGGAGCTGACGAAGGGCTCGCGGCGCGTGGTCGTCGCGTTACGGGTTGTCCACAGTCACGCGCGAGCGTCCGAGCTGTCCACAGATCGATCAAAGTCCGTGGCGGAGGCGAGCGACCGCAGGTCAAGCTCGCCCCGTGACTCCTTCGGCCCTGTTCGGTCGAGCCTCCGCACGACGGCTCCCGAAGACGGAGCGGCGCCCGGCGAGGCTCCTGGGACCACAGCGCCCGAGGAGGACTCCCATGACCGACTTCGACGACCTGCCTGTCCTGCTCACCGTTCCGGCCGCCGCTCGGATCCTCGGGATCAGCCGGGCGGCCGCGTACCGCTACGTCGACAGCGGCGTGCTGCCCTCGAAGCGGCTCGGCGGGCGGATCTACATCCCTCGGGACCGGCTGCGGGAGATGGTCGAGGCATCGTGAGCGGGCGGACGAGCGCCCAGCGTGGGTTGCGCGGGACCGTCTATCAGCGGGGCGCGAAGTGGGCGTTCATGATCGAGCTGGCGCCCGACCCGCTCACCGGGAAGCGGCGGCAGCGGGCGAAGTCCGGGTTCGAGACCGAAAGCGAGGCCTGGGACGCGCTCGCCGAGGCGAACGGGGAACTGCGCACCAACACGTTCGTCGCCTCCTCCACCCGCACGGTCGCCGAGTTCTTCGAGGAGTGGCTGACCACCGCGGCGATGACGCTCAAGCCGACAAGCCTCGCCAACTACACCGCCTTCGCCCGTGCCTACGTCATCCCCGTGATCGGGACCCGGCGGCTGCAGTCCATCGAGCCCGCCACCCTCACCGCGTTCTACCAGCATCTGCTCACCTCCGGGCGGCGCAAGCGCGACACCGATTCCGAGATGTATGCGCTGTGGAGCTGCAGTCCCGAGGACGCACGGATGGGGGCGGCCGAGATCGCCCGGCGAACAGGCGTCTCCTACTCAGCCGCGAGCAACGCCGTCCGCCGCTACCGCAACGGAAAGGTGCCCCTCCCCGTCGATCCCGGCCTGTCCGCGCGAACCGTCACCTCGATCCACGTCATGCTGCGGCGGGCCTTCGCCGACGCCGTCGAGCTCCGGTACCTCTCGACCAACCCGGCCGCCCGGGTCCGCCCGCCTCGCATCGACCGGCGCGGCCACATGACCTGGACTCCGCAGGAGCTGGGCCGGTTCCTCGCCGCAGCCCGGAGCGACCGCTTCTATGCCCTCTGGGTCCTGCTCGCGACGACAGGGATGCGGCGCTCCGAGGCGGTCGGGGCGGTCCGCTCGGCGTTCGATCCCGTGGCCGGGACGCTTACCGTCGTCAGCACCCGGGTCGTCGTCTCCGGGCGGGCGAAGCGCTCCGACGGGAAGTCGCGCCGGAGCCGCCGCCTGCTCGGGCTCGACCCGACCACCGTGCAGGTCCTGAACGAGCACCTCGCCGAGCAGGACGTGGAGCGGGCGGCCTTCGGCTCCTCTTACCACGACGAGGACCTGATGTTCTGCTGGCCGGACGGGCGCCCGCTCCACCCCGGCGCGGTGTCCGTGCGGTTCCAGCGGATCGTGCGGGAGACCGGGCTGCCGCGGATCCGGCTGCACGACGTCCGGCACACCTACGCGACCATGGCGCTGCGGGCCGGGGTGAACCCCAAGATCGTCAGCACCCGGCTCGGGCACGCCACCGTGGCCTTCACCCTGGACACCTACACCGCGGACATCCCGGAGCTTGACCAGGCCGCGGCGGTCACCATCAGCAACCTGTTCCTGCCGCCTCCGGACGAGGGGCCCGAAGCCATGTTTACCGATCCGCTTACAGAACAGCCTCCGGGCTGACCCCGGAAACACCGAAGGGCCCCTGAACCTGCTGGTCAGGGGCCCTTTGGCTGCGTGGGCGATACTGGGATCGAACCAGTGACCTCTTCGGTGTGAACGAAGCGCTCTCCCCCTGAGCTAATCGCCCGCCGTCACGGGAGGAACCCTACATCACCCCAGGATCGGGCTCTGCAACCAGGTCCACTCCTGCAGCCCCACCCAGCCCGCGACCAGCCAGAACGCGTTCAGCACCCACAGCGTGCCGACGACGATCAGCCCGGTCGCGGTGAGCACGAGGAGCTTCACGACGAGGTTCTGCCGGCCGAGCCAGTCGGTCCAGGCGTCGTACTTTCCGCGGGCGAAGGTGAGCACGCGCTTCGCCCAGGCGAACTCGGACGCGAGGATGGCGAGCCCCACGAACACGATCGCCCAGCCCGGGCCCGGGTACGGGATCGCGACGATCCCGCCCGCGAGCACGAGGGTGCCGAGCACGCCGATGGCGACGCGGTAGGTGCGCCGGGCGGTCGGGCGCTCGTCGATGCGCGCGCGGAAGTGCCGCAGCCGGTCCTTGAGCGCGTCGAACCGGCCGCGTTCCTGCCCCTCCTCGCCCCGCGAGGTCTGCTCGGTGCTGATCAGATCTCCACCCGCCCGCTCGCCACCACCTGGGACGGCGTGTCCGGAGCGACCCGACCGGGTTCGATCGAGATCGCGAACTGCGCGTATCCGGCCCCGCCGGCCGCCGACCCTACCGACTGCATACCCGCGGTGTCCTCTCGCACGTCGAACGTGCCGAGCGGCGCGGGGGTTCCGTCCGCCGGGAGCCCCCAGAGGACGTAGACGCGGTCCGCGCCGTTGGCCGGCAGGGCGACCGGCAGGACCATCTGCTCGGAGCCGTGCATCATCACTGCCGCGACGACCGGCCCGCCGCCGGCCGGCGCCAGGAAGGCGTGCGTGGTGCCCGGCTCGGCCAGCTGCTGGAACATCGTGACCATGGCCTGGGCGCGAGCGGCCTCGGCGTCCCGCTCCGCCTTGAGCCGGGCGCTGTGGACGCCGAGCCCGGCGATCGCGGCCAGGGCGACCAAGGCGGCCGTCGCGACAGCCACCACCCGGCCGCGGACGCCTCGGCGGGCCCCGCGGTCCGGCCCGGACCCGGCACCTCCCGACGGAGCGGCGCCGGACGGGCCCCCGCCCGTCGGGCCGGAGGTCACCGGACGGCGCGGCACGGCCGGGCCGCCGGGCCCGCCGCCCGATCCGCCCGTTCCCCCGGTCCTGCCCCCCGGCGGCGCGGCCTGTTGGGGGGTCCGATGCTCCTGCGGCGTGCGCGCGGCGGCGTCGAGGATCCGGTCGCGCAGGTCCGGCGGCGGCTCGCTCGGCTCGACGGCCCCGCCGAGCGCGGCGAGCGTCTCCTCCGTCTCCCGGACGAGCGCGCGGCACGCGGCACAGGTCGGGAGGTGCCGCAGCACCTCGGCCTCGTCCTCCGGTTCGGCCGCCCGCAGCACCCAGGCGACCACCTGCTCCTCGGTCGGGCAGTCCCGCGCGTGCGACCCGGTCATCGCGCACCCCCGTCCGTGAGCCGGCCGTCGGCGACCGGCGGGCCCAGCGCGGTCCGCAGCCGGGCCAGCCCGGTGAACATCCGCGACTTCACCGTCCCGAGCGGGACGCCGGTCAGCGCCGCGACCTCCCGCTGGGTGTAGCCCCCGTAGTAGGCGAGCGCCAGGGCCTGCCGCTGTTCGGGGGGCAGCCCGCCGAGGGCGTCCCGCACCTGCCCGGCGACGACGGCGCCCAGCGCCTCCTGGTCCGCCCCCGGCCCCACCGGCGTCGGGGCGTCGTCGGTGTCCTCGACCGACACCGTGCGGCGCCGGACGGCGGCCTCGCGCCGCACGGCGTCGACGGCCTTGTGGTGCACGAGCGTCAGCAGCCAGGTCGCGAAGGCACCGCGCCCGGCGTCGAAGCGGGTGGGGTCACGCCACAGCGTGAGGAACACCTCCTGGACGACGTCCTCGGCCAGCCCGTCGTCCACGCAGATGCGACGCGCGAGCGACCAGGCGGGGCGACCGTAGCGGTCGTAGATCTCGGCGAGGGCCCGCTCGTCCCCCTCGACCAGCCGGGCCACGAGGGCCGCGTCGGCCCCGGCCCGCCCGGCGGGCGGGCGCGGATCCCGGGGACGCCCCCGCGGCGGCCCGGCTCCGTCGGCGACATCCGCCACCAGCGCGTCCCTCACAACCCCGTGTTCGACGCCGGCGTGCGGCCGGTTCACCGGCATCCTGCCTGGAACGTGGATCACAGCCGACCGGGCGATCACCCGTCCTCGCAGGTCGGCACACCCGACACGGGAACCGCACTAACCCGTCCGTGTGAAAGCGGTCGATCCGGTCCTCGGAAGACGTCCCCCGACCCGTCACATCTTGGCGATCCGCTCGTTCTTCCGCACGACGGACCACGCGGCACGAGGAAGAGGACCAAGGATGCGCGACGAGCCCACGATCATCCGCGAACCGGCGACGTTCGAGCTCATCACCCCGGACTCGGCGCCGGTCCCGGTGCGGGTCGAGCTCTCGTACTCCAGCCGGGACCCGTACGCGGTCCAGGCGTCGTTCCGGACCGGCCAGGGCAGCCCGGTCGACTGGGTGTTCGCCCGGGACCTGCTGGCGGACGGCCTGCTCGGCCCGGCCGGCACCGGCGACGTCCGGGTGCAGCCGGTGGCCCACGAGCCCACCCGGATCGAGGTCGAGCTGGCCTCTCCGTCCGGCCACGCGGTGTTCACCACGTGCGCCACGACGCTCGCCGCGTTCCTCGACCGCACCTTCGAGCTGGTGCCGCCGGCGACGGAGTACTCCTGGCTCGACTTCGACGCCGCCCTGGACCAGCTCCTCGCCCCCAACGCCGGCGAGGGCGCCCGCGACTGACCCCGACCGCGCCGGGCCGCAGCACTCCCTGCGGCCCGTTCGTGCAGCTCAGCGGGTCGGCGCGGGGAAACAGGGGGGTGGGTGTGGAGCCCCCGGGATCCCTGCGCTAATGTTCTTCACGTCGGAGCGAGCAGCCCCGACAGCACCGGGAAACCGAGTGCATGCGGACGTAGCGCAGTTGGTAGCGCATCACCTTGCCAAGGTGAGGGTCGCGGGTTCGAGTCCCGTCGTCCGCTCGGAGGAAACCACGTGTTCACTGCCTGGGCCTCCAGGTCCGATCCCCGTGAAGCCATCCGGGGGATCTCGGGCGGAGTGGCCGAGTGGCTTAGGCAAGGGCCTGCAAAGCCCTGTACGCGGGTTCGATTCCCGCCTCCGCCTCGGGCGATTAGCTCAGTGGGAGAGCGCTTCCTTGACACGGAAGAGGTCACTGGTTCAATCCCAGTATCGCCCACCACCCGACAAGGCCCCCTGGAGACAGGGGGCCTTCGGCGTTCTCAGGCGGAGGTGTCGTAGGGCGCCGTGAGCACCTCCATGCCGTGCCCCGCGGGGTCGAGGAAGTAGACGCCCCGGCCGCTGTGGTTGTGGTTGATCCCCGGCCGGGTCATGTGCGGGTCGGCGAAGTGCTCGAGGCCGGCGGCGCGGATCCGGTCCAGGATCGCGTCGAAGTCCTCCTCGGGCACCAGGAACGCCAGGTGCTGGAGCGGGATGTCGTGGTCGACGCTGACGTAGTCCAGCGTCACCCCGTTGCTCAGCCGCAGGGGGACGAACGGTCCCCAGGGCGCGCCGACCTCGAGGCCGAGCAGGCCGGCGAGGAACTCGGCGGAGGCCCGGTTGTCGCGGGCGAGGACGATCGTGTGGTCGAGCGAGACAGTGGGCACGGCTCTCCTTCGTGGGGGTGCAGACGGCACGGCTCCGCCGCGCCCCGTGGCACGGCGGGAACGGACGTGGGGGCGCCGGCGCACGGGTGCGGGCACGGCGGCGCGCCGGCCGGGACCGGCGGGTGGGCAGGCGTCACGGCGGCGCGGGATCACACCACGGCGCGTACCGGAAGGGCGAGGGTCAGGCGGTCCCTGCGGAGCGAGTGCTCACGTCGATCAGTCCCCTCGGTGCTCGGGTGCCGCCGTGCGGCACCGGCCCAGCTCACCGGAATCCGCGCCGATGGTCAAGAGCGGCCCGGGACGCGTGGCTCAGGGCGCGGCGGGGGCTCCCGGCTCGGCGAGCGCGCCGGCCTCGGCCATCCAGCCGTCGAGGTCGTGCTGGTCGAACTCCCGCCACGGCTCGACGGCCGGCAGCCCGCGGCACAGTTCGAATGCCTCGGCAACCCGCCGGCCCCGGATGACCGGCGTGTGGCAGCCGGCCACCACCGCGACGCCCAGGTCCTGCACCGCCCCCACGCACCCGTCCCACTTGCCCTGGTCGAGGTAGCGGTGCCAGGGCGCCACGAGGCGGCCGCCGAGGAGCTGGCCGTCGCGGAAGTCGCCGTCGCCGAGCTCGTCGGCCTCCAGCATCGGGTGCGGGGTGTTCGTCGCGAACGTGTCGACGGACCAGTACACCTGCGTCACGGGGTCGTACGCGCCCCGGGTCGTCGGGTTGTCGAAGACCGGCGGCCGCACCGAGACCAGCACCCGGTCCCCGATGTCCACCGGCTCCCGGTCGTTGACGAATCGGCAGCGGTTCATCGGGGTCGTCCACTCCTCGGCCATCCGGCCGATCGCGAACCAGGTGGTGAGCAGGGTCGCGTTCGGGCAGGCGGCGAGGAGGGCGAGCAGGTTCCCGGCGTGGTCGCGGTCGTCGTGCGACAGGAAGATCCACCGGACGTCCGTCGGCTCGACGACCGTGAAGATCGCGTCGAGCCACTCGTCGCGCACCGCGGGCGCGCCGGTGTCGACGACGGTCGGCTCCCGCCCGCGGATGACGAGGGAGTTGACCGGGAAGTGGCCGACCGGCGGGGCGTCGATCCCCCAGCTGATCAGGAACGTCTCGTCGGCGATCGGGTACGGGCGGACGTCGTGCACGACGGGTGCGGCCATGACGGGCTCCTGGGGGTGTGGTCGAGCAGCCGTGCACCGTCCCGTACCCGCCGCCCGGGGGCATCACCTGAATCGGATGACAGCGCCCCCGGGCCCGCCTACCGTGCCGTGCACCGAGGGGAGGAGGCCGACGATGGGGCGGACGCACGGCTACGCGGTCACCGTGCGGTGGACGGGCGACGAGGGGTCCGGGACCTCGGACTACCGGTCGTACTCGCGCGCCCACGACGTCGTCGCCGAGGGCAAGCCCGCGCTGGCCGGGAGCGCCGACCCGGCCTTCCGCGGCGACCCGGCGCGCTGGAACCCGGAGGAGCTGCTCGTGGCCGCGCTGGCGCAGTGCCACATGCTGAGCTACCTGGCGCTGTGCGCGCGGCACGGCGTGGTGGTCACCGGCTACACGGACGCCGCCGAGGGGACGATGGAGGAGTCGCCGACGCACGGCGGGCACTTCACCGAGGTCGTGCTGCGGCCGCGGGTGCGGGTCGCCGAGGAGTCGATGCGGCACAAGGCCGGGGCCCTGCACCACGAGGCGTCCGAGACCTGCTTCATCGCCAACTCGGTCGACTTCCCGGTGCACCACTCCCCCGTCGTCGAGGTCGGTTGAAGCCAACGTCGACCTCATCGCCGCCGAGGCGGGCGTGGCCAAGCGGACCGTCTACAACATCTACGGCGGCAAGGAGGCGTTGTTCCGCGCCGTCGTGGAGCAGGCGATCACCATCGCCGAGGCTTCTCCCGGGAACTGGCGACGGGGCTCGCGGACGGCGGCCTCGAGGGCGTCGCGGTGCGTCTCGCCGGCGCGGTGCTGGGGCCGCGGGTGCTCCCCCTGCGCCGGCTGCTGATCGGGGAGTCGCGCCGGTTCCCCGACCTCGCCCGGGAGTACTACGACCGCGCGCCCGGGCTCGTGATGCGGACGCTCGCCTCCTGCCTGCGGGAGCAGCCGGACCTCACCGTCGACGACCCGGACCGGGCCGCCGAGCACTTCGCCTTCCTGGTCCTGGGCGCCCCGCTCGACCGGGCCCTGTTCGACGCGACCGCCGAGCCCGCCGACGTCGAGACCACCGCCCTGGCGGGGGTCGCCGCGTTCCGCCGCGCCTACGCGGCGGGCACGGAGCGTGTCGAGGCGGGCCGGACGATCTCGGGCACCTCGTCCTAGCGGGTCATTGCAGGGCGAGCGTGCGCAGCACCTGGCGAGCGGCGTCGCCGCCGGCCTCGACGGCCGCCCGCAGCGCGCGCGGCACGTCGAGATCGGCGAGCAGCGCCGCGCGGACCTCCGCGACGGCCGCGGGCGAGTCCCCCCGCCGGCCCGCCGCCACGTACAGCTGCTCGAGCAGCGTGGCGGCCTCGTCGAGTGCCCCCGGACGGTAGTCCCACGGCCGGGACCACGTGCGGTCCAGGAGCATCAGCCGCACGGCCGACCCGGGGGCCTCGCGCAGCAGGTCCGCGACCAGCACCAGGTTGCCGGCCGACTTGGCCATCTTGGCGCCGTCGACACCGACCGTCCCCGCCCGCAGCTCGCGGCGGGCGAAGGGGGCGCTGCCGGTCGCGGCCGAGGCCATCGCGACCTGGTAGGCGTGGTGCGGGAAGGCCAGGTCCGCCCCGCCGGCCAGGACGTCGACGACCCCGCCGAGGGTGGCCAGCGCCATCGCCGCGCACTCGGCGTGCCAGCCCGGGCGGCCCGGGCCCCACGGGCTGGGCCACGCCGGGTCGCCCTCCCCCGACGGCCGCCACACCGGGACGTCGAACGGGTCGTCCCGGCGCGGGTCGGCCGGGTCGTCGCCGTTCTCGGCCAGCAGCGCGAGGGCCTCCTCGCGGTCGCGGCCCGCGGCGACGGCGGCGCCGCGGAAGTACACGAACCCGTCCCGCTCGTAGGCCGCCCCGGCCGCGAGCAGCGCGATCGCCAGCCGCACCACGTGCGACACGTGGTGGCGCGCGTGCGGCGAGTGCGCCGGTGGGCGGACGTGCAGGGCCGCCATGTCCCGCTCGACGTAGTACTCCTGGGTCAGCCCGAACTCGTCGAACGCCCGGCCACGCTCGGCCGCGACCCGGGTGAGGACGTCGTCGACGTCCGTGACGTTGCGGGTCACCACCGTCTCGACGCCGGTCATGCGGATCACCCGCGCGGCGGTGTCCGCCCAGACGAAGGTCGCGGCGTGCCCGAGGTGCGTGACGTCGTACGGGGTGATCCCGCAGACGTAGAGCCGCGCCGGCACGGTCAGCGGCAGCGGCGCCCCGCCGAGGCGCAGCACCTCGCGCGGGTCGGTGACGGCGCCGGGGCGCACGTGCTCCTCCGGGGACAGGTCGATCGGCGAGCCCATGCCGTCATCGTCCCAGGCCCCGCCGCCGGACGGTCGGGGGTCAGTCGTCGAGCGGCCCCACGACCCGGGCCACGGTCGCCGCGAGCCGCAGCGACCCGACGGCCGTGGGGTGGAAGGCGAACGGGTCGGCGAGACCCTGCAGATCCGGACCCAGCCCGTCCGCGGCGGTGCTGCACAGCAGGGTCAGGCCGGGGTCGGCCACCGCGAAGCCGTACTTCTCGGCGCCGGCGCGCAGCACGGCGTTGAGCTGGTCGTTGCGGTCCGTCAGCAGGTCGATCTTGTCCTGGGTGAGCCCGGCCGCGAACGACGGGCCGCGGGCGTCCGGGCAGGCCGGGTCGGTCTCCCGGGGGAAGGCGTCGTAGGAGGTCAGCACGACGACCCGCGGCGAGCTCGGCAGCTGCGCGAGGTCCTGCAGCAGGGCGGCGTAGTCGCGGTCGAACGCGGCCATCCGGTAGTCGAACTCGCCGCGGGTCAGGTTGTCGTCGCAGGTCTCGACGCCGTAGCAGTACGTGATCAGATCGGACCAGCCGACGTCGTTGGGCCCGATCGCGACCACCACGAACTCCAGGTCCTGCATCTGCTTGAGCAGCGCGACCTGGGCCGGCACCTGGACGTTCCCGCGCTGCTGCGGGCCGCGCAGGCCCTGCGCGACCGTCGCGCTCGGGCAGGCGAGATTGCGGACCCGGCCGGGGACCATGGTGCCCAGCTCGGCCGCGAGGGAGTCGGCGCTGCGCTCGCACGCCACGTCGTCGCCCTCGGGCTCGGCGACCGGCGGCCCGCCGACCCGCGCGGCCCGGGAGTCGCCGATCACCGCGCCCGCGTAGCCGAAGACGGGCGGGCCGACCGGGGCCGGCGTGACCCGTGCGCTGCCGACCAGATCGGACAGCGAGCTCACCTGCGCCAGGCCGCGCATCGTGCCGGTGTACGCGAGCGCGCCGCACCCGCCCCAGGCCACCACCGACACGGTGACGGCGAGCAGCGCCATCCGGCCGATCGTGCCGGAGCAGCGGTGCCAGACGTCGGCGACCGTGACGTGCTCGCTGGACTTCTCCCGCCGGAGGATCCCGAGCACCCGCGCGCAGCCGACCAGCGCGGCCGCGGCCAGGGCCGTGCCGACCACCCCGAGCGTGCCGAGCAGGTACCAGTTCACGAACCCGGTCCGCAGCTGGTCGACGGCCTTGGCGGTCGCCTCCGCGGTGGTGTCCGGGTCGAGCACCTTGGCGGCGGCGTCGTTGCGCTGCACCGGGCCCATCTCGAGCTGGGGGCGCAGCGGCCCGACGACCTGCAGCCGTGGGATGTCGAGCTCGGTGTTGCCGACCTGGACGAGCCGGGCCGGGCCCTCGACCGAGAGGTCGGGGGTGCGGGCGCCGACCGAGATGTGCTGGCCGAGGATCGTCAGGTCCTGGTCCGGGGTCAGGGCGATGGTCAGCGGGATCCCGGCGAGCAGGCACAGCCCGATCATCAGGATCGTCGGCCAGGAGCGGGCCTCGCGGAGCAGTGCGCGGACGCGGCCGCCGCCCGGGCCCGCCGGGCGCGTGCGCGTCCGTGCGGTGGTGACCACCATCGGCGGGCTCCCCCTCGTCCGGCGTCCGTGTACCGATCCAGATCATGCGGGGGCGGACCCGCGGGTGCCCATACTGCGATCAGGCGACCTCCGGTGGGGAGACGCACGCGGACGGGGGCTTGACGGGCCTTGCGCGGTCCGACGCACCGCCCGGCGATCCGTCGCCCCGCGCGTATCGCGCCCCGGCCTCCACTGCTCAGACGCAGCACACACGGCGGCGGTGAGGAGACGGCGATGGGTACGGCGATGAGCACGGGGATGGGCACCGGGCGCGGGTACCTGCTCGACAACCGTGAGGTGGGGGCGGAGGAGCGCTTCGTGGCGCTGTCGGCGCTGTTCGACGCGACGACCTTCCGGCACGTCGATTCCCTGGGGATCGCGCGGGGCGCCCGGGTGTGGGAGGTGGGGGCCGGCGGCCCGTCGGTGCCGCGGGGGCTCGCCGCGCGGGTCGGGCCGGACGGGCTGGTGGTGGCCACCGACATCGCGCCCGAGGCGCTCACCGCCGCGGAGGCACCGGGGCTGCGCGTGCTGCGGCACGACGTGACCACGGACGACCCGCCCGGGACCTTCGACCTCGTGCACGCCCGGCTCGTCCTCACCCACCTGCCGCGCCGGCACGAGGCCCTGCGGCGCATGGCCGCCGCCCTGCGGCCGGGCGGGATCCTGCTGGTCGAGGACTTCGACATCGACCTGCAACCCGCACCGTGCCTGGGCGACCCCGACGACGTCGCGCAGGACCGGGCGCGGCGCGTCCGCGAGGCGTTCCTGCTCCTGCTCGACGCCCGCGGGGTGGCCCGCCGCTTCGGCCGGGCGCTCCCGGAGGAGCTCCGCTCCCTCGGGCTGCACGGCGTCGACGCCGAGGCCGTGCTCTCGTTGCCCTCCTGGGCGGGCGCGGTTCTCGAGGCCGCCAACACCACGCAGCTGCGGGCACCGCTCGCGCGCACCGGACTGGTCTCCGAGGCCGAGATCGACGCGCATCTCGACGCGCTGGCCGGCGGCGACCTGCCGATCGCCGTCCCGCCGCTCGTCTCGGCGTGGGGACGGCGCTGACCCGGCCCCGGAGCGACGCCGGCGCTCGGGGCGCGCCGGCGTTCGGGGCGGCGCGGCACCGGACGCGCGACGGTACGGTCGGGCGATGCTCGCGCGGGCGTGGGGGATGGGCCGGTCCCTGGCGATGTACCACGGCGTTCCCGGCCGGCACCGGAAGATGGTGCGGTTCTACTCGCAGTTCCTCGCGCCCGGCGAGCTCGCGTTCGACGTCGGTGCGCACGTCGGCAGCCGGGTGCGGGCGTGGCGGCGGCTCGGCGCCCGGGTCGTCGCGGTCGAGCCCCAGCCGGACTGCGTGCGGGTGCTGCGGCTGTTCTTCGGCCGGGACGCCGACGTCACGATCCTGCCGGGCGCGGTCGGGGCCCGGGCGGGCCGGGCGCGGATCGGCGTCTCCACCCGCACGCCGACGGTCTCGTCGATGTCCCCGGAGTGGATCGACACCGTCTCCGCCGACCGCGGGTTCTCCTGGGTGCGGTGGGACCAGGAGGTCGAGGTCGACGTCGTGACCCTCGAGGACCTCCTGGCCACCCACGGCCGCCCGGCCTTCTGCAAGATCGACGTCGAGGGTTTCGAGGTCGAGGTGCTCACGGGGCTGCGCACGCCGCTGCGCGCGCTGTCCTTCGAGTACCTGCCTCCGGCCCACGACGCCGCGCTGGCCGCGCTCGAACTCGTCGCCCGCCTGGGTCCGTACACCTACAACTACTCCCCCGTCGAGACCCTGCGGTTCGCGAGCGAGCGCTGGCTCCCGGCCGACGAGCTGGTCGGGCTGCTGGAGCGGGTCCGCCCGCTCGGACGCTCCGGCGACGTCTACGCGCGGCTGGATCAGGCGGTCAGGTCGTAGACCGTCTGACCACCGACCGTGGTGGCGGTGAGGGCCAGCTCGAGCAGGGAGTTCGTGGTGGAGCCGCCGATGTACGGGCGGCTGTCGGCCGGCCACAGCTCGACGAGCACGAATGAACCAGCCCGCCGACACCACCGTCGCCGTGAGCGCGCCGAGCAGCTGCACGATCCGGGTGCGCAGCCGCGGGCGCCGGCGACCAGGTACACCAGGCCCAGCGCCGGCACGACCAGCAGCGCCTGACCCATCTTCGTGAGGAACGCGAACCCGATGGCCGACCCGGCGGCCACCAGCCACCAGGTCGACGCCTTCACCGACGCCGCGTCGACCGCCCGCGTGACCGCCCACGCGGCCGTGACCGGACCGGCCCGACGCTCCGTCGACCGACGCCGCGGGCAGGCTCCCCCGCACCGCCTCGCGGAGCGTCTCGTCCGACGCCGGGTGGGCGGGGCAGGCCGGGCAGCGGACGGCGACGAGCCCGGTGCGATCCACGGGAATCTCCTGCAAACGACAACCGTTACCATCAGCGACGTAGGAGGACATCCCGAGGAGGACACCGTGCGACCGAACATCCACCCCACGTACGAGCCCGTCGTGTACCAGGACCGGTCCACTGGCGACGCGTTCCTCACCCGCTCGACCGCCACCTCCCGGGAGACGATCGAGTGGACGGACGGGCGGACGTACCCGCTCGTCCGCGTCGACATGAGCTCCTACTCGCACCCGTTCTGGACGGGCGCGACGCGGGTCCTCGACTCGGCGGGCCAGGTCGAGAAGTTCAACCGGCGCTACGGCCGCCGGCGCTGAACCTCGGGCGAACGGCGCCCTCGCTCACCAGATGTGAGCGAGGGCGCCGTTCACCGTTCTCGGGCGTCGTCAACGGCGGACGCCGAAGTCCTCCGCGGGGACGGGCAGGACCTGGCGGGGCAGGACGTGGGCGGGGTGGCCGTGCCGCTCCTCGCGCGGCCGCCACTCACGCGGGTAGCCCAGCGAGGCCTCCACGAAGCGGACGCCGTCCTCGTAGATCACCCGCGGGATGTGCAGGTGCCCGTAGACCACCGCCTGCGCGCGGTAGCGGACGTGCCAGTCGGCGGTCGCGGTGGTGCCGCACCACAGCGCGAACTCCGGGTAGCGCAGGACCTCGGTGGGCAACCGGGTGAGCGGCCAGTGGTTGACCAGGATCGTCGGCAGGCCCGGGTCGAGGGCGTCGAGCCGGCGGCGGGTCTGCTCGACCCGTGTGGCGCACCACGCCTCCCGCGAGGGGTGCGGCTCGGGGTGGAGCAGGTGCTCGTCGGTGCAGACGACGCCGGCGTTGTAGGCCGCGGCGAGCCCCTCCGCGCTGGTGGTCGTGCCGGCGGGCAGGAACGAGTAGTCGTAGAGCAGGAACAGCGGGGCGACGACGACCGGGCCGCCCTCGCCCTCCCACACCGGGAACGGGTCCTCGGGCGTGAGCACCCCGAGCGCGCGGCACCGCTCCACCAGGTACCGGTAGCGGTGCTCCCCGCGCAGGTCGACGGGGTCCTTCGTGCGCGTCCACAGCTCGTGGTTGCCGGGCACCCAGATCACCCGCGCGAACCGGGCGGCCAGGTCCGCCAGGGTCGCGACGGTGTCGTCGACCCGCTCCGCGACGTCGCCGGCGACGATCAGCCAGTCCCCCGGGTCCGCGGTCAGCGCGTCGACGACCGCCCGGTTCTCGGGATAGCGCACGTGCAGGTCGCTGACGGCGAGGAGGCGGGACACCCCACAGATCTAGCAGAAGCGCCCGCGGAGCGTTCGGCGCGGACGCCGGCGCACCGCCGGGCCCGTGGCGCGGACCTCCGCGCTGAGGATCCCCTGAGCCGCGCCCCTGGGCAGCACAGGTTACCGGCGGTAAGTTCGGGAGGGAGACGGCGAGGAGGTCGGCATGGCGGGTTCGCGGGGCGTGCGCCGGGTGGCGCGATGGGGACTCCGGCACGGCGTGATGCGGCGCATGGTCCGCCGACAGGTGCGGGCCGGCGAGCTGGGTGCGCGGCTGATGACCGATCCCGAGGTCGTCGCGAACCCGTACCCCTTCTACGAGGAGCTGCGCTCGCGCGGGCGGCTCGTCGACACCGGCATGTTCCACGCCACCGTCGACCACGAGGCCTGCACGCAGGTGCTGCGCAGCACGGACTTCGGCGTCGGCGGGCGCATGCCCGAGAACCTGCCCGGGGTGGTGCGGGCAGCCCTCGCCATCGGGGGTTCCTGGGCCCTCGGCCCGGCCCAGCCGCCGTCCATGCTCGCCTCGGACCCGCCGGACCACACCCGCTACCGCAAGCTCGTGACCAGGGCGTTCAGTGCGAAGAAGGTCGCCGCGCTGCGCTCGCGCACCGAGGAGATCGCCACCGAGCTGCTCGACGCGATGGCGGCGAAGGGCGATCGGGCCGACCTGGTCAAGGACTACGCCGCGCTGCTGCCCGCGACCGTGATCGCCGAGATGCTGGGTGCACCGGTGTCGATGCGGGAGCAGTTCCTGGAGTGGGGCGAGGGCGCCGCGCTGTCGCTCGACGCCGGGCTCTCCTACGCGGACTTCCGCCGCTCGGAGCGCGACATCGACGCCCTGCACGCCTGGATGCTGGACCACTTCGAGCGGATCCGCCGCGAGCCCGGCGAGGACATCCTCTCCGCGCTGGTCACCGCGCACGACGAGGGCGGCACGCTCACCGAGGACGAGCTGTCCAGCATCGCCATGCTGCTCCTGGCGGCGGGGTTCGAGACCACCGTGAACCTCGTCGGCAGCGGGGCGGCGCTCCTGCTCGACCACCCCGACCAGCTGACGCTCCTGCACGCCGAGCCGGAACGGTGGCCGGTGGCGATCGACGAGATGCTGCGCTTCGAGTCCCCGGTGCAGCGGACCGGCCGGGTGGCCGAGCGGGACACCGAGGTCGCGGGAGTCCCGGTGAAGCGCGGCACGTTCGTGATCACGCACCTGGGCGGGGCGAACCGGGACCCGGCGATCTTCCCCGACCCGCACCGCTTCGACGTCACGCGCGAGGAGTCGCACAGGCACCTCGCCTTCTCGCAGGGCATCCACTTCTGCCTCGGCGCCTCGCTGGCGCGCATGGAGGGCGAGGTGGCGCTGCGGGCGCTGGTGGACCGCTTCCCGGACATGCGCGGCGCCGGCGCCCCGGTCCGCCGGCGCACGAAACTGCTGCGCGGCTACGAGAGCGTGCCGGTGGAGCTGCACCGGGCGAGCGTGCCGGCGTGAACGAGGCGGCGGGCGGACCCTCGGCACGGCGCCTGGCCGACGCGCAGTACGTGCTGCTCACGACCTTCCGCAAGGACGGCACCCCCGTCCCGACACCGGTCTGGGCGGCCGGGCTGGACGACGGGCGGCTCGGCGTCTGGACCGTGACGGACTCCGGCAAGGTCAAGCGCATCCGCCGGTCCGGGGCCGTCGAGGTCGCCGAGTGCGACCGCCGCGGCCGGCCCCTCGGCCCCGCCGTGCCGGCCACCGCCGAGCTGCTCGACGCCGAGGGCACCCGCCGGGTCCGCCGCGCCGTCGCCCGCAAGTACGGGCTGGTCGGCCGGATCGCCGTCGGCTCCAGCCGGCTCTTCCGCGGCGACCGCGGATCCACCGGACTGGCGGTCGCGGTCGGCGGGTCGCCGCCGCCGCCGACGCGATGAAGCGCTTCGAGCTGGACGAGAGCGACCTCGACCTGCACGCCGAGGACGTGCGGCCGCGCTGAGGGACCTGACCTGCCGGATCCGGAGGGCCCGCTCGTCCTGGTCCGCCCACCCTGAAGGCACGGCACCGGCTCGGCGAGGACCGCAACCGGAGGTTCACCGAGTACACCGTCGCCGTCCTCTGCCCCGGCCGCCACCATCTCGCGCTTCTCACCTGTGAGCTGAACGCCGTCACCGGGAAGCGGTCGAAGTACGCACCTTCGAGTACCACTACGACCACATCTCGGCGCTGCACACCCGGAGTGGGTCCGGAGCGGAGCTGCGTCTGGGCGCCCTGCAGGGCTTCTCGACGCTGCCGTTCACGCCGAGCTTCCTCGAGTTGGAGATCGCCGCGACGGGCGGTGCGAGCGTGGTGATCCCGACGGAGGTCCGCACACCCGCAGCCCCCTCCTCACCCGCCCGTCGACGATCGAGCGGGTACTGCCCGCGCTGCGTCGGCTGCTCCGCCGGGAGCAGCGTGGCGACGCGACCGGCTGACGGGGCGCGAATGCACTGGTCGTTCGGCGTGTCCGCCGACCTCGGGTCACCCCTTCGGGTACGAACGGTCGTGACGGGCGAGCCGGGAGAGGCGGTTGAGACGTCCATGGGCGTGGCACCGGTGAGACGCGGCGGACGAGCCCTCCTGACCCGCCCCGCCCGTCCCGATCCGCGCACCGCGGAGGGGATGTTCCGTGGCAGAGCGGCCGACCGGGTGCCGGCGTTGCTCGGGGCGCTGGCGCTCGGCCTGATCGCGCCGTTGGGCACGCAGGTGGCGGCGCCCGCGCCCGAGCCCGCACCGGTCGTCGTCACCCCGCCGACGCCGACGGCCCGCCCGGTGGTGCTCACCGACCTGCCAGTCGCGGGTCCGGAGGACCGCCGGGTCGCGCTCACCTTCGACGACGGCCCGGACCCGCAGTGGACCCCGCAGATCCTCGACGTGTTGGTGAAGCACGGTGCGAGGGCGACCTTCTGCATGGTGGGGTCGCAGATGGAGCGCCACCCCGAGGTGGTCGCGAAGGTCGTGAACGCCGGGATGCGGATCTGCTCCCACTCGCACAGCCACGACGAGCGGCTCCCCGCCCGGGACGCCGCCACCGTCACCGCCGAGCTGACGGACGTGGCCACCCGTGTGCCGGGCACCCCGGTCACCTACTTCCGCGCCCCGGGCGGGAACTGGGACCAGCAGATCCTCGACACCGCCGTGGCGCACGGGATGCAGCCGCTGGGCTGGGCGATCGACCCGCGGGACTGGAAACGCCCCGCCGCGGACGAGATCGTGGCGAACGTCGAGAAGCACCTGCACCCCGGCGCGGTGATCCTGCTGCACGACGGGGGCGGAAGTCGCGTCCGAACGGTGGAGGCCTTGGACCGTCTGCTTCCGTGGCTTCGGTCCCGGGGTTATGTGACCGACTTCCCCTAAGGTCCGCACCATGCCCACTCCGCATCGGCGCGAGCCCGCCGACAAGCCGGTCTTCGCCAACCCGGTCTTCGGCGCCGAGCCGATCACGGTGCCCCGTTACGAGCTGTCGGCCGACGGGCTCGATCCCGGGGTGGCGTACCAGATCGTGCACGACGAGCTGATGCTCGACGGCAACGCGCGGCTGAACCTCGCCACGTTCGTCACGACGTGGGAGGAGCCGCACGCCCGGCGGCTGATGTCCGAGTCGTTCGACAAGAACATGATCGACAAGGACGAGTACCCGCGGACCGCCGACATCGAGCAGCGGTGCGTGCGGATGCTCGCGGACCTGTGGAACGCCCCGGATCCGGCCCGGGCCGTCGGCTGCTCGACCACGGGGTCCAGCGAGGCCTGCATGCTCGGCGGGCTGGCGCTCAAGCGGCGGTGGCAGGCGCGCCGCGGGTCGGAGGGCAAGGACACCGCCCGCCCCAACATCGTCATGGGGATCAACGTCCAGATCTGCTGGGAGAAGTTCGCCAACTACTTCGAGGTCGAGCCGCGGCTGGTCCCGATGGAGGGCGACCGGCTGCACCTGGGCGCGGCCGAGGCCGTGGCGCTCTGCGACGAGAACACGATCGGCGTCGTCGTGGTGCTGGGCTCGACCTTCGACGGCAGCTACGAGCCGGTCGAGGAGGTCTGCTCCGCGCTCGACGACCTGCAGTCCCGCACCGGCCTCGACGTTCCGGTACACGTCGACGGAGCGTCCGGCGCGATGATCGCCCCGTTCTGCGACCCCGACCTGCCTTGGGACTTCCGGCTGCCTCGGGTGGCCTCGATCAACACCTCGGGGCACAAGTACGGCCTGGTCTACCCGGGCGTCGGGTGGGCGCTCTGGCGCGACGAGGACGCCCTGCCGGAGGACCTCGTGTTCCGGGTCAACTACCTCGGCGGCGACATGCCGACCTTCGCGCTGAACTTCTCCCGGCCCGGCGGCCAGGTGATCGCGCAGTACTACCAGTTCCTGCGGCTGGGGCGGGTCGGCTTCGGCCGGGTGCAGCAGACCTGCCGGGACGTCGCGACCACACTGTCGTCCGCGATCGCCGAGCTGGGCCCGTTCCGGCTGCTCACCGACGGGTCGCAGCTGCCGGTGTTCGCCTTCACCGTCGCCGAGGGACAGCCCTTCTCGGCCTTCGACGTGTCGGCGGCGCTGCGCGAACGCGGCTGGCTCGTGCCCGCCTACACCTTCCCGGCCAAGCGCGAGGACATCGCGGCGCTGCGGATCGTGGTGCGCAACGGCTTCAGCCACGACCTCGCCGGCCTGCTGCTCGACGACCTGCGCCGCTCCCTCGAGCAGCTCCGCCGGCAGAGCACGCCGCAGCGCGGGCCGGAGTCCGCCGGCTTCGCGCACGGCACCGAGAAGCCCCCGGTCCGGTAGCGCGACCCGCTACTCGGCGGCGAGGGCGACGCCGAACCCGACGAGCGCGGCGCCGGTCACGGCGTCGATCGACCGCCGCACCCGCCGGCGGCCCAGCCACGCCCGCACCCGGTGCACCACGAACACCAGGGCGAGGAGCCACACCGCGCCCAGGACGCCGACGGTGTAGGCGAGCAGCAGCGCGTCGGCCGTGGTCGTGACGCCCGGGACCAGGAACTGCGGCAGCACCGACAGGTACATGACCAGCACCTTCGGGTTGGTCACGTTGGAGAGGAAGCCCTCCCGGAAGCGGCGGAAGCCCTGCCCGCGCCGCTTCTCGACGAGCTCGGTGAACGCCGCGTAGTCCCCGCGCCAGGCACCGCGCAACGCCTGCACGGCGAGGAACAGCAGGTACGCGACGCCCGCCCAGCGCAGCGTCTCGAACAGCGGCCGCGAGCTCGCGACGAGCACGCCGAGCCCGAAGGCCGCCGCGCTGCCCTGCAGCAGGTTGCCCGCGAGGATCCCCGCACAGGCGAGCAGCCCGCCGCGGCGGCCGCCGGCCAGGGCGTTGCGGAGCAGGACGAGCGTGTCCGGCCCCGGCGCGAGCACGAGCAGGACGGCGATGCCCAGGTAGGCGCCGTAGGAAGCCCAGGTCACCAGGTGACCCTAACCCCCGCCGTCATCGCGGACCGCGGCGCAGGATCTCCACCGCCGCCGTGGCCTGCTCCTGCAGGTTCGCCAGCCGCGACCGGGCGGTCTCCGCGTCCTCCGCGGCGTCCCCCATGTGCCCGGCGGCGTAACGGGTGTAGACGCCCGCGCCGATGCACGCCGAGCGCCAGCGGGCGAAGGCCTCGAAGTAGTCCGCCTGCCCGGCGATCCGCTCGCCGCGCCCCGATCGCTCGGCGTAGCGGGCGAGGATCTCCTCGCGCTCCGGCCAGCCCTCGAGCGTCGTCGGGCCGGAGGTGATCTCCCGGACGGTGTCGCCCGGACGCCCCCACGACGCCAGCAGGTAACCGAGGTCGGCAAGCGGCTCGCCGAGCGTCGCCAGCTCCCAGTCGAAGATCGCGCCGATGCGCCCGTCCGGGCCGAAGGACAGGTTCCCGGGCCGGTAGTCGCCGTGCGCGATGGTCAGCTCCTCGTCCGCCGGGCGCCGCTCCACCAGCAGCCGGTGCCCCTCGTCGACGACCGACAGGTCCTCGACCGCCGAGTCGTGCGCCTGCCGGTGCCAGCGGCGCAGCTGGCGCTCCAGGTAGCTGCCGGGCCGGCGCAGCTCCCCCAGCCCGACGGCGTCGGGGTCGACCGCGTGCAGCTCGGCGAGCACGTCGGCGCAGGCCAGGCCCGCGGCGTGGCGGATCTCCACCGGCATGGCCTGCCCGGCCTCGACGTCGCCGGGGACCATGCCGTCGACGAACCCCATGACGTAGAAGTCGGCCCCGATCACCGCGTGGTCGGAGCAGAAGGCGACGGCCCGCGGGACGGGGACGGGGGTGTCGGCGAGCGCGGCGATGAACTGCCACTCGCGGCCCATGTCGTGGGCGGTGGCGAGGACCCCGCCGGTGGGCGGGCGGCGCAGGGCCCACGGGGTGCCGGCGGCGTCGACGATCCGGTAGGTCAGGTTCGAGTGCCCGCCGGAGATCCGCGTGACGTCGACGGGCTCCGCTCCGGTCGCGATCTCGGGGACCTCGGCCCGCAGCCACTCGGTGAGCGCCGCGGCGGGGACGGGGTCGGTGGCGATCTGCGTCGATCCGCTCATGCCGTCACCTTGCCCCGTGAGCGGCGATCGACGCCATTGCGACGATCGCCACTCCCGCCCCTACAGGGGCAGGACCAGCGCCGCCAGCAGGCGGTCCGGCTCGGCGGCCGGGTCCGCGGTGAGCCCGCTGTGCACGGGGCCGGGCCGCACGACCGTGCTGCGCGGGGCCGTCAGCCGGCGGAACCGGCGGCCGAGGTCCTCGCCCGCACCGGGGCCCGACGCGGCCAGCGCCCCCTCGGTCCGGCGATCGGCCCGCGGCGGGGTGGGCACGGCGCAGACGGCGGCGGCGACCTCGAGGGCGTCCGCGATCGCGTCGGCGTCGGCGTGCGGGTCGAGCGCCCGCAGCCGGTCCCGGTCCAGGTGCACCCGCCCGCCGAGGAAGTCCTTCGCCCGGCAGTAGACGAGCACCCCGGCGTTCATCGTCTCCCCGCGCTCGGGCCGCGGCACGACCTGCAGCACCGCGTACTCGTAGACCTCGAGGCCGTGTGCCGTGCTCATTCCTGTGCTCCCCGCCCCACCTTCGGCAGTCGGGCGGCCAGCCACGCCGGCGGCCGACCGCTGCGGGTGATCGGGCGCGGACGCCCGGTCGCCGCCGCCTCCCGGACGGCCGGCAGCCAGGCCTCCCGGGCCGCGACCCGCGCGGTGAGGATGTCGGCGTAGGCGGCCCGCACCTCGTCGGGTCCGTCGAAGCCGGACTCGCCGGCGAGCCACTCGTCCGGCACCGCGGCGGCCGCGCGCTGCACGGCATCCGCGGTGACCTCCGGCGCGAGCGCCGCGTCGGCGGCGTCGAGGTCCGGGAAGGAGCCGAGCAGGACGTGGTCGCCCGCGTCGAACGGGCGGGCGGCGACCGCGGCCGGGTCCTCCAGCGTCCGCGCCCAGCCGTGGTGGAAGGTCAGCGTGGCGCCGTGGTCGATCAGGTACGGGGCGCGGTGCCAGAGCAGCATGTTGGCGTTGCGCCAGGACCGGTCGACGTTGCCGACCAGCGCGTCGAACCACAGCACGCGCCCGGCGAACTCCGGACCGGGGTCGAAGGCCAGCGGGTCGAAGTCCAGCGCGCCGGGCAGGTAGTCCAGGCCCAGGTTCAGCCCGGCGGAGCGGTGCAGCAGGTCCTGCACCTCCTGGTCCGGCTCGGCGAGCCCCAGCTCGGGATCGAGGTCGACCGTGACCAGCTCGGGCACCGGCAGGCCCAGCGCGCGGGCCAGCTCTCCGACGACGATCTCGGCGACCAGGACCTTCCGGCCCTGCCCCGCGCCGTGGAACTTCACGACGTAGGTACCGAGGTCGTCGGCCTCCATCAGACCGGGCAGCGACCCGCCCTCACGCAACGGCGTGACGTAGCGGGTCGCCGTGACGTGGCGCAGCACGGGTCCCTCCTCGCTCCGCCGACGATGATCCCCCGCCGTGCGAGCGGTTTCCGCGCCGGTCCCCGGTCGGTGCTTCAGGTCGGTGCTTCGGGTCAGGCGGGGACGGGGGTCACGTCGCGGGCGGTTCCGGTCAGGGCACGGGTCATGACAGGCGACCTCCGATTGATGAACGTTCTACTATCTCGTCCGACCGTAGCCGGGCGATCCGTCCCGTCGGGGTGATCATGTCCGGTGTCACAGTGTGTGATCGACGTGAAGCGCAGCGCGATCTCCGCGTCCGGGAACGACGAGGGCCCCGCGGCCGCCCGTCCCGCCGCGGTCGCGTGGCGGCGGGACGGGGACGGGCGCGGGACCCTGGAGCGGGAGAGGTCGTGAGGTTCGGGGGCGCCCGGCCCGGCACCGGTCAGTGCTGCTCGCGGTGCACGGCGTCGAGGTGCGCGTGCGGGTCGGCGTAGTCCGCGTAGTCGACGGACCGGTCCGCGTGCGGGGCCGACGCGACGTGCCGGGCGGCGGGCTGCACCGAGGAGTTCGCGTAGGCGGTCGGCACCCGGCGGGGTGCCGGGGCGTCGGCCACGGCACTGTGCGGAGCGGCGGGACCGTCGTCCCACAGGGAGAAGGGACGCGCGGCCGACACCCGGACCGGCTGCGAGGGCTGCTCGGCCGGCACCTCCGCCTCCCACCGGCGGGCGGGCGCGGGCGCGGCGTACCGGGGCTGCCCGTCCCACCGCTGGGCCGGGGCCGGGCGGGCGGCGAAGGTGGCCGGCGCGGGGGCGACCGGGACGCCGGCGGGGTCGGAGCTCACGTCGACGGGCGCGGGCACGTCCTCGGCGCGCTTCCGTTCGAACAGCAGGTGGTCGAGGCTGTAGCGGCCGGGGCCGAACGCGGCGATGGCCAGCACGAGCGCCGCGATCAGGGCGACGAGCTCCCAGCCGTTGTTCTTGACGAACACGCCGTGCGGGGCGTGCACGAAGTAGACGGCGCCGAGCATCACGAACGCCATCGCGCCGGAGGCCCAGGGCACGAAGATCCCGACCGCCAGCAGGATCGACCCGACCAGCTCGACGACCAGGGTGAACGCGGTGGCCACGATGGCCAGTGGGATCCCGAAGTTGGCGAACTGGTCGGTCGCGGTCCCGAAGCCCTTCACGCCGAAGGTGTCCCAGACGTGGGCCAGCATGATGAAGGCGACCGTCAAGCGGGCGAGCAGGATGAGCACGTGCTTCGCGGGCTCGGGGAGCGAACGGGTCAACATCGGGACCTCTCCTGACTCGGGGTCGTCGGCAAACCGCGCTGGGTGACGAAGCTAGACCGGAGTGCGGCGCCGGGTAGGCCGAACAGCGGTCTCTGCGGTGGTCCGTCATCCGCACGCGATGAACAGCAGGCGTGAACCACTCATCCGGGTAACGAAACCCGCGGCGCCTGGTTACGGACCGTTCGTCTCCACGACTCCCCCGCTTGTCGGGGCCGCTCGGCCACCCACAGGGGTGCCGAGGCGCGACGAGCACGGAGCCTTCGACGACCGATGAGATACTTTTGGTATCCAGATACTCTTGACATCCGGGTACCCACGGTGTTCCCCTTGTCCATGGCCGTCCGGCTGACCCGCGCGGAGCAGGTCGAACGCAACCGCGAACTCGTCCTCGACGCCGCGCGGCGGGTGTTCCTGGACCAGGGCTACGTCGGCGCCCGCCTGGAGGCGATCGCCGAGGAGGCGGGCTTCTCCAAGGGGGTCGTGTACTCCCAGTTCGCCGGGAAGGCCGACCTGTTCCTCGCGCTGCTCGAGCGGCGCATCGCCGAGCGCGCGGAGCTCAACGCCCGGGTGGCGGCCGAGCACGCCGGGATCGAGGGCCTGCGCGCGTTGCTGGTCGCCAACACACGGCGTGAGGCCGAGGACGGGTGGGCGCGGCTGCTCATCGAGTTCCGGGTGGCCGCGGCCCGGGCCCCGGAGGTCAACGCCCGCTACGCGGCGCTGCACACCCGCACGCTGGAGCGGTTCTCCGAGGCGATCGCCGCGATCCTCGCACGCGGCGGGCTCGTGCCCGTCCACCCGGCGCCCGTGCTGGCCGGGCTCGTCATGACGCTCGCCTCGGGCCGGGTGCTGGAGATCGCCGCCGGCACCACGCCCGTCGACGTCGAGGTCGTCGTCGACCTGCTGTCCCGGCTCGTCGAGCCGGCCTGACCCACCGTCCCACCAGGGAGCCACCGAGGAGCCGCCGAGGAGGCGCGCATGTCCCCGACCACCGCCGCGACGCCGTCCACCGCCTTCGCCGCCTACCGGGAGCGGCTGCAGGCCGAGCTGGTGCCGACGCTGCCCGGGCAGCTCTCCCGGGTGTCGTGGGGCCGCGACCGCATCGTGGGCCACCAGCGCGAGCGCCTGGCGGCGTTGCTCGCCCACGCCGCCGAACGCTCGCCCTTCCACGCGCGCCGGCTCGCGGGCGTCGACCCCGACGCCGTCGATCCGCGCGACCTGTCCGCGCTGCCGGTCATGACCAAGGCCGAGATGATGGCGGCGCTCGACGACGTCTTCACCGACCGGCGGCTCGGCACCCGGCTCGTCGAGAGCGCCCTGGCCGCCGGTACCGCCGAACCGCAACCGATCCTCGGCGAGTACGTCGCCTTCACCTCGGGCGGCAGCTCGGGTCGGCGTGGGGTGTACGTGTTCGACCCGCCCGCGCTCCGGCAGTTCCTCGGCTCGCTCTGCCGCGGGCTCGTCGCCCGGATCGAGGCGATGGGCGGGCCGCCGCCCGGCGGCCTGCCGATCGCGATGGTCTCCGCCCGCTCCGCGGTGCACCCGACCGGCGGCGCCGCGCAGTTCGCAGGTGGTGCACTGCCGTTCCACTTCGTGCCCGTGCCGGCCACGCTGCCGGTGCCGGAGATCGTCGAGCGGCTCAACGCCGTGCAGGCCCCGCTGCTCTACGGCTACGCGAGCATGATCGAGCGGCTGGCCGCCGAGCAGCGGGCCGGCCGGTTGCGGATCCGTCCACTGACGGTCACCTGCACGAGCGAGACGCTGACGCCGGAGATGCGCGCCGCCGTCCGGGACGGCTTCGGCGTGCCCGTGATCGACACGTTCGGCTCCACCGAGGGCCTGGTCGGGGCGAGCCCGCCGGACGGCGAGGCGATCGTCTTCGCCGAGGACGGCTGCATCGTGGAGCTGGTCGACGAGCACCACCGGCCGGTGCCGCCCGGCACACCGTCCGCGAAGGTCCTGGTCACCAATCTGGAGAACCGCGTCCAGCCGCTGATCCGCTACGAGCTCACGGACGTGCTCACCGCGCAGCCCGGCGACGGCCACCTGCGCGCCACGGTGAGCGGCCGCAGCGACGAGAGCTTCCGCTGGGAGGGCGTGACCGTCCATCCCTTCGTCGTGCGGTCGGTGCTCGTCGGGGTGCCGCAGATCGCGGAGTACCAGGTGCGGCAGACCGGTGCGGGGGTCGCCGTGACCGCCGTCGCCGCCGCCGGCGCCGGGACCGTCGACACGGACGGCGTGGCCGCCGAGGTCGCAGCGGCCCTCGCCCGCGCCGGACTGCGCCGCCCCGACGTCACCGTGCGACTCGCCCCCGCCCTGGACCGCGACCCGGCCACGGGCAAGCTGCGCCGCTTCGTCCCGCTGCCGGGACGGTGACGGCACACGGGGCGCGAAGAGGGGCGCGAAGAGGGGCGCGAAGAGGGGCACGGACGGGAGGCGCGGCTGCGGCCAGGCCCGGTGTCAGGCCGGGAGCACCTCGCGCCACTGCGCGGTCGCCTTGCGGCCCGGGGCGATCCACGCGAGCCCGGCCAGGTCGCCGACGTGCCCGACCCCCTCGAAGGCGGCCGCGACGCCGAGCGCCGAGAGGCCGATCCCGAGCGCGGACGGGTTCGGGCTCGGCATGCCGTTCGGCTTCACGAAGGTGATCTTCACGGTCCTGCCGCCGATCCGGGCCTTGAAGCCGCCGCCGAACCAGTACCAGGGGTAGGTGACGTCGGAGACCTCGGCGAGCGGGACGTCGAAGGCCGTCTCCTCGCCGTCGGTGAAGGCGATCCGGGGCGGGCCGGGCGGTGTCGCGGCGGTCACGAGGTAGCCGGGGCGGTTGCGCAGGCCGCCGATGATCCAGGCGGGGCTGGCGAGGACGGCGGAACCGGTGTTGCCGGCGGCGGGGGCGGGCTGCTCGCTCACGGGGACGCTCCTTCTCGGGGTGCTGTCGTCGTCGGACCACAGGACACCGCGTGCGGCCCCGCGCCGGACAGCACGCCCCCACCACTGTCGCCTTCGTGGTAGCCACACCGTCGATCTCCGGTCCGCGGAGCGTGTCAGCCAGGCCGGACGCGGGCATGATGTCCGCCGTGGACATCCCCCGAGACATCACCGCGACCCCGGAGTGGGCGGCCCTGACCGAGCACCACGCGGCCGTCGAGCCGACGCACCTCCGCGAGCTGTTCGACGCCGACCCCGGCCGGGCGGAGGCGATGACCGTCCAGGGCGCCGACCTCGTCCTCGACTACTCCAAGCACCGGATCACCGCCGAGACGCTGCCGAAGCTGGTGGCCCTGGCGGAGGCGGCCGGGCTGCCGGACCGGATCACCGCGATGTTCTCCGGCGAGCACATCAACACCAGCGAGGACCGGGCGGTGCTGCACACCGCGCTGCGGCTGCCGGTGGACGCCTCGCTGACCGTCGACGGTCAGGACGTCGTCGCGGACGTCCACGCCGTGCTGCGTCGGATGGGCGAGTTCAGCACGAAGGTCCGGGACGGCGAGTGGACCGGCGCGACCGGCGAGCCCATCCGGACCGTGGTCAACATCGGCATCGGCGGCTCGGACCTCGGCCCGGTCATGGCGTACGAGGCGCTCAAGGACTACTCGGACCGCGGGATCGAGTGCCGGTTCGTGTCCAACATCGACCCGACCGACCTCGCCGAGACCACCCGCGACCTGGACCCGGCGACCACGCTGTTCATCGTCTCGTCCAAGACCTTCACCACGCTCGAGACGCTGACCAACGCGCGCAACGCCCGGACCTGGCTGGTCGACGGCCTGGGTGACGAGAAGGCCGTCGCGAAGCACTTCGTGGCCGTGTCGACCAACGCGGAGAAGGTCCGCGAGTTCGGCATCGACGAGGCGAACATGTTCGGCTTCTGGGACTGGGTCGGCGGGCGCTACTCGGTCGACTCCGCGATCGGGCTCTCGCTCATGGTCGCGATCGGCCAGGAGGGCTTCTCCGAGTTCCTCGCCGGCATGCACGCCATCGACGAGCACTTCCGCACCGCCCCGCTGAACGCGAACCTGCCGGTGATCGCCGGGCTGCTCAACGTCTGGTACTCGAACTTCTTCGGCGCCCAGACCCACGCGGTGCTGCCGTACTCGCAGTACCTGCACCGGCTGCCGGCCTACCTGCAGCAGCTCACCATGGAGAGCAACGGCAAGTCGGTGCGCGGCGACGGCAGCCCGGTCACCACCCTCACCGGCGAGATCTTCTGGGGCGAGCCGGGCACGAACGGCCAGCACGCCTTCTACCAGCTGCTCCACCAGGGCACCCGGCTGGTGCCGGCGGACTTCATCGGCTTCGCCGAGCCCAACCACGACCTGCCCGGCGAGGGCGGTGCCGACATGCACGACCTGTTCATGTCCAACCTGTTCGCGCAGACGGCCGCGCTCGCCTTCGGCAAGACGAAGGAGGAGATCGAGGCCGAGGGTACGCCCGCGGACGTGGTGCCGCACAAGGTCATGCCCGGCAACCGGCCGACCTCGACGATCCTCGCTCCGAAGCTCACCCCGTCGACGCTGGGTCAGCTCATCGCCTTCTACGAGCACCAGACGTTCGTGGAGGGCACGATCTGGGGCATCGACAGCTTCGACCAGTGGGGCGTGGAGCTGGGCAAGGTGATGGCCAAGCAGTTCGGCCCCGCGCTCTACGGCGAGGACCCCGACTTCTCCGCGCTCGACGCCTCCACCGCCGCCCTCATCCGCCGGTATCGCGCTCTCCGGGGCCGCGGCTGAGCCCACCCTGAGGATCCCGCGGATCGGCGGGCGGCGCGCGGCCCGCTTGGGCAGAGTGGGAGGGTGCCCACCCGCCGCGCGCTCACCCTCACCGCGACCTGCTCCGTCCTCCTGCTCGCGTTGGCGGCAGGGTTGATCTGGGCCGCGTTCACCGGAGTCGGGCCGGCGGACGAGGACCGCTCGGCCCTCGCAGGGGCGATGGACAGCCGGTCCGTCGGGGTCACCGCGATCCTGGTCGTGTTCACCAACCTCGGCAGCACCGCCGTGATGGCGCTGCTCGCCGTGGTCACGGGGGGCGTCCTGTTCGCCCGTGGCCGCCGGGCGGACGGCGTGTGGCTGATCGCCATGATGGCCGGTGCCAGTGTGGTGTTCACCCTGGTCAAGCGGATCCTCGACCGGCCCCGGCCGCCACTGCCGGTGCGCCTGGTCGAGGCCGGGAACGAGTCGTTGCCCTCCGGCCACGCCACGATGTCCATGGCCGTCGTCGGGGCGCTCGTCGTGCTGGCCTGGCCCCACCTGACCGGTCCGCTCCGGCTCGGCGCGCTGCTGGTCGCCGCGGGCTGGATCGGCGGGATCGGTTACACCCGCATCTACCTCGGGGTGCACTGGTTCAGCGACGTCGTGGCCGGCTGGGCCACGGGTGCGGCGTGGTTGGCGGTGTGCACCGGGGCGTTGTTGTGGTGGCGCGCCCGGCACCCCGAGCCGGCCGTGCCCGCCTGAGGCGGGGGCTACTGCTGCTCCTTCGTGCACCACCAGGTGCTGCGGCCGCCGACGGCCCCGTGCCGCATCTCCGCGCCGCAGCGCGGGCAGTGCCCGCCGGGGTGCCGGTGCTCGATGACCTCGCCGGTGTGCACCCCGCCGTTCGCGATCGCGGCCTTCAGCGCCTTCTCGAGGTTCCGGTACAGCCGGTCCAGCTCCGCGCGGTCCAGCTCGTCGGCAGGGACGGCAGGGTTGATCTTCGCCCGCCACAATGTCTCGTCGGCCAGCAGGTTCCCGACGCCCGCGATGACCGACTGGTCGAGCAGCCGCGCCTTGACCGCCGAGCGGCTCCGCGCGATCCGGGTGCGGAAGTCGGCGGCGGAGATCTCCTCGGCGTCCGGCCCCAGGCCCGAGAGGTCCGGCTCGAGGCGGATCCGCCCCAGCCGGCGCTTGTCGAACAGCCGGAACCGACCGCCGTCGACGAAGTTCACGGTGAAGCGGTCCCACTCGGGCTTGCGGGGCTGCCGGTCGGGCCGCTCCGGGCCGCCGCCGACCCGTTCGCCCTCGTCGTTCGTCACGATCACCCGGCCGCCCATGCCGAGGTGCACGCCGAGCGTCGGGCCCTCCTCGCCGTCGCGGTTCACGGTCTCGCACCACATCGTCTTGCCCCGCCGGTGCACCGCGGTCAGCCGTCCCCCGACCAGCGCCTCCGCGATCTCGCCGGGCGGGTGCGGACGGCAGACCCAGTCGTCGTTGTCGTCGACGCTCCGGATCTCGCGGTCCAGGGCGTGCTCGAGCACCTTCCGCGCGGTCTCCACCTCGGGCAGTTCCGGCACGCCGACCAGTCTGGAACAGCAGCGGCCGCGCCGCGCGTTGATCCGGCCGTGATGCGGGTGAGGGCGCCGGAGCTGCGCGGACGTCGATGGCTCAACACGGGCGGGCGGGCTCCGGACCTGCGCGGCAAGATCGTCCTGCTCGACTTCTGGACCTTCTGCTGCGTCAACTGCCTGCACGTGCTCGACGAGCTGCGCCCGCTGGAGGAGGAGTTCGCCGACGTCCTGGTGGTCGTCGGGGTGCACTCGCCGAAGTTCGCCCACGAGGGCGAGCCGGCGGCGGTGGAGGCGGCCGTCGAGCGGTACGGCGTGCACCACCCGGTGCTCGACGACCCGGACCTGGCCATGTGGGACGCCTACGCCGCGCGCGCCTGGCCGACGCTGGCGGTGGTGGACCCGGAGGGGTACGTCGTCGCGCAGATGGCGGGCGAGGGGCACGCGCACGGGCTGGCCGTGCTGATCCGCGAGCTGGTCGCCGAGCACACCACGAAGGGCACGCTCCGGCGGGGCGACGGGCCGTACGTCGCTCCCCCGCCGCCGTCGACCTCGCTGCGGTGCCCCGGGAAGGTCGTGGCGGTGCCCGGCGGGTTCCTGGTGTCGGACACCGCACACCACCAGCTCGTGCAGCTCGACCCGGAGTTCGCCGAGGTCCGGCGGTTCGGGACCGGGGCGCGCGGGTTCCGCGACGGGAGCGCGCCGGAGTTCTCCGAGCCCCAGGGCCTGGCCGTGCTGCCGGACGAGGTGGCCGCGCAGGTGGGGTACGACGTCGTCGTCGCCGACTCGGTGAACCACGCGCTGCGCGGGCTGCGGCTCGCCGACGGGGAGGTCACGACGGTGGCGGGCACCGGCTCGCCGCTGCGCGAGCGGGTGGAGCCGGGCGGGACGGCCGCGGAGCTGTCGACGCCCTGGGACGTGGCGTGGTGGCGGGACCGGATCGTGATCGCGATGGCCGGGTGGCACCAGCTGTGGTGCTTCTCGCCGGTCTCGCGCGAGCTCGCCGTGCTCGCCGGGACCACCGCGGAGGGGCTGCGGGACGGGCCGGTCACGGACGCCTTCTTCGCCCAGCCGTCCGGGCTGGCGGTCGCGGGCGACGTGCTGTGGATCGCCGACGCCGAGACCTCCGCCGTGCGGGCTCTCGACCTCGCCGCGACGCCGCAGGTCAGCACGGCAGTGGGCCTCGGGTTGTTCGACTTCGGGTTCCGCGACGGGCCGGCCCGGGAGGCACTGCTGCAGCACCCGCTGGGCGTCGACGTGCTGCCCGACGGGTCGGTCGCGGTGGCGGACACGTACAACGGTGCGGTGCGCCGGATCGCCGGCGGGCAGGTCACGACGCTGGCGCAGGGCCACGCCGAGCCCAGCGACGTGCTGGTCGACGGCGACACGCTGGTCGTCGTGGAATCGGCCGCGCACCGGCTGGTGCGGCTGCCGATCCCGGCCGGCGCCCTGGTCGACGCCGGTGCCCACACGGTCCGACGGCCGCGCACCGACCTCGCGGCCGGCCCCGTCGCGCTCACGATCGACTTCACCCCGCCCACCGGGCAGCACCTCGACACGCGCTTCGGCGACCCGACGGTGCTGACGGTGGCGGCGTCGCCCTCGTCGTTGCTGGTCGAGGGCGCTGGGACCGCGCCCGGGCTGGTGCGGTCGCTGCGGCTCGCGCCCGGGGAGGGCGTGCTGTCGGTGAGCGTCACGGCAGCGGCCTGCGACGAGGGCGACGCCGTCTTCGCCGCCTGCCACCGCTACCAGCAGGACTGGGGTGTGCCGGTGCGGGTGGTGGCGGAGGGGGAGGTCCCCGCCGAGCTCGTGCTCGACCTGCGGGCCGTCGACGGGGGCTGACGGGAGCCGGCGCCTCGGGCGCTGTGCTCACCGGGCCGCGGTCCAGGGTGTCTCCGGGACACATTTGCAATGCTTGCGGATGCGCGTGCTTGCGGTGCTCGCCGATCCGCGTGCCTGCAGTGCTCGCCGATCCGCGTGCCTGCAGTGCTCGCCGATCCGCGTGCCTTCGCTGCTCGCCGATCCGCGTGCCTGCAGTGCTCGCCGATCCGCGTGCCTGCAGTGCTCGCCGATCCGCGTGCCTTCGCTGCTCGCGGATGCGCGTGCTTGCGGTGCTCGCCGATCCGCGTGCCTGCAGTGCTCGCCGATCCGCGTGCAGCCTCGCCGGCCGGGAGTCGCCACCGCCGGCGGCGGCACGGTGATCGACGTTCGGATGCAGTGAGGGCCCGCGCCACCGCCCTCAGCGCACCAGAGCACCGATCACCTGTGACGCGATCAGCACCGGGCGCTGCTGGATGCGCCTTCGACAACGCCGGTGCTCGTCCGACGCCGGCTCTAGCCGGGCCGACACCGTCATTCGAGCTCGGCGACCGTCCAGGTGCCGTCGGCCGCCGGTGCGACGACCTGGAACTCGCCCGCGGGCAGGGTGCGGACGTGCTCGGCGAGCTGCTCCGCGGACAGCGACGTCGCCTCCACGACTGTGCGCGACCGCGGATCGGCACCGTCGAGGGCGACCGTGAGCTGCTGGTCCAGCGGGAGGTCCTCGGTCGAGCGCAGCACGACGAGCTGGGCGCCGCCCTCGTCGAGCAGCGCGGCGGTCCCCGGCTCGGGCGCCACGGGGACACCGGCCTCCTCGAGCCGCGCCGCCAACAACGGGAGCTCGCCGTCGGGCAGCGTCAGGGTGCCGACGCGTGGGGTCGCCGGGGCAGCCAGCGCTGCGGCCTCGTCGGACGGTGGAGCGGCCACGGCTCCGGCCGGTCCCGCCGGCGCAGCTGCGCCGGCCACCGCTGCTGCCGGGTCGGTGCCGGCCGCCTGACCCACCGGCGCCGCCAGGTCCCCGGGAGCCACCTGATCTTCCGAGGGCGCCAGATCCACCGGCGCCGCCTGCCCCACCGGCACCGCCAGATCCCTGGGGGCAACCAAATCCGCCGGGGCCGCCTGATCCCCCGGAACCGCCTGATCCCCCGGGGCCACGACCGGAGCCGACCCACCGATCGGCGGTACCGGAGCCGCCGCGGTTGCCGGAGCCGCAGGAGCAGCAGGGGCCGCCGGAGCTGCGGGTTCCGGCGCCGCTGCCCCACTCCCACCGGATGCGGGCAGCCGCCAGGTCGCCGCGGCGGGGCGCCAGGCCTGCCCCGCGGCGGCCGGACCGGTGGCCGGTGCCGCGGCGGGCTCGCCGTGCACCACCCCGGCCGACCCCGGGCCGGACGGCACACCCCCGTCCACCACGCTGAGCGGGCCGGCCGAGGCGGCCATCGCCGCGGCCGCCGTCACCGACTCAGGCGGCAGGCTCGCACTCGGCGCGATCGCGGCGGCGGGCGCCGGCGCGGCCGGGGCGTCGAAGGTCCGCGGCCACTCGTTCGGCGCGAAGCCCCGGGGCTCGGGCAGCACCTGAAGCATCCCGGTGGTGCGCGGACCGGGGGCCGCGGGCCGGGTGGCGCCGAGGTAGTCGTCGCCGCGCCAGCGGTAGTACGAGGTCTGCACCGGCTTGTCGAAGGTCGGGGCGTTCACCATGCGTCCGTCGCCGAGGTAGACGCCGACGTGGTGCACCGCCGACGGGGAGCCGTAGAAGACCAGGTCCCCGGGCTGCAACGGGGCGTCCGCGGGCACGTGCGGGCCGGCGACGTACTGCCGGTGCGCGGTGCGCGGCAGCGTGATCCCCGCGGCGCCGTAGGCGAAGACGGTGAGCCCCGAGCAGTCGAAGCCCTGGTCACCGGCGGACGGGCCGTCGCCGCCCCACTGGTACCGCACGCCCACCTGCGAGAGCGCGGCGTCGACGGCGACCTGCGCGCGGCCGTCCGGCAGCGCGGTCGTGAACTCCGCGGGCGCCGGGGCGACGGGATCGCCGCCGCCCGGCCCTGGCTCGGTGTTCTCGGGGAACACACCGGGGAAGCGCTCGGCGGCCGCGTCGGAGGTCAGGACGCCGGTGTGCCGGGCCGCCGACGGCACCGCACCCACGGCCACGACCATCAGCAACCCGAGCAGCACCCACACCCCGATCGCGAGCCGGCGCGGACGGTGCCGCCCGTCCACGCCGCGGTAGCGGACCGGCAGGGACCGTGTCACCCCCGGCTCCGGCGCGCGGTCGACCACGCCCGGCTCGGGCAGCGGGGCACGAGCGCCGGCGATCCGGTCGGCGATCCGGGTCGTCGCCTCCCGGCGGCAGTCCGTGACGACCCGGCTCACCAGCGCCGTGGCCAGCCGCGCCCCGGCGAGGCCGGCGGCCGCGCTCCGGGCCGCCTCCGCGCGCTCGGACCGGCTCTCCACGCCGGGACCGGGCTCGGCGGCCGCGACCGGAGCAGCCGGGCGCCGCCGCGCCTCCCGCCGCCGGGCCCGCTCGTCGGCCTCCGCGGTGACCCAGCGGTGGGAGGTTCCGCGCTGCTCCGGCACGACGATCGCGGGCCGGCGCGACCCGGCCCGATGCCGGCCCGACCGCCTCGTGACGGATCGTGACTCCGTAACCGGCATACGCTCGCGCAGCGCCATCGACTCTTCCCCCGACCGGTCGCCCCGACTGGACCGGCGAGAGCGTGGCGGACACACGCCGCATCCGCCATCACACGGACGGGCGGGATCTGCGGCCCGCGTGGTCGTCAGGCCCGCAACCAGGCCAGGACCGCCATCACCCGCCGATGGTCGTCACCCGACGGCGCGAGCCCCAGCTTGGTGAAGATCGACGAGATGTGCTTCTCGACCGCGCCCTGGGTGATCACGAGGTCGCGGCCGATGGCCGTGTTGGTGCGCCCCTCGGCCATCAGCCCGAGCACCTCTCGCTCACGGGGAGTGAGCGACTCGACCGGGTCGCGCCGACGCCGGTGGGTCAGCAGCGCGGACACCACCTCCGGGTCGAGCACGGTCCCGCCGGCCACCACCCGCTCCAGCGCGTCCGACAGCTCGGCGAGCCGGGACACCCGGTCCTTGAGCAGGTAGCCCACACCCCCGCCGGCGGCCAGCAGGTCCGCCGCGTAGGACTCCTCGACGTACTGGGACAGCACCAGGATCGCCGTGTCCGGCCACTCCCGGCGGATCTCCAGCGCCGCCCGCAGCCCCTCGTCGGTGAAGGTCGGCGGCATCCGCACGTCGACGACCGCCACCTCCGGCCGGTGCTCCTTCACCGCGGTGACCAGCGCGTCCCCGTCCCCGACGGCGGCCACCATCTCGGCCCCCGCCTCGTCGAGCAGCCGCACGAGGCCCTCGCGCAGCAGCAGCGAGTCCTCGGCCAGCACCACCCTCACGCGTCCTCCAACCCGGCCAGCGGGATCCACGCCGTGATCACCGTCGGCCCGCCCTCGGGGCTCGCGACCTCCAGCCGCCCCTCCACCGCCGACAGTCTCTCGGACAGCCCCGACAATCCGTGGCCCTTGGCCGGATGGGCGCCGCCGACGCCGTCGTCCGTCACCCGGACGACGAGGTCGGCGCGCCGGGGCCGGACGTCGACGGTGGCGTGGGTCGCCCCCGAGTGCTTCGCGACGTTGGTGAGCGCCTCGGTGACCACGAAGTACGCGGTGTTCTCCACGGCCGCCGCCGGCCGCTCCCCCGCCGGCAGCTCCACCTCGACGCTCACCGGCACGGTCGACCGCGCCGCCGCGGCGGCCAGCGCCGCGACGAGCCCGCGGTCGGCCAGGACCGGTGGGGCGATGCCCCGGGACAACGCCCGCAGCTCGGCCAGCGCCTCCCGGGTCTGGGTGAGGGCCTCGGCGATCAGCGGCCGGGCACGGTCGGGGTCGTCGTCGAGCCGGCGGTCGGCCGCCTCGAGGTCCATCGTCAGCCGGACGAGCCGCTGCTGGGGGCCGTCGTGGATGTCCCGCTCGAGCCGGCGCAGGGTGGCGGCCTCGGCGGCCACAGCGGCCCGCCGCCCCGCGGCCAGCTGCACGGCGCGGGCACGCAGCGCGGCGGTCCGGTTGGTGAGCAGGCCGCGCGCGAGACCCGCGCGCACGGCGACGAGCGCCCGGACCACCCAGGGCGTCGTGGCCAGCAGGACCAGACCGACCAGGGTCGTGAAGGCGACGTCCAGCGCCCGGGACGCGACCCCGGTGATCACGTCGATCAGCCCGGTCCGCTCGCCGCGCGGCAGGGACCACTCCCACAGCACGTACAGCGAGGCGCCGAGGCCGGTGACCACCCAGGCGACCCCGATCACGAAGCAGGCCAGCCGCACCGGGAGGCCGACGACCGCGTGCAGCAGGTCCCGCCAGCACTGCGGGTCGGCGAGCCGCCCGAGCATGCCGATCACGCCGCGCCCGCGCCGGGGACGGTAGTGGTGCGGCGGCAGCGCCCGGCCGGTGGCGGCCTCGGTGGCCCGCCGCTCGACGTCGGCCAGCCGCCGGGACAGCACGAACGTGCCGGCCAGCACCGGTAGCCCCACCCACACGACGACCGTGCCGATCCCGGCCGCGAATCCCGCGACCGCCACGACGAACGCCAGCACGCCCAACGGCAGGCCCGTGACCAGGTACCGCAGCCCCCGCCGGACCGCCCCGACCGCCGGCCCGGGCGTGACGACCGCCGCCGGGACCCCCTCCTCGCTCATGCCCCCACCCAAGCCCACGCGCGCACCGGTCCCCACCCGGCACGCTCCCCGGACCACGGTAGGGCCAGCCCCACCTCCCGCCGACCGGGTTCCGGGCGGGGCGGTCAGCGGGGCGCCGGCCGCTCCCCCCGGACGAGCCGGCCGGGCAGCGCCCCGGTCTCCTCGCCGTCGGTGTAGGTCTCCTGACCGGCGACCACGGTGTGCCGGTACCCCTCGACCCGCTGCAGCAGCCGCCGCCCCCCGGCCGGCAGGTCCGCCCGCATCTCGGGCCGGCGCAGCCGCATCCCGGCGACGTCGATCACGGTGAGGTCCGCGCGGTACCCGGGCTCGAGCACGCCCCGGTCGTGCAGCCCCACCGCCCGCGCGGTGTCGCGCGCCTGCTGCTGCACCACGTAGGCGAGGTCGAGCTTCTCCCCCGCCCGGTCCCGGGTCCAGTGCTGCACGAGCGTGGTCGGGAAGCTCCCGTCGCAGATCGTGCCGACGTGCGCGCCGCCGTCGGACAGCCCGGGCAGCGTGTGCGGGTGGCGGAGCATCTCGTACACGTCGTCGAGGTTGCCGTGGGCGTAGTTCGCCCCGACCAGGTAGAGCATGCCGCCCCCGGCCACGATGTCGTAGGCCAGCTCGACCGGCTCGCGGCCCTCGCGCGCGGCCCGGTTCGCGATCGACTCCGAGGTCGGCGGCTCGTAGTTCGGCGGGTCGGTGAGCTCGTACATGAGCTCGAACTTGTGGATGAGCATGCCGCCGAGCCGGCTGCGGTTCCGTTCGCCGGTCTGCGCGGCGAGGATCTCCGCCCGCAGGCCGGGCTCCTGCATGCGCGCGGCCTGCTCGCCGGGCGTGAGGTCGGCCAGCCGCTGCCACACCGGGTTGGTCATGAACGGGTTGAGCGTGTTCTCCAGGCCGAGGATCAGCCCGACGGGCCGGGCGGCGACCTGCGCGCGGATCTCCAGCCCGTCCGCCCACGCCCGCTCCGTCATCGCCAGGATCGCGCGGTGCCTGTCGGGGTCCTGCGGGAACTGCAGCAGCGAGAAGGACAGCGGGCGGCCCGACGCGGCCACCATCTCGCGCAGCAGCGCGAACTCCTGCTCGGGCTCCGGGAAGTCGCTGACCAGCTGCAACACCCCGGTGCCGGTCGCGCCGACCGCCTCGGCGATCGCGACGAGCTCGGCGGCGCCCAGGCCGTAGGAGGGGGTCAGCTCGCCGTCGATGCTCTTGTGGTTGAGCGTGCGCGAGGTGGAGAAGCCCAGCGCCCCCGCCCGGACGGCCTCGGCCGCGAGCTTCGCCATCAGCGCGACCTCGTCCGGCGTGGCCTCCTCGTGCGCCGCGGCCCGTTCGCCCATCGCGTGCACGCGCAGGGCGGCGTGCGGGACCTGGGTGGCGAGGTCGACGTCGTAGGGGCGGGCCTCGAGCACGTCGAGGTACTCCGGGAAGGTCAGCCAGGTCCAGGGAAGGCCCTCGTGCAGGGCGATCCCCGGGATGTCCTCGACGCCCTCCATCAGGTCGATCAGCCGGTCGCGGTGCTCGGGCCGGGCGGGCGCGAAGCCGACCCCGCAGTTGCCCGCGACCACCGTGGTGACCCCGTGCCAGGACGACGGCTGGAGCCTCGACTCCCAGGTCGCCTGACCGTCGTAGTGGGTGTGGATGTCGACGAACCCGGGGGCGACGACCGCGCCGTCGGCGTCGATCTCGCGGCGGCCGGTCCCGGAGATCCGGCCCACCTCCGCGATCCGGTCGCCGACGACGCCGACGTCCGCCGTGCGCGCCGGTCCCCCGTTCCCGTCGAGCACGGATCCACCCCGGACCACCAGGTCGAACTCGGTCATCCCCCACCCCTGTCGTCGCGGTCGGTCCCTCCTGGATAGCCCACGCCGCACCCGCAGCGGAAGTCATGCAGCTGCATCATCACCGACCGGAGCAACGGCTGGGGACGACTCCCGCGGGCCCCGGGAACTGTCGGTGGCGGCGGGCATGCTGCGGCCATGACCACTCCAGCGGTTCCCCAGCAGACCTTCACGATCCGTCCCCGCGGCCCGTTCTCCCTGGCCGAGGCCGGTGCCTTCGGCCACGGCGCCGAGCCGGCCGGGGACTGGCCGGGCGGCGGCGCGTTCGCCGACGGCGTGCTCCGGCTCGCCCTGTGCCGGGACGATCTGCGCGGCCAGGTCGGTGTCGCCGTGAGACAGGACGGGGCGGGTGTCCACGGCACCGTCAGCGGGCTCGATCCCGGGGAGGCCGTGGAGCCGGTGCGGGACCAGGTGGCCCGGATGCTCTCGCTCGACGGCGACGGCGCGGCGTTCGCCGAGGTCGGCGAGCGGGACCCGCTGGTCGGTCGCATCCAGGCGGCCGCCCCGGGCCTGCGCCCGGTGCTGTTCGCCTCGCCCTACGAGGCGGCGCTCTGGTGCGTGATCACCCAGCGCTGGGGGCGCAGGCAGGCGCTGGCGGCGCGCGAGCGGCTGTCCCGCGAGTTCGGCCGGGTCGTCGAGGTCGCGGGGGTCGCGCTCGCGGCGGTGCCCACCCCCGAGCAGCTGCTGGCCGCGGAGCGGCTGCCGGGCCTGCCCGAGCTGAAGCAGGAGCGGCTGCGTGCGGTGGCCCGGGCGGCCGTGGACGGCCTGCTGGACCCCGTGGCGACCCGGGAGGGCGACCCGGCGGAGGTGCGGGCGCGGCTGCGCACCGTGAACGGGATCGGCGAGTTCGCCGCCGGGCTCGTGCACCTGCGTGCCTCGGGCGTGCAGGACGCGCTGGTCGACGGCGAGCCGCGGCTGGCCGCCCTGGTCGGCGCGGGCTACGGGCTCGGCGCCCCCGCCACCGCGGAGGACCTGGCTCGGATCGCCGAGCCCTGGCGTCCCTTCCGCACCTGGACCGCGGTGCTGATCCGGGCCGCGGGTCGGCGCCTGCCCGAGCTGGCGGTGGTGCCGGAGCCGGTGCCGGCGGCCAGGGTGCCCCGCGCCCGGCCATCGCGGTCCGAGCCGCTGGCGTTGATCGGGTGAGGGCTGGGCGGCCCCCGGTGCAGGCCGGAGGAGCTTCGGGCCGGGCACGGTACCGGCCGGGCGTGCCGGACATCACTCCCGGTGGCGGGCGGTCCACGGAGCGTCGCTACCCTCGGCGGATGCGCGTCCGTTCCGTCCGGTTCCCGCTGCGCCCCCTTCTCGCCCTCGCGCTCGTCGGCGCCGTGGCCGTGCTTACCGGCTGCGGAGGGACAGCGGAGCCGTCGGCGGGACCGGCCGGGACGCCGTCGGCGGCACCGGCCACGGCTCCGCCGTCCGGTCGGGCCGCCCCGTCAGCCGGTGTCGCGGCGGGCGAACCGAGTCCGTCGGGCGCGGGTGGTTCGCTGCCGCGCGCCTGCGATCTCGTCCCGCAGGCGGAGATCGCGCGGGCCAGCGGGCTGGTGTTCGCGAACCCGGCGGCCACGGACGGCACCACCCGGAGCGTCTGCGCCTACTCCGCCACCCCGGCGGCCCCGGGGCTGACGGTGGGTGTCGAGGCGGGCCCGCGGTTCGACGCCAAGGCGGCCGCCTCGCGCAGTTCGGTGGGTGTGTCGGGTGTCGACGTGCCCGGCCTCGGTGACCAGGCGCTGTTCTTCTACAGCGACCGGGACTTCCCCGAGGGCCTGGGCGGCCTGCTGGTGCGCCGTGGCGCGGCCACGATCGACGTCTCGCTGCAGGGCTCGGGCACCGAGCAGCAGACCCGGGACACCGCGACGGCGATCGCCCGGGTGGCGCTCGACAACCTCTGAGAGCTGCGAGCTCCCCCGAGAGCCGCGGGAACCTCGGGGCCGCGGTGCCCCGAGGGCTTGCGACGACCCCCGAGCGCTGCGACGACCAGTGAGCGCTGCGACGACCCCGAGGGCTTGCGACGACTCTCGGAGGCGTCCGCCGAAGCCGCGGCCGCGTCACGGGCGCCGCGGGCTCACCCGCTTCTCCTGGAGGAAGTCGAGCACGGTGCGGGTGAAGACGTCGTTGTCGTCGCCCGCGACCATGTGGCCGGTGGCGGAGACGTCGACGTGGACCGAGCCGGGGATGAGCTCGAGCAGCTCGCGCACCCCGTCCTCGCTCACGATGTCCGACTGCGCGCCGCGGACCAGCAGCGTCGGCACGGCGACGCGGGCAGCGGCCGCCGCGGCGCGCTCGTGCGTGGTCGAGCGGCGGGGTTCGTCACCGACCCGGAGGAAGGCGGGGTCCCAGTGCCAGTACCAGCGCCCGTTCTCCCGGAGCCGGACGTTCTTGCGCAGGCCCTCCGGGTTCGGCGGGCGCTTGCGGTGCGGGTTGTAGGCGCGGACGGCCTCGGCCACCTCGTCGAGCGAGGCGAAGCCGTCCGGGTTCGCACCCATGAACGCCATGATCCGCGCGACGCCGTCGGCCTCGACCCTGGGCACGATGTCGACGAGCACGAGGGCGCGCGCCAGCCCGCCGTGCTCGCCCTCGGCGACCAGCGCGGTCATCCCGCCCATGGAGGCCCCGACCAGCAGCGCGGGCTCCCCCACCTGCTCGATCACGGCGAGCAGATCCGCGTCCAGCGCGTCCGTGCCGTAGTCGCCGTCGGGCGCCCAGTCGCTGTCGCCGTGCCCGCGGGCGTCGAGCGCGACCGCGTCCCAGCCGGCGTCGGCCAGGGCCGCCGCGGTCCGGAACCAGGAGTGCCGGGTCTGGCCGCCGCCGTGCAGCAGGAGCGCGGGTCCCCGCCGCTCGCCCACCGGGGCCCAGCGGTCCCCCACCAGCTTGCCGGCGGCGCCGTCGAACACGACCCGCACCCCGGCCGGTACCCTGCGCCTGCGCGGCGTCGAGTCGTTCGCTTCGGACATGTACCGCACCCTAGGCGCTGCCCTCCCCGCGGTCCGCCGAGCGTGTCCGACCCGGCACCCGCACCACCCGCGATCCCGATCACGCAGCTCCCGACCACGCTGGCCCGCGGCCCGGCCGAAGGCCAGGGTGGGGGCATGAGCGAGAGCCCTGCGTCCGGGAGCCCTGTCCCGGGGAGCACCGTGCCCGGCGACGTCTGGCGCGAGGTCGACCACTACCTGGAGGCCGCCCTCATGCCCGAGGATCCCGTCCTCGCGGCGGCGCTCGAGCGCAACGCCGAGGCCGGGCTGCCGCCGATCGACGTCTCCCCCGTCCAGGGCCGCTTCCTGCACCTGCTCGCCCGGATCGCGGGCGCCCACCGGATCCTCGAGATCGGCACGCTCGGCGGCTACTCCACGATCCAGCTCGCCCGCGCCCTCCCGGCCGACGGCACGCTCGTGACCTGCGAGTACTCACCGGAACACGCCGCCGTCGCCCAGGCCAACCTCGAGCACGCCGGCCTCGCCGACCGGGTCGAGATTTGGGTCGGGGCGGCGCTGGACACGCTGCCGACCCTCGAGGGCCCCTTCGACCTGGTGTTCGTCGACGCCGACAAGCAGAACAACGCCGCCTATCTCGACCACGCGATCCGGCTCGGCCGGCCCGGCACCGTGATCGTCGTCGACAACGTGGTCCGCGGCGGTCGGATCGTCACGGGTGGGGACGCGCAGGTCGAGGGCACGCGCCGGATGTTCGAGGCCCTGGAGGGCGACGGCCGGGTGGAGGCCACCGCCCTGCAGACCGTCGGCGCCAAGGGGTACGACGGGTTCGTCCTGGCGCGGGTGCGCTGAGCGGAGCGGACATCCGGCGCTGAGCGGAGCGAACATGGGCGCTGAGCGGAGCGTGCGGAGCGACCCTCGGGGCTGAGCTACCGTCGGGTAGCGATGGAGAGAGGAGCAGCGGTGGACGCCGACGACCTGAGACACGTACTGGAGTCGGTGCGGGACTTCATCCGCACCGAGGTCGTGCCGCTCGAGGAGCAGATCGACGAGCAGGACGTGATCCCCGAGCGGATCGTCACGCAGTGCAAGGAGATGGGCCTCTACGGCTTCACCATCCCGGAGGAGTACGGCGGGCTGGGGCTCTCCGCGTTCGAGGAGGTGCAGCTGGCCATGGAGCTGGGCTGGACGACCCCGGCGCTGCGCTCGCTGTTCGGCACGAACAACGGCATCGCCGGGCACGTGTTGCTGGACGGTGCCACCGAGGAGCAGAAGAAGACCTGGCTGCCCCGGCTCGCGTCCGGCGAGGTCACGGCCTCGTTCGGGCTCACCGAGGCCGACGCCGGCTCGGACCCGTCCGCGCTGGCCACCACGGCGAAGCGGGACGGCGACGGCTGGGTGATCAACGGCTCGAAGCGGTACATCACCAACTCCCCGGTCGCCGACGTGATCATGGTCTTCGCCCGGACCAACCCGGAGGCCAAGGGCAACCGGGGGATCTCGACCTTCCTGGTGCCGAAGGGCACGCCCGGGCTCTCGATCGGGCCGAAGGACAAGAAGATGGGCCAGTCCGGCGCGTGGACCGCGGACGTCCACCTCGACGACGTCCGCGTCCCGGCCGACGCCGTGGTCGGCGGCGAGGAAGGGGTCGACCAGGGCTTCCGGATCGCCGCGAAGTGCCTGGCGCACGGCCGGCTGCACATCGCCGCGGTCTGCGCGGGGATGGCGGCCCGGCTGGTCCACGAGACCACGGAGTTCGCGAAGACCCGCGAGCAGGGCGGCGCGCCGATCGCCCGCTTCCAGCTGATCCAGGGCCTCGTGGCCGACTCGGTGACCGACTACCACGCCGGCCGCGCTCTGGTCCTGGAGACGGCCCGGGCGTTCGACGCGGGCACGGACAAGATCGCCGGGCCGGCCGCGGCGAAGTACTTCTGCTCGGAGATGGTGGGCCGCGTGGCCGACCGTGCGGTGCAGGTGCACGGCGGCGCCGGCTACATGCGCGGGGTCGCGGTGGAGCGGTTCTACCGGGACGTCCGGCTCTTCCGGATCTACGAGGGCACCAGCCAGATCCAGCAGGTCATCATCGCCCGGGACGCGCTGGGCTCGGCGGCGCGCGGCTGACAGCCGACGTCCCCGGGAACGCCGACGGCGCCGGAGCCCCGAGGGGTCCGGCGCCGTCGGCGTCGATCAGGAGAGCAGCGCGATCAGTGGTCCGCGGGGCGGATGTGGTACTCGAAGACGAGGCCCCCGACGGCGATCAGCAGCATCACGCCGGCGATCACGATCAGCCACCAGAAGAAGAACGCCAGGCCGACGCCGACCAGCGCGGCGCAGGCGGCCACGGCGATCGGCCAGTAGCTGCCCGGCGAGAAGAAGCCGACCTCGCCGGCGCCGTCGGAGACCTCGGCCTCCGGGTTGTCCTCGGGCCGCTCCTCGAGCCGTCGGGACACGAACCGGAAGTACGTGCCGATGATCAGCGACAGGCCGCCGGTCAGGAACAGCGCGGCGATGCCGACGGCCTCGTGCGTCAGGATCGTGTAGACGATCGCGGCGACGAAGAAGAAGGCGGTGCAGATCTCGAAGATCCGGGATTCGACCTTCATCGCTGGTCCTCCCTCACTTCCCGGCCGCGACGGGCTGGGCGTCGGCCTGGGCGATCTGCCCGCGGTCGGTGAACGGACGGGTCGTGATCGCCTCCGGGGCGCACCACTGGCCGCAGTTCAGCGCGGTCAGCGCCTCCTGGGCGGAGTTCGGCACCCCGGTCGCCGGGTTGTTCTCCTTGCGCAGCGCGAGGTACCGGTCGTACAGGTCCGGGCTGAGCGCGCGGACCTCGAAGTTCATCGACGCGTGGTAGGTGCCGCAGAGCTCGGCGCAGCGGCCGACGAACGCGCCCTGCTGGTCGATCCGGTCGATCACGAAGGTGTTGTCCGTGTCGTTCTTCTCCGGGATCGGGAAGACGTCCCGCTTGAAGAGGAACTCCGGCACGAAGAAGCTGTGGATCACGTCGTTGGACGCGATGGTGAACTCGATCGAGCGGTCCGTCGGCAGGACGAGGATCGGGATGGTGTTCGAGGTCCCGATGGTCTCGACCGGCTGGCCGTTCGCCGCGATCTGGCCCGGGTAGCGGAAGGCCCAGTTCCACTGGAAGCCCGTGACGTCGACCCGCACGTCCGTCGGCTTGTCCTTGTCGACGTACTGCTGCACTGCCACGGTGAAGCCGAAGAGCACCGCCACGATGATCGTCGGGATCACCGTGAAGACGATCTCGACCGGCAGGTTGTACTGGGTCTGGCGCGGGACGGACTCGTCGTCGCCCTTCTTCTTGCGGTGGAAGGCCACCGCCCAGAACATCGCGCCCCAGGTGATGACGCCCACGATCAGCGCCGCGATGGCCGCCCAGGTCCACAGGTGGCGCATCTGCTCGGCCTCGGGCGTGACGCCCACCGGCCACCCGAAGCGGATGACCTCCTCGACCGAGCACCCTGCCAGCAGCGGAATCGTCAGCAGCCCGAGACCGGCGAGCTTCGCCGCCCGGACGTACCCGGTGCGGCCACGCACGGTCGTGCCGCCGCGCTCCGATCGGCTCACTGCCCGCCGCCTTCCCCTCGTCCGCGTGGTGCTCCCACCACACCTTGCCTCGTTCCGACCAGCGCAAACCCTTCACGGAGCGGCCGGTCGGGTCGGCGGCCCGCGCACCGGGACGGGGGCGGACCTTCGACCACGCGTAGAGACTAGCCGAGCAGATCGGCCCCACGCGCCCCCGGGGGTTCGCGCGGTGGTGCGTGACCCGTCCGGGGGTCCCCGGTCCGGGACCGCCATACTTGCTCATCGTGTGCGGACTGCTGGGACTGCTGACCGCCGGCGCTGACGCGGCCGACCGGACCGAGGCCATCGCCGGCGCCCTGAGGTGCGCTCGGCACCGCGGGCCGGACGAGAGCGGCACCTGGAACGACGACGACGTGGTGCTGGGCTTCAACCGCCTCTCCATCATCGACGTGGCGGGCTCGCACCAGCCGCTGCACTGGCCGCCGCCGCCGGCCGAGGACGCCGGGCGGTACACGATCGTCTTCAACGGCGAGATCTACAACTACCTCGAGCTGCGCGAGGAGCTCGCCGGCCTGGGCGCGGAGTTCGCCACCGAGGGCGACACCGAGGCGATCGCCGCGGCCTACCACCAGTGGGGCGCCGAGGCCGTCACCCGGCTGCGCGGGATGTTCGCCTTCGCGATCTGGGACGCCCGGGAGCGGCAGCTGTTCGTCGCGCGCGACCCGTTCGGCATCAAGCCGCTGTTCCTCGCGTCCGGGCCGACCGGCGTCGCGTTCGCCAGCGAGAAGAAGAGCCTGCTGGAGCTGGCCCCCGAGCTGGGCATCGCGGGTTCGGACGAGCTGGACCCGGCCGCGCTGCAGCACTACCTGATCCTGCAGTACGTCCCCGAGCCCGAGACGCTGCACCGCGCCATCGGGCGCGTCGAGTCCGGCACCTACGTGACGGTGAAGGCCGGGCAGCAGCCCGTGCAGCACCGCTACTTCCACCCGCAGTTCGTGTCGCTGCCCTCGCACGCCCCGGCCAGCGCCGAGGCCGAGGCGATCGTGCACGGCGAGATCACCGAGGTGCTGCGGGACTCGGTGGCCAAGCACATGCGCGCGGACGTGACGGTCGGCGCGTTCCTCTCCGGCGGCATCGACTCCACGGCCATCGCGGCGCTGGCCAAGGAGCACAACCCGGACCTCATCACCTTCACCACGGGCTTCGAGCGCGAGGGTTACTCCGAGGTCGACGTCGCGGCCGAGTCCGCGGCGGCGATCGGCGTGCGGCACGTCGTCCGGACCGTCAAGCCGGACGAGATGATGGAGGCCCTGCCGCTCATCGTCTGGTACCTCGACGACCCGGTGGCCGACCCCGCGCTGGTCCCGCTGTGGTTCATCGCCCGCGAGGCCCGCCAGCACGTCAAGGTGGTGCTGTCCGGCGAGGGCGCGGACGAGCTGTTCGGCGGCTACACGATCTACCGCGAGCCGCTGTCGCTCGCGCCGTTCGAGAAGGTGCCGGGCACGCTGCGGCCGCTGCTCGGGCGGGCCTCGCGCCGGCTGCCGGAGGGCATGCGGGGCAAGGACCTGCTGCGCCGGGGCTCGCTGCGGCTCGAGGAGCGCTACTACGGCAACGCCCGGATCTTCCGGGACGACCAGCTGCACGAGATCCTGCGCCAGTACGACCCGCGGGTCTCGCACACGGACGTCACCGCCCCGCACTACGCCGCGTCCGAGAAGTGGGACCCGGTGGCACGGATGCAGCACGTCGACCTGTTCACCTGGCTGCGCGGCGACATCCTGGTCAAGGCCGACAAGATGACCATGGCCAACTCGCTGGAGCTGCGGGTGCCGTTCCTCGACCCGGAGGTGTTCCGGGTCGCCTCGGCACTGCCGCTGGCCCAGAAGATCACCGGCGGCGCGAGCGGCACCACGAAGTACGCGCTGCGCGGGGCGCTGGCCCAGATCGTGCCGTCTCACGTACTGAACCGGCGCAAGCTCGGCTTCCCGGTGCCGATCCGGCACTGGCTGCGGGACGAGATGTACAGCTGGGCGCGGGACATCATCCGCGACTCCGGGGCCGGCCACCTGGTCGACCTGCCCGCGGTCCGGGCGATGCTCGACGCGCACCGCGAGGGCCCGGTCGACCACAGCCGCCGGATCTGGACGCTGCTGGTCTTCCTGATCTGGTACGGCATCTTCGTCGAGCGCCGGATCACCCCCGAGGTCCCGGAACCCGCCTACCCCGTCACCCTGTAGTCCCCCGACCCGCGCTGTCGGCTTCCGCGAGTCGCGCCCTGGGCTCCCGCGAGTCGGGGTCTGAGCTTCCGCGAGTCGCGCTGTGAGCTCCCACGAGTCGGGGTCTGAGCTTCCGCGAGTCGGGGTCTGAGCTTCGGCGAGTCGGGGTCTGAGCTTCGACGAGTTGTGCTGTGGGCTCCCGCGAGTCACACCCTGAGCTTCCGCAAGCCGCGCCCGGCTGCTTCGGGATCGAGCGGCGGGCCGCCGGCGGACCCGCTCATCCGGCCCGCCCCGGCGCGGTGATCCGCGGCCCGCAGCGCCGACCCGTCCCGCCGCCGTGGCAGCGGGTGCCCGGCGGCAACTTCGAGGTCCAGCCCGTCGAGCAGCGCGGCGGTGACCGCGACGAGGTCCGCGCCGACTCGGTGCCCCGCAAGTGCCGACGAGCGCTGCCCGAACTCCCGACTCGCGGAGGCCCAGAGCGCGACTCGCCGAAGCCCACAGCGCGACTCGCAGAAGCCCACAGCGCGACTCGCGGAGACTCCGAGCGCGAGTCGCGCGGTCAGGCGGGGAGGGCGGGGGCGATCTCGGCGGCGGCGTCGGGACCGTAGGCCTGCTGCAGGCGGTCGAGGGCGCTCCCCCGGTCCCACCGCCACTCCTGCGGCCCGTCCGTCTCCAGCACCAGCACCGCGACGAGCGAGCCGAGCTGGGCGGAGCGCTCGAGCGACAGACCCTGGGACGTGCCGGCGAGGAAACCGGCACGGAAGGCGTCGCCGACACCGGTGGGGTCGACCTTCGCGGTCTCGGGCACCACGCCGACCTCGAGCGCGACCCCGTCACGCCCGACGATCTGCACGCCCTTCTCGCCGAGGGTCGTGATCCGGGTGCCGACCCGCTCGCCGACCTGCTCGGGCGTCCAGCCGGTCTTCTTGAGCAGGAGCTCCCACTCGTAGTCGTTCGTCAGCAGGTACCGCGCGCCCTCGACGAGCCTGCGGATCTCCGGGCCGTCCATCCGCGCGAGCTGCTGCGACGGGTCCGCGGCGAAGTCGTAGCCGCGCTGCCGGCACTCGTCGGTGTGCCGGAGCATCGCCTCGGGGTCGTTGGCGCCGACCAGCACCAGGTCCACCCCGCCGACCCGCTCCGCGACGGGCTGCAGCTCGATCAGCCGGGCCCGGGCCATGGCGCCGGCGTAGAACGACGCGATCTGGCGCATGTCGTCGTCCGTGGTGCAGACGAACCGGGCCGTGTGGACGTCGTCGAACACGTGCACGCCGCTGGTGTCGACGCCGTGCCGCTGCAGCCAGGAGCGGTAGTCGGCGAAGTCCGCGCCCACCGCCCCGACCAGCACCGGGGCCCGCCCGAGCACGCCCAGCGCGTAGGCGATGTTGCCGGCGACGCCGCCGCGCTTGATGGTCAGCTCGTCGACCAGGAACGACAGCGAGATCCGGTCGAGCTGGTCGGCCACGAGCTGGTCCGCGAACCTCCCCGGGAAGTGCATGAGGTGGTCCGTGGCGATGGATCCGGTGACGGCGATGCGCACGTCGGATCACCTTACGTCAGACATGACGAAACCCCCGGGTGGGAGACGTGATCTCCCACCCGGGGGCCCGGGACGCCGAGACTCAGTTGAAGGAGTCGCCGCAGGCGCAGGAGCCGCCCGCGTTCGGGTTGTCGATCGTGAAGCCCTGCTTCTCGATCGTGTCGACGAAGTCGATGACCGCGCCCTGCAGGTACGGCGCGCTCATGCGGTCCACGCCGACCTTGAGGCCGTGGAACTCGCGGAACAGATCGCCGTCGAGCGAGCGGTCGTCGAAGAAGAGCTGGTACCGCAGGCCTGCGCAGCCACCGGGCTGCACGGCGATACGCAGGTGCATGTCGTCGCGGCCCTCCTGCTCGAGCAGGGAGCGCGCCTTGAGGGCGGCGTTGTCGGTCAGCTCGACACCGTGGGTCTCCTCGACGGTGCCGGCCTCGACGGTGTTCTCGACGGTCATGAACTCTCCCAACAGCGCACGTGGCGGAACTGTTCCCGGTGTCCCCGGAAGTCGTACCGCGACCCATAGTAGGCCTTGCCGCCGACACCCTCCGGGGCCTGCGCGATTCCGCCGCCCACCGACCGGGTGATACCGGTCACCGGCTCGCCGGCGACCCGCCCCACCTGTGCGCGACGTGCTCGGCGAGGGCCGCCAGCGTGCCCGCCGGATCGGCCATGGACGCCTCGACCCCGCCCGCGTGCTCGGAGGCCGAGTAGGCGGCGTCGACGCCGGCCGCGGCCGCCTCCCGGCGCCCGACGCTCACCTGCCCGGCCAGCACCACGCACGGCACGCCCCGCTCGGCCGCCGCCCCGGCCACCGCCGTGATCAGCTTGCCGCGCAGCGACTGCCAGTCGAAGCTGCCCTCGCCGGTGATCGCGAGACCGCCCTCGGCGGCGACGGCGTCGAGCGCCTCGTCCAGCCCCAGCAGCCGGCGGACCAGCCCCGCCCCGGACTCCCGGCGCGCCCCGAGCGCGAGCAGCGCGGCGCCGAGCCCACCCGCGGCGCCGGCCGCCGGCTCGTCCCGCACGTCCCGGCCCGTCGCCCCGGCGAGCACCCCGGCCCACGCCGCCAGCGCGGCATCGAGGGCGGCCACCGTCGCCTCGTCCGCGCCCTTCTGCGGACCGAAGACCGCCGCGGCGCCGTGCGGGCCCAGCAGCGGGTTGTCGACGTCCGCGGCCGCGACCAGCGTCATCCCGACGTCCGGGGTGCCGGACAGCCGCACGCACCGCGCCAGGTCCGCCCCGCCCGGCGGCAGCTCCGCGCCCGACGCGTCGAGCGGGGCGGCCCCCAGGGCGGCGAGCATCCCGGAGCCCCCGTCCGTGGTCGCCGACCCGCCGAGCCCGATGACGGCCTCGGTGCAGCCCGCGGCCCGGGCCGCGCGCAGCAGCTCGCCCACCCCGCGCGTCGTGACGCGGCCCGCCACCTCGGGCGTCCGCCGCTCGCGGGGCACGTGGTGCAACCCGCAGGCCGCGGCCGACTCGATGTACGCGGTCGTGCCGACCTGCAGCCACGGCGCCGTCACCGGGTCCCCGAACGGGCCCGTGACCTGCGGTTCGTGCAGGGTCCCGCCCAGCCGCTCCTGCAGGACGTCGACGAAGCCGGTGCCGCCGTCCGCCAGCGGGAGGCGGTCGATCCGGGCGTCGGGCACGGCGCGCGACCAGCCTTCCGCGATGGCGCCGGCCGCGGCCCGCGCGCTCAGTGTTCCGCCGAAGGAGTCGGGAGCGACGACCACACGCACACCGCGCACGCTATCGCCCGTACCCTGTGGACCCGTGAGGTTCCTGCGCCGCTCCGACGATTCCCCGGCCACGTCCGTCGACACGGACGACGCCGAGGGCACGCAGGAGAGGAAGCCACTCGATCCGCGCTGGACCCAGGGCAAGGGCCGGCCCACGCCGAAGCGGCGGGACGCCGAGAGCAAGCGCCGCGGCCCCGCCCCGCCCCCGCCGCGGACCCAGCGCGAGGCCGCCCGCCTGGCGAAGGCCAACCGCCCGAGCAAGGACGAGCGCCGCGCCCAGGCCGCCGAGCGCCGCGCCCGGATGGATGCGGGCGACGACCGCGTGCTCCTCCCCCGGGACCGCGGCCCGGTCAAGGCCTACATCCGGGACGTCGTGGACTCCCGCCCGCACCTCATGGGCCTGTTCATGCCGCTCGCGGTGGTGGTGCTGATCTCGGTGCTGCTGCCGATCCCGTCCGTGCAGCAGTACCTGAGCCTGTTCAGCCTGGTCGTGCTGTTCGTGATGGTGGTCGAGGGCGTCACGCTCGGGATGCGCGTCACGCGGCAGGCGCGGGCCAAGTTCCCGGACGAGCACATCAGCGGGCTCGGCACCGGGTGGTACGCCTTCACCCGCGCCAGCCAGATCCGCAAGCTGCGGGTGCCCAAGCCGCGGGTCAAGCGCGGGGCGCAGGTCTGAGGATCCTGGTCCTGGGCGGCACCCGGTCGGGCAAGTCGGGGTACGCCGAGGCGCTGCTGCCCGCCGACGCGCCGGTCCGCTACGCGGCCACCGCCCGCCGCCTGCCGGACGACCTCGAGTGGGAGGCCCGGATCGCCCGGCACGCCGCGCGCCGCCCCGCCTGCTGGACCACGGTCGAGGACCCCGACCTCGTCGCCGAGCTGACCCGGGGCGGGCCGCTGCTGGTCGACGACCTCGCCACCTGGCTCACCGGCGTGCTCGACGACTGCGAGGCCTGGGAGGCGCCCACCACCCCGCCCGGGGTCGAGGACGCCGTCGCCACGCTGGTCGAGGCCGTGCGGCGGGCTCCCGGCGACGCGCCCTGCGTGCTGGTGTCCGCCGAGGTCGGGCTGGGCGTGGTCCCGGCGACCCGGGCCGGGCGCCTGTTCCGGGACGAGCTCGGCGCGCTCAACGCCGCCCTCGCCGAGGTGTGCGACGAGGTGGTGCTGCTGGTGGCGGGCCTCCCCCTCCACCTGAAGACGCCGGGAGCTGACGACGGCCGGGTCTGACGACGGCGGCCGGGCCCGACGATGCTCGCCATGATCGTCGTCCGGGACCGCTCCGCGCCGTGGACGGCCACGGACGGTCCGGTACGACGATCACGGCGATGGGACAGCGCCGGGGCCCTGTGCCACCGAAGATCGTTGCTTGCGACCGCTCCCCCGCCATATTTGGCGCTTTCCGCCCACACGAAGCGATCATGGACGGGGAGGCGGGTCATGATCGCCGATCCGGACCGTCCGGCGACGATCCTGACGCTTCGACAGCCGCAGGCGACGATCATGCGCCGGAGCCCCGCCCTGCGGCCGTGATCGCCGTTCCGGACACCTCCTGGCCACCGACGGCCGGGAAGTGTCCGAAACGGTGATCATGAGCCGCGCAGGCCGCGGAGGAGGCCGGGCTGCTGCGCCACGCCCGCGGGCCGGACGGTAGGAAGGGCCCGTGAGCGAGAGCCCCTTCCCCGCCCTGCCTCCCGTGCCCGCGCCCGACCTCGAGGCGCGACGCGAGGCCGTCGCCCGGTACGAGGCGCTGGCGGTGCCGGCGGGCGGGCTGGGGGTGCTCGCCGACCTGGGCCTGTGGCTGGCGTCGATGCAGGGTGTCTGCCCACCGCGACCGCCCGCGCGGGCCCGCGTGGTCGTCGTCGCGGCGGACCACGGGATCGCCGCGGCGGGGGTCTCCGCCTACCAGCCCGAGGTGACCGCACGGCAGGTCGCGGCCACGCTCGAGCAGTCCGCGCCGGTCGCGGTGGCGGCGTCGGTGTCCGGCGCGTCCGTCCGCGTGGTCGACGCCGGGCTGGACCGCGAGGCGATGCTGCCCGGCCAGGAGCGGTTCAAGGTCCGCCGGGGCAGCGGCCGCATCGACCGCGAGGACGCGCTCACCGCCGCCGAGGTCGGGGACGCGATCCGGATCGGGCGCGCGCTGGCGGACGAGGAGGTGGACTCCGGCGCGGACCTGCTCGTGCCCGCCTCGCTCGGGGTCGGGGCGACCACCCCGGCGTCGGCGCTGGTCGCGACCGTGACGGGGGCGGAACCGGTCGCCGTGGTCGGGCGGGGGTCCGGTATCGGGGACGACGCCTGGATGCGCAAGGCCGCCGCGATCCGGGACGCCCTGCGCCGGGCCAAGCCGCACGTCCGCGACCCGTACGCGCTGCTGCGCACCGCCGGCGGCGCCGACCTCGCGGTGCTCACCGGGTTCCTGGTGCAGGCCGCGTTGCGCCGGACCCCCGTGCTGCTCGACGGGCTGGTGGTCGGCGCCGCGGGCCTGCTGGCCGACGAGCTCGCCCCGGGCGCGCACCAGTGGTGGCTCGCCGCCCAGCACTCCCCCGAGCCCGCGATGACGCTGGTGCTGCAGCACCTGCAGCTCGTGCCCGTGCTGGACCTGCAGGTCCGGCACGGCGACGGCACGGGCGCGGTCGCGGTGCTGCCGCTGGTCCAGGCGGCCGCCCGGCTGCTGGGCGAGACCGCGACCGCGGAGGCCAGCGGGATCGCGCCGGTGCGCGCCGTCACGGGATGAGCGCGGACGAGCGCCGCGCGGGCGCCCTCGGCCTCGCGCTGAGCCTGCTGACCGTCCTGCCGGTCCGGACCGGGACACCGTCGCCGCGGGCCGCGGCCGGGGCGCTGCGCTGGGCGCCGCTCGTCGGGGCCGGGCTGGGCGCCGTGGCCGGGCTGCTCGTGTGGGGCCTGGCCGCGCTGGGCGTTCCGGGGCTGGTGGCGGGCCTGCTCGCCGTCGGGCTGCTGGCCCTCGGGACGCGCGGGATGCACGTCGACGGGCTGGCCGACACCGCGGACGGGCTGGGCTGCTTCGGTCCGCCGGAGCGGGCGCTGGCCGTGATGAAGGACGGCGGTGCGGGACCCTTCGCCGTCGTGACGCTGCTGGTCGTGCTCGGGGTGCAGGCGGGATCGCTCGGCGCCCTGACCGGCTGGCAGGTCGTGGCCGGGACCGCGATCGCCGTCGCGAGCGGGCGGGCGGGCTTCTGCTGGGTCGCCCGGCGCGGGGTCCCCCCGGCGCGGCCGGGCGGTCTCGGGGCGCTCGTGGCGGGGTCCCAGCCGGTGTGGGTGGCGCCGGTGTGGTGGATCGTGCTGGCCGGCACGGGCTTCGCCGTCGCCGGCTGGCGGGGCCCGGCGGGCGTCGCGCTGGCGGCCGTGCTCGTCGTCGTGCTCTCGGCGCACACCGCACGGCGGTTCGGCGGGATGTCCGGGGACGTCCTGGGCGCGGCGGCGGAGCTGGGCACCGCCGCCGTCCTGCTCCTGCTAGGCGCCTGACCGCGCCCGGGCGGCGAGATCAGAGAACGGTCATCCAGCCGTGCGTGTCCGTACCGGTGCCGCGCTGGATGTCGGTGAGCAGCGTGCGCAGGCGCATGGTGATCGCGCCCGGCTCGCCGTCGCCGACCCGGATCGTCCCGACGCCGTTGTTCTCGCTGAACTTGACGTTGCCCACCGGCGTGATCACCGCGGCGGTACCGCAGGCGAACACCTCGGTGATGGCCCCGTCGGCACAGCCCACCAGCCACTCGCGCGCGGAGATCTTGCGCTCGGTGACCTGGCAGCCGATCTCCTTGCCCAGGGTGAGCAGCGAGTGCCGGGTGACGCCCTCGAGGATGCTGCCGGACAGCTCCGGCGTGACCAGCTCGGCCGACTCCCCGGAGCCGAAGACGAAGAACAGGTTCATCCCGCCCATCTCCTCGACCCAGCGCCGCTCCGCGGCGTCGAGGTAGGCGACCTGCGCGCAGCCGTGCTGCGCGGCCTGGGCCTGCGGCAGCAGCGAGGCGGCGTAGTTGCCGCCGCACTTCGCCATGCCGGTGCCGCCCACCGCGGCGCGCGTGAAGTCCGTGCACAGCCAGACGTCGACGGGCTTGACCCCGCCCGGGAAGTACGCGCCGGCGGGTGAGGCGATGAGCAGGAAGAGGTAGGAGTCGGCGGGCTTCACGCCCAGCCCGACCTCCGTCGCGATCATGAAGGGCCGGAAGTAGAGCGACTCCTCGCCACCGGCCGGGGGCACCCAGGCGCGGTCGACCGCGACCAGCTCGCGCAGCGCGGCCAGGAACAGCTCGTCCGGCAGTTCCGGCATGCCCAGGCGGACCGCGGACCGGCGGAAGCGCGCCGCGTTCTCCTCCGGGCGGAACGACGCGATCGTCCCGTCCGGCTGGGTGTAGGCCTTGAGCCCCTCGAAGATCTCCTGCCCGTAGTGCAGGACCATCGTGGCCGGGTCGAGCGCGATCGGCCCGTACGGCTCGACCCGGAAGTCGTGCCAGCCCTCCCCGACGGTCCACCGCATCGACACCATGTGGTCGGTGAAGTGACGACCGAAGCCCGGGGCGGCCAGGATCTCGTCGCGCCGCTGGTCCGAGGCCGGGGCGGGGTTCGGGATACGGGTGAACAGCGGCGCGCTCATGCGTGAACGGTAACCCGCGGGGCAAGGCGCGCGTCAGCCGGTCGGGAGCCCGATCATCGGACGTGCGACGGCACGAACGGCGGCTTCACCACCTGCGTCTCCAGCGCCCGCCCGCGGACGTCCACGGTGACGGTGTCGTCGACGGCGACCCCCGCCGCGGTGTCGATGAGGGCGAGCGCGATCCCGGTCCTCAGGGTCGGCGAGAAGGTGCCCGAGGTCGTCACGCCGACCGGCTCGCCACCGGCGAGCACGGTCATCCCGGCCCGCGGGATCCCCCGACCGGTGGCGCACAGTCCGCGCAGCCGCCGCGTCGGGCCGGCCTCCCGCTCGGCCAGCAGCGCCTCGCGGCCCCAGAACGCCGGCTTCGACCAGCCGACCGCCCACGAGCTGCCGGCCTGCACGGGCGTGATGTCCTCGCTCAGGTCCTGCCCGTGCAGCGGGTAGCCCATCTCGAGCCGCAGCGTGTCCCGCGCGCCCAGCCCGCACGGCCGCCCGCCGAGCGGCTCCGCGCCCGCGAGCAGCCCGTCCCAGACCGCGGGCGCCTGGGCGGCCGGGACCAGCAGCTCATAGCCGTGCTCCCCGGTGTACCCGGTGCGGCAGACGCGGACGGCGCCGGCGTCGACGAAGGCCATGTACTCCAGGCCTGCGACGCCCGAGAACCCGGCGAACATCGTGGCGAACAGCTCGGCCGAGCGCGGGCCCTGCACCGCGATCACGGCGAGCTCGCGGTGCCGGTCGACGACCTCGACCCCGGCCGGGGCGGCCGCGCGCAGCAGCGTGGCGACCCGCCCGGCGTTGGCGGCGTTGGGGACGAGCAGGACCTCGTCCGGCCCCTCGAGGTAGGCGATGATGTCGTCGACGACGCCCCCGGTCTCGGTGCAGCACAGCGTGTACTGCGCCTTCCCGGGCGCGATCCTCCCGAGGTCGGCGGTCAGGCAGGAGTTGACGAACTCGGCCGCCCCCGGGCCGCGGACCGACAGCTTGCCCAGGTGGCTGACGTCGAAGATCCCGACGGCCTCGCGCACGGCGGTGTGCTCGGCCACGGTGCCGGCCGGGTAGGCGATCGGCATGGACCACCCGCCGAAGGCGCCGAGGGTCGCCCCCAGCGCGACGTGCCGGTCGTGCAGGGGCCCCGTGATCAGCTCGTCGCTCACGCGCAAACCGTACTCAGGCCGCCTGCTCCCCCGGCGGCTCCTCCTGCACCGCGGGAGGGCGGCGGCGGGCCCGCAGGGCCGACAGCTCGGACAGCCCCCAGCCGACGAGCAGGGCGCCGACGGTGATCAGCACGGACGTCCGGGGCAGCAGCGCGGCCAGTCCGACGCACAGCACGAACCCGACGGCAGGCACCCACGCCGGGGCCCGCCGGCCGGGCACCCGCAGCGTGGCCGCGTGCACGATCGCGTAGTGCAGCAGCATCGCGCAGGCGGACAGCGCGATGGAGGCGACCGGACCGGCGAGCACGGCGACGAGGATCGCCAGGGCGGCGCCGACGACGTCGGATCGCCAGGGGGCGCCGCTGCCGCAGACCTTCGCGAACGAGCGGGGCAGGTCCTCGCGGGCGCCCATCTCCATGGCGGTGCGGCTGATCCCGACCAGCACCGCGAGCAGCGTCGAGCCGGCCGCCGCGGCGGCGCCGATGCGCACCAGCACCCCGAGCGCCGGCGCCTGGCCGGTGTCGACGAGCGCGACCAGCGGGGCGTGCTCCTCGCCGATCCGGTCCGTGCCCAGGCCCATCAGCAGCGCCCCGGCCACGGCCAGGTAGGTCAGGGTGCACACGCCGAGCGCGATCGGGATCGCGCGGCGCAGCGTCCGGGCCGGGTTGCGGACCTCCTCGCGGTAGGTCGCCACGTTGGCGAAGCCGACGAACGCGAAGAACACCAGCCCCGCCGCGGACAGCACGCCGAGCGCGCCCGGCGAGGCCTGCGGGACGGGCACGGCGACGCCGCGGGCCTCCCCCGCGGCCGTCACGGACGCCGACACCGTCTGCTCCCCGCCGGGTCCCAGCAGGCCGACGACGACCACCACGACCAGCACCGCGAGCGTCCCGCCGGCGAGCAGCCAGGAGGACCGGGCCGTCGTGCGCACCCCCACGACGTTGAGCACGGTCGCCGCGACGATCACGACGATCCCGGCGACCAGCGGGTTCGACGGCAGCACGTACGCCCCGAACACGCCCGCCGCGGCCGCCGCCGAGGCGACCCCGCCGGTCAGCAGCGTGACGCCGGCGAGCCGGCCCGCCACGGGGTGCAGGCGCTCGCGCGCCGCGACGTAGCCGGCGGTGTAGCCGGCGGAGAAGGTCGCCCGGCCCGTCCCGCCCGCGAGCACCAGCTCCGCGGTGGACAGTACGCACGTCCCGGCCACGACCGCGGCGAGCAGCACCGCCAGCAGCAGCCACGGTCCCGCCGCCGCGCCTGCGGGCGCGAAGACGGCGAAGACGCCGGAGCCGAGCATGGCGACGAGCCCGAGCACCACCACGTCGGCGGTACCCAGACGGCGGCCGAGGGTCGTTGCCACGGGGACCACCATTGCATCCGACCCTGTGCGATACGGCCCCGTGACGGTGTCATTAGCATCTCGAAGAGGTCTCGCCGGGCGCTCGGACCGCTCGTCGACGGGCGGCGCGGCGCCCGGGCCCGGCGGATCCCACCCTTCACGCCGCCGTGCGCAGCGCCCGGCGCGGACCCGACCGAGGAGACCCGCCTTGACGACCACCGTCCCGCAGACCGGCACCCGCATCGGCGCCCTCGAGGGCCCCGCCGCGGCGGCGGAGGCCGACGTCCTCGTCGTCGGGGTGCTGCCGGGCCCGAACGGCAACGGTGAGAACGGCACCGCGGAGCCCGTCCTCGCCCCCGGGGCCGAGGAGGTCGACGCGGCCTTCGACGGCACCCTCGCCGGGCTGCTCGCGCTCGCCGGTGCCACCGGCAAGGTCGAGGAGGTCGTGAAGCTGCCCTCGCGCGGGGCGGTCGGCTCGCCGCTCGTCGTCGGGGTGGGGCTGGGCAAGCCGGACGAGTCCGGCGCCGTCCCCGCGGACCGGGTGCGGCGGGCGTCCGGCGCCGTTGCCCGCGCACTGGCGGGCAGCGGGCGCGTGGTGAGCACCCTCGGTGCGGTCGACCTGACGGCCGCCGCGGAGGGCGTACTGCTCGGGGCGTACCGCTTCACCGCCTTCAAGGGCGACCCGACGGCCGGGAAGAAGCCGATCGAGTCCGTCGAGTTCCCCCGGGCGGACGCCGACGTGCTCGAGCACGCCTTCGCGGTCGCGCAGGCGGTGACCACCGCGCGGGACCTCATCAACACCCCGCCGAACGCGCTCTACCCCGAGACCTTCGCCGCGCGCGCCCGCGAGCTGGGCGAGGCCGCCGGGCTGGAGGTCGAGGTGCTCGACCACGAGGCGCTGGCCGCCGGTGGCTACGGCGGCATCCTCGGGGTGGGGCAGGGCTCGTCGCGGCTGCCGCGGCTGGTCCGGCTGCGCTGGTCCGGCGGCGAGAACCCGGTCAAGAACGTCGCGCTGGTCGGCAAGGGCATCACCTTCGACACCGGCGGCATCTCCATCAAGCCCGCGGCCAACATGGACCATATGACCTCGGACATGTCCGGGGCCGCAGCGGTGATCGCCACGACGGTGCTGGCGGCCCGGCTGAACCTGCCCGTGGCCGTGACCGCGACCGTGCCGATGGCCGAGAACATGCCGTCGGACACCGCGTACCGGCCCGGCGACGTGCTGTCGATGTACGGCGGCAAGACGGTCGAGGTGCTGAACACGGACGCCGAGGGCCGGCTGATCCTGGCCGACGCCATGGTGCGCGCGGCCGAGGACGACCCGGACTACCTCGTCGAGACCTCCACCCTGACGGGCGCGCAGATGGTCGCGCTCGGCACCCGCACCGCGGGCGTGATGGGCAGTGACGAGTTCCGCGACCGGGTCGCCGCGCTCGGCCGGGCGGTCGGCGAGGACGCGTGGGCCATGCCGCTCCCCGAGCACCTGCGCGGCGAGCTCGACTCGCGCATCGCGGACCTGGCCAACGTCACCGGCAACCGGTTCGGCGGGATGCTGGCGGCCGGGGTCTTCCTGCGCGAGTTCGTCGCCGACGGGCTGCCGTGGGCGCACATCGACATCGCCGGGCCGTCGTTCAACACCGGCGGGCCCTGGGGCTACACGCCGAAGGGCGGCACCGGCGTCCCGGTGCGCACCCTGATCGCGCTCCTCGAGGACATCGCCGCGAACGGCTGACCGGCAGGTCGCGCCGGGGCTCCCGCGAGTCGGGCGGCCGTGGGCTCCCGCGAGTCGGGAGCTCCGGCACCGCGAGTCGCGCTGTGAGCTTCCGCGAGTCGCGCTGTGAGCTTCCGCGAGTCGCGCTGTGAGCTTCCGCGAGTCGGGAGCTACGCGGGGGCGCTCCCGCGGCGGGCGCGGCGGAGGGCGCGGTGACGGACCACCGCCGCGACCACCACCGCGGCGAGCGAGCACAGCGGCGAGGGGAAGCCGAGGAGCAGGCCGAGCGTCACGTCCACCACCGGGGCGGCGACGACCAGCGCGAACACCCAGGGTGGTGCGGTCGGGAGGGTGACCGACCGCCCGCCCCGGGTGCCCCACCTCGTGCGCCCGCCGGGCTTGGCGACCGACAGCCAGGCCTGCACGGCGATCGCGCCCGCCATCGGCGCCGTGCCCACGACCAGGGCGGGCGAGACGCGGAGCGTGTCGGCGGCGGTGTCGAGCGCCTCCGACAGCACGAAGATCCCCAGGTAGAGCTGCACCAGGGTGATGAGGAGCTTCGTCAGCACCCACCGGTGCACCGCCAGCCCCCACGCGGTGCCGAGCGAGAGCACGAGGCCGGTCGCGGCGGAGGTGTTGGCCAGGGGCGCGAGGAGCTGCGTGTCGAGGTGGTGGGCGGCCTCGACCGCCCACGGCGCGCCGCCCCGCAGGGCCGGGACGAGCAGCGCGAACAGGGCGAGCGCGCAGGTCATCCAGCCCACCGAGGACAGGACGTGCGCCCAGACGGCCAGCCGGCGCCAGGTCCGCGCCGCGACGCCTCCCCGTCCCGCCGACGCTCCCGACGACCCTCCCGACGACGTCCCCGACGACCGGGCCGGCGGACGGGCGGTGGCCGTGGTGCGCGAGCGGGCGGGTGTCGAGGCGGGTGTCGAGGCGGGCACGCACCGAGTCCACCGGGCGGCGACGGACCGGACATCGGGGCCCGTCCCGGACCCGTCTCGGGGGTTCCCTGATCGCTACCCGCGGGTAGGGTCAGGCGCGTGATCCGCCGCAGTGTCGCCCACTCGGTCCCCGCAGGCTCCCGCTCGGCCGTCGTCACCGGTGGTGGGCGCGGCATCGGCGCCGCGATCGCCCGTGAGCTCGCCGGGCGCGGCTACCGCGTCCTGGTCACGGACGTCGACGAGGCCGCTGCGAAGTCCACCGCGGCGGAGATCGGCGGGGAGCCCGCCGCGTACGACGTCACCGACCCCGCCGCGGCCCACGCGATCGCGGCCCGGGCCCGCGGGATCGCCCCGCTCGGCGCGTGGGTGAGCAATGCCGGCGTCGGGACGGGCGGCCCGCTCGCCGAGCTGACGGACGCCGAGGCCAGGGCCCTGGTCGAGATCAACCTGCTCGGCCCGGTGTGGGGCTCCCGCGCGGCGATCGCCGCGTTCCGCGAGCAGGGCGGCGGGGGCGACCTCGCGATCACCGCCTCGCTGTCCGGGCTCGGCCCGGTGCCCGGCCTCTCCCTCTACGCCGCGACGAAGGCAGCCGTGCTGTCCCTCGCCTCCGCGCTCTCGGCCGAGGTGCGGGCGGACGGGATCCGGGTGCACGCGATCAACCCCGACGGCGTCGCGACGGCCCTGCTCGAGACGATGGAGCCCCGAGCGCGCGCGCTCGTGCGCTCGGGCGTGCTGCTCAGCCCGGAGCGCGTGGCCACCGAGCTGGTCGGCCTGTTCGGGACCGGCCGCGTCTACAAGACGGTGCCCGGCTGGCGCGGCGCGATGATGCGACTGTCCGCCCTGGCCCCCGGCCCGCTGCTGCGCGCCGCCCCCGTGCTGCAGGCGATCGGTGCGCGCAAGAGTCACTAGGAACCGTAGCCGCCGAGCTCCCCCAGCCCGCGCCGGCGCTCGCGCTCGCGCAGGACCCGCTGCCGGGCGTCGTGGTCGCGCATCCGCTGCGGGTAGCCGACGAGCTGGACGTCGTAGACAGGGATCTTCAGCGACCGGGCGAGCCTGCGGGCGCCCTCCGGCCCGGCGACCCGGCGCCGCGTCCACTCCCCGTCCTTGGCGACGAGGACCATGGTCGTCTCGGTCACGGCGGTGCGGGGTTCGACGAAGGCCTCCACGCCCTCGCGCATCGCCGCCCAGGCGCGCAGGTACTCGGCGTCCTCGGCCGCGGCACCACGCCGCCCACCGGCGCGCTTGCGGCCGAACAGTCCCATGAGGCCTCCGCTCCCCTCGACAGCTACCCACCCAACGCGCGACCTGTGCGGATTTCTCCCGGACCGGTTCCAGCGACTGTTGCCACCGAGTGACAAGATGGGGCCGCCCCGGACGGAGCACCGGGTCGCCGGACGCACTGACGCCGCGAGTGAGGAGAACGGACGTGCCCGAACGGACTGCCGATCTGGTGATCCTCGGCGGCGGTTCCGGTGGTTACGCGTGTGCCCTGCGGGCCGCCGAGCTGGGCATGTCGGTGGTGCTGGTGGAGAAGGACAAGCTCGGCGGCACGTGCCTGCACCGCGGCTGCATCCCCACCAAGGCCCTGCTGCACGCTGCCGAGGTCGCCGACGCCGCCCGCGACGGCGCCAAGGTCGGCGTGCTCTCCCAGCTGATGGGCATCGACATGGCCGGGGTGAACACCTACAAGGACGGCGTGGTCGGCCGGCTCTACAAGGGCCTGCAGGGGCTGGTGAAGTCCCGCAAGATCGAGCTCGTCGAGGGCGCCGGCACCTTCCGCGGCCCGCGCTCGGTCGAGGTGGACGGCACCACCTACGCCGGCCGGAACGTCGTGCTGGCCACCGGCTCCTACTCCAAGACCCTGCCCGGGCTGGAGATCGGCGGCCGGATCATCACCTCCGACCAGGCCATCGCCCTGGACGAGGTGCCCCGGCGGGTCGTGGTGCTCGGCGGCGGGGTGATCGGGGTCGAGTTCGCCTCCGTCTGGCGCTCCTTCGGCGCCGAGGTCACCGTCGTCGAGGCCCTGCCCCGGCTGGTCCCCAACGAGGACGAGTTCGCCTCCAAGCTGCTCGAACGCGCCTTCCGCCGCCGCAAGATCACCGCGAGGACCGGGGTCGAGTTCACCGGCGCCAAGCAGGTCAACGACACCGTCACCGTCTCCCTGGAGTCCGGTGAGGAGATCGAGGCCGATCTGCTGCTGGTCGCGGTCGGGCGCGGCCCGAACACCACCGGGCACGGCTACGAGGAGGCCGGGCTGGGGATGGAGCGCGGGTTCGTCACCACCGACGAGCGGCTGCGCACCAACCTCGAGGGTGTCTACGCCGTCGGGGACATCGTGCCCGGCCTGCAACTGGCCCACCGCGGGTTCCAGCAGGGCATCTTCGTGGCCGAGGACATCGCCGGGCTCGACCCGGCCCCGATCGACGAGGCCGGGATTCCGCGGGTCACCTACTGCGAGCCCGAGGTGGCCTCGGTCGGGCTCACCGAGGCGCAGGCCAAGGACAAGTTCGGGGAGATCGAGACCCTGACCTACGACCTGGGCGGCAACGGCAAGTCGCAGATCCTGCAGACCTCCGGCGCGATCAAGCTCGTGCGCGCGACGGACGGCCCGGTGGTCGGGATCCACATGGTCGGCGCCCGCGTCGGCGAACTCATCGGCGAGGCCCAGCTCGTCTACAACTGGGAGGCCGAGCCCGGCGACGTCGCCCCGCTCGTGCACGCCCACCCCACCCAGAACGAGGCGTTCGGCGAGGCACACCTCGCCCTGGCCGGCAAATCCCTGCACACCCACGGCTGAGGTCCCGAACGGACCACACCCACCGCACGTCGAAAGAGGATCCGAGCAGACATGGCCTTCTCCGTCCAGATGCCCGCCCTCGGTGAGAGCGTCACCGAAGGCACCGTCACCCGCTGGCTCAAGGCGGAGGGCGACACCGTCGAGGTCGACGAGCCGCTGCTCGAGGTCTCCACCGACAAGGTCGACACCGAGATCCCGTCCCCGGTCGCCGGCGTCCTGCAGCGGATCGTGGCCGGCGAGGACGAGACCGTCGAGGTCGGGGGCGAGCTCGCCGTGATCGGCGACGAGGGGTCCGACGAGGGTGCGGCGCAGCCCGAGGCCCAGCCCCAGTCCGAGGCGGCGGAGCCCGAGGCCGCGCAGGCCGAGCCCGAGGCCGCGGAGGCCGAGCCGGAGCCCGCGCAGGCCGAGGAGCCGCAGGAGGCCCCCAAGGCCGCGACCGGCACGTCCTCCGGCGGCGGCACCCCGGTCACCATGCCCGAGCTCGGCGAGTCGGTCACCGAGGGCACGGTGACCCGCTGGCTCAAGCAGGTCGGCGACACCGTGGAGATCGACGAGCCGCTGCTCGAGGTCTCCACCGACAAGGTCGACACCGAGATCCCGTCGCCGGTCGCCGGCACGGTCCTCGAGCTGTCCGTCGGCGAGGACGACACCGTCGAGGTCGGCGGCCAGCTCGCCGTCATCGGCGACGCGGACGCCGCCTCGGCCCCCGCCGAGGAGAAGGCGCCCGAGCCCCCGAAGGCGGACGCCCCGAAGACCGAGGAGCCCACGCAAGAGGCCCCGAAGGAGCCGGTGAAGGAGGAGCAGGCCGCCCCGGAGCCGGCGGAGCCGGAGACCGAGGACACCGCCCGCGCCGCCGAGACCGCGCCCGCCCCGTCGGGCGGCGGGTCGGGCAACGGCAAGGCCGAGACCAAGGGCACCTCCGCCCCGCCGTACGTCACCCCGCTGGTCCGCAAGCTGGCCGCGGAGCACGGCGTGGACCTCGACACCATCGAGGGCTCGGGCGTCGGCGGCCGCATCCGCAAGCAGGACGTACTCGCCGCGGCCGAGGCCGCCAAGGCCCCGGCGCCCGCCGCGGCCCCCGAGCAGCCGGCCCCGGCGGCCGCCGCGCCGACCGGTGCGCCGAAGGAGCCCACGAAGGTCCCGGCGCGCGCCGCCGACGCCCCGCAGCCGGGCACCACGGTGAAGATGCCGCGCCTGCGCCAGGTCATCGCCCAGCGCATGACCGAGTCGCTGCGGGTCTCCGCCCAGCTGACCACCGTGCAGGAGGTCGACGTCACCCGGATCGCGAAGCTGCGCGCCCGGGCGAAGGCGGCCTTCGAGCAGCGCGAGGGCGTCAAGCTCACCTACCTGCCGTTCTTCGCCAAGGCCACGGTCGAGGCCCTCAAGGCCTTCCCCGCCGTCAACGCCTCGATCACCGGGGACGGCAAGCAGATCGAGTACCACGGCAACGTCCACCTGGCGATCGCCGTCGACACCCCGCGCGGCCTGCTCGTCCCGGTGATCAAGAACGCCGAGGACCTGTCGCTGGCCGGGCTCGCCCGCAAGATCGCGGACGTCGCGGCCCGCACCCGCAACAACACGATCAAGCCGGACGAGCTCTCCGGCGGCACCTTCACGATCACGAACATCGGCAGCGCCGGCGCGCTGTTCGACACGCCGATCATCAACCAGCCGCAGGTCGCGATCCTCGGCACCGGTGCGATCGCGAAGGAGCCGAAGGTCGTGGCCGGGCCGGACGGCGAGGACGTCATCGCCGTGCGGTCGGTCTGCTACCTGCCGCTGACCTACGACCACCGGATCGTCGACGGCGCCGATGCCGGCCGGTTCGTCAGCGCGATCCGCGCGCGGCTGGAGGAGGGCGCGTTCGAGGCCGAGCTCGGTCTCTGACGCCCACTCACGACGGCTCACAGCCGGAGGGGTCCCGCAGGTCGCGGGGCCCCTCCGGCCGTTCTCACGCCTCCGCGTCGGCGTGCCCGAGTCGCGCGCCCCGGCCGGGTTCGGAAGGATCCGGGCCGTGCGCGTCGTCGTCGCCGGTTCGTCCGGCCTGATCGGAACCGCCCTGGTCGCCGGCCTGCGGGAGGCGGGCCACGAGGTCGTGCGGCTGGTCCGCCGCGCGCCCTCCGCCCCGGACGAGCGGGGCTGGGACCCGCCGTCCGGCGCGATCGACGAGGGCGCCCTCGACGGGGCGGACGCGGTGGTGAGCCTCGGCGGCGTCGGGATCGGCGACCGGCCGTGGAGCGGGGCGCGCAAGCAGGCGATCCGGGACAGCCGCAACGTCCCGACCGAGGTGCTGGCCACCGCCGTCGCCCGGGCCGGCGTCCCCGCGATGATCAGCGGCTCGGCCGTCGGGTACTACGGCGACGCCGGGCCGGAGGAGATCGACGAGTCCGCCCCGTCCGGCGAGGGCTTCCTGGCCGAGGTCTGCCGGGACTGGGAGGCGGCGACCGCGCCGGCCGCCGACGCCGGCGTCCGGGTGGTCCGGCTGCGCACCGGGCTGGTGCTCTCGCCGTCGGGCGGGTTGCTCGCACTGATGCGTCCGGTGTGGAAGGCGTTCCTGGGCGCGCGGATCGGCAGCGGCGAGCAGTACATGCCCTGGGTCTCGCTCGACGACGAGGTCGCGGCCATCCGGTTCGCCGTCGAGAACGACTCGCTGAGCGGCCCGGTCAACGTCACCGGGCCCACCCCGGTGACCAACAAGGTCCTCACCCAGACCCTCGCGAGCGCCGTCGGCCGGCCGGCCCCGCTGGTCGTCCCGGCCTTCGCGGTGAGCGCCGTGCTCGGCGACATGGGCCGCGAGATGCTGCTGTTCTCCCAGCGTGCGATGCCGCGCGCGCTGCTCGGCGCCGGCTTCTCCTTCCGGCACACCACGCTCGCCGACGCTCTCTCCGCGGCCGTCCGGGCATGACGGGCGCGCGCACCCCCGACACGGACGTCGCCGTGGTCGGGGCGGGGGTCGCCGGGCTGCGCGCAGCCCGGATCCTGCGCCGCCGCGGCCTCGACGTCACCGTCCTGGAGGCGGCCGACCGGGTCGGCGGGCGGATCGCGACGGACGTCGTGGACGGCTTCCGCTGCGACCGCGGCTTCCAGGTGCTCAACACGGCCTATCCCGCCCTGCGCACGGTCCTCGGGCCGGACGGACCGGAGTCCCTGGCGATGCGCGCGTTCGAGCCGGGCGCGGCGATCCGGACCGCCGACGGGGCCCTGCGCCGGTTCGTCAACCCGCTGCGCGAGCCGACGGGTGCGCCCGGCTCGCTGCGCGCGCTCCCGCCCGCGGACCTCGCGAAGCTCGTCGCCTGGACCGCGCGGGGGCTCGCCACCCCGCCCCGGCGCACCGCCCTCCGCACGGCCCGCTCGGCCGCCGCGGACCTGGCCGCGGCCGGGCTCGGCGGCACCGCCACGGAGACCTTCCTGCGCCCCTTCCTCTCGGGCGTGCTCGCCGACCGGGAGCTCGTGACGAGCGAGGCCTTCGTCCGGCTGGTGTGGCGCAGCTTCGCGCTGGGCCGGGTGTTCGTGCCGGCCGACGGCATGGAGGCCCTCCCCCGCCGGCTGGCCGCCGGGCTGCCGGTGCGGCTGCGCACCCCCGTCGAGTCCGTCACCGGCGGGGCGACCCCGATCGTGCGCACGAGGGACGGCGAGATGGCGGCCCGCGCGGTCGTCGTCGCGACGGACGCCGACACGGCCGCCCGGCTGCTCCCCGGCACGACCGCGCCGGAGACCCGCACGCTCACGACCTGGTACCACACCATGCCCGAACCGCCGGCCGACGAGCCGATCCTGCACCTCGACGGCACCGGCGGGCCGGTCGCCAACACCGTCGTCCTGACGGCGGCGGCCCCGGAGTACTCGGCCTCCGGCCGCCCCCTGGTCTCCTCGACGGTCGTCGGCCCGGCGATCCCCGAGCCCGAGGTGCGCCGCGAGCTGGCCCGGATCTACGCCACCTCGACGGACGGCTGGGAGCTCGTGCACACCGCGGAGATCCGCGGCGCGCTGCCCGCCTTCCTCCCCGGCCGGCCGCTGCGCAGCGGGGTCGCACTGGGCGAGGGCCTGTTCGTGTGCGGCGACCACCGGGACACCCCGTCCACGCAGGGTGCACTGGTCAGCGGTCGGCGGGCGGCCGCGGAGGTGCTGCGCGCCCTCACCTGAGCACCGGCTGTGCGGTCCCCGTGGTGTGACCACACCCGCCCGTCCGCGAGGATCTGCGGGCGTACTCTGGGCCGGTGGCCAGCCAGGGAACCTCGTGCCGCCGCTCGCCCAACCCCGTGCGGGTGGACCTCCTCGGCACGATCGACTACCTCACCGCCTGGGACGTCCAGCGCGCCAACGCCGAGGCGCGGCGTGCCGGCACCGGACCGGACGTGCTCATGCTCCTCGAGCACCCGTCGGTGTACACCGCGGGCAAGCGGACCCGCCCCGAGGACCGTCCCACCGACGGCACCCCGGTCATCGACGTCGACCGCGGCGGCCGGATCACCTGGCACGGCCCCGGTCAGCTCGTCGGCTACCCCATCGTCTCGCTCGGCGAGCCCCTCGACGTCGTCGACTACGTGCGGCGGCTCGAGGAGGCCCTGATCGCGGTCTGCCACGGCCTCGGCGTGAGCACCGCCGGCCGGGTCGAGGGCCGCAGCGGCGTGTGGCTCCCGGCCGACGACCTGCGCCCCGAGCGCAAGATCGCCGCCATCGGCGTGCGCGTCCAGGGCGGCGTGACGCTGCACGGCTTCGCGCTGAACTGCGACCCCGACCTCGGCGAGTTCGGCCGGATCGTGCCCTGCGGCATCACGGACGCGGGCGTGACCTCGCTGTCCGCCGAGCTGGGCCGCGAGATCCCGACGGACGAGGTGCTCGCGAGCGTCACCGAGGCGGTGCTCGCCGCCCTCGAGGGCACCCTGCCCGTCCGCGAGCACGTGGTGCCGCGGCGCGAGACGGCGGTGGCCGCAGGCGTGGCCGGGCTGGACCTGCAGCTGCACCCGTCCCTGCACTGAGCCCCCGGGTGGCGATGGTCGCTCCGGCGACCACCGCCACCCACGACGGACCTACAGACCGGCCCCCACCGTCTTCTGGACGGGCGCGCCGCCGAAGTCGCCGGTGCGGCGCAGCTTCTGCCACTTCAGCCGGATGCCCGCCAGCGCGGTCATGATCGACTGGATGAGCACGGCGTACATCAGCTGCCGGTAGACGATCTGCTGGAGGGGCAGCAACCAGAGCACGCCGATCTTCTCCCGCTCCAGCCGGAAGGCGTAGACCGCGGCGAACAGCTGGATCAGCTGCACGCCGCCCCAGGCCAGCAGCGTGGTGACCGGGTCGAGGAAGAACAGGCCGTAGACCAGGAACACGTCGACCAGCGGCGCGAGCAGCGGCAGCACCACCTGGAACAGCGCGATGTTGAGCAGCCCCACGCGGCCGAAGTGCCCGGCCGGGCCCCGCGCGACGATCGACGCCCGGTGCTTCCACATCGACTGGATCGTCCCGTAGCTCCAGCGGTACCGCTGGCGCCAGAGCTGGCCCAGGGTGCCCGGCGCCTCGGTCCAGGCCCGCGCGCGCTCCTCGTAGACCACGCGCCAGCCGGCCCGGCACAGCGCCATCGTGAGGTCGGTGTCCTCGGCCAGGGTGTCGTCGCTGACCCCGCCGACCTCGAGCAGCGCGGTGCGGCGGAACGCGCCGACCGCGCCGGGCACGGTGGTCATGCAGCGCCACAGGTCGTAGACGCGGCGGTCGAGGTTGAAGCCCATCACGTACTCGATGTGCTGCCAGTGCGACACGAGGCTCCGCCGGTTGGCCACCTTCGCGTTGCCGGCCACCGCGCCGACCTCGGGCCGGACGAAGGGCTGCACCAGGGTGCCCACGGTCGTCGGCTCGAACACGGTGTCGCCGTCGATCATCACGACGATCTCGTGGCTCGCCGCCCGGATGCCGGCGTTGAGCGCGGCCGGCTTGCCGCCGTTGGGCTGGCGGATCACCCGCACCCCGGGCAGGCCGAGTGCCTCGACGATGTCCGGCGTGCCGTCCGTCGAGCCGTCGTCGACCACGATGATCTCGACGGGATGGTCGCTCGCCACCAGCGAGCGCACGGTGTGCTCGATGCACTCCTTCTCGTTGTAGGCGGGCACCACCACCGAGACGGGCGCGGTGTACCAGGGCTCGGACCGCGTGCGGGTGGCCAGGCGGCTCTGCTTCGCGTGCCGCCGGGCGACCACGATCATGATCACGAGCCGGGCGACGACGAGCGCGCCGACCAGCAGGAGCAGCCACTCCAGCCCGCGCACGATGTAGGTCGAGACGCCCGCGGCGGCGACCAGGACCGTGCCGAAGACGCGGTCCCACACGTCGGCCGGCGTGTTGGCCGTGGGCAGGCCCAGGCCGTCGCTGACGGTGGTGAAGCGCCAGCCCTGCGCCTTCAGCTGCGGGATCAGGTGGTCGAGGGCCGCGACGGTCTGTGAACGGTCGCCGCCGGCGTCGTGCAGCAGCAGCGCGCCCCCGGCGTCCGAGGTCGGGCTCGAGGCCTTCTCGATCACCTCGACGCCCTTGCGCTCCCAGTCGCGGCTGTCGAAGTCCGTGAGCGCCGTGACGTACCCGCGCTCCCCGAGCTCCCGCACGACCTCGTACTCGGTGTTGGTGAGCGCGTCCGAGCGCGAGGAGTACGGCGGCCGCACCAGGTAGGAGATCTCGCCCGTGGCGCCGGCCAGGGCGAGCTGGGTGAGCGTCAGCTCGCGGTCGATCCGGTTGGTCGACGCCTCGGCCAGGTTCGGGTGGGTGAAGGTGTGCAGCCCGATCTCGGACCCCGTCGCCCGCATCTCCCGGACGAGGTCGGGGTGTTGCGCGGCCATCGAGCCGAGCACGAAGAACGTGCCCGGGACCTGGTGCTTCTCCAGGACCTCGAGGATCTGCGGGGTCCACTCGGGATCCGGGCCGTCGTCGAAGGTCAGGGCGATGGTCTTCGCCGGGTAGCTCAGCGTGCGGACCGGGTCGTGGATGGTGTCGATCGCCGAACCGCCCTCGTGGACGGCGGCGGGCACCCGGTCGTCCGGCCCGCGGACGATGTGGCCATCGGCGTCGGACGAGGTCTTGGCGGTGAGGACGCCGTTGAGGAGGAGCACGGCGACGAAGGTCGCCAGCACCACCAGGGCGACCACGAACTTGCCGAGGGAGAACGAACTCGCGCGCCGGCGGAGGGGACGGGACATGACCTGCCTGCTCTTACGCGGGGACGACCGGGGGCGTCGTGGTGGTGGTCGTGGTGACGACCGGCGGCGTCGTGGCCGCGGGCGGCGGCGCCTGGGTGGTCGGCTTCCGGGTGGTGGTCGTGACCGGCGGCGTCGTCGTGGTGACCGGGGGCCTGGTCGTGGTCACCGGGGGCGGGGTGGTGGCCGGCGGCGGAGTGGTCGGGTCGCTCGCCGGCGGGGTGGTCGGGTCCTGCCCGCCCTCGGAGTTCGGGTCCGTCGGCGTCCCCGGGTCGGTCGTGCCCGGATCCGTGGTCCCCGGGTCGGTCGTGCCCGGGTCGGTCGTGCCCGGGTCCGTCGTCCCCGGATCGGCGGGAGCAGCGGGGTCGGCCGGCGCAGGGGCGCCCGGCACGGGAGCCGCCGGCACGGGGGCGCCCGGCACGGGAGCCGCCGGCACGGGGGCGCCCGGGAGGGGGGCACCCGGCACGGGAGCCGCGGGGGCGGGAGCACCCGCGACCGGGGCGAGCGGGGCGGGAGCCGCGGGCAGCCCGGCCAGCGGGGCGATCACGCCTGCGGCCCCGCCGGTCGGCGTCCCGCCGGAGGTGCTCGCACCGGTGGTGGTGGTGACGTCGCCGATCAGGCCCCCCTGGGACGGCGGGGCCTCCGGGCGCAGCTCGCCCTCGGCGTCGTCGGCCGCCTCGGCCTCCGGCGCGGGCAGCAGGTCGCCGAGCACGGGGATGTCCAGCATGGGGGTGCGCTGTCCGGCGGCCAAACTGCTGCCGACCACGATCAGGAACACCAGGCACATCGAGACCAGCCCGTACACGGCCATCCGGATCCGGCGCTGGCGGCGGCCGGTGCCGTCGACGAACACCGGGCCCCGCTCGGGGACCTCCCGGTACGCGAGGGTGTCGTCGTCGATCATCGGGAACCTTCCTCGGGGGACGCGGCCGCCGCGTCGCGGGCGGCCAGGGTGAAGGCGAAGGGCGACTGCGCGAGGCCGCTGCAGTCGAAGGAGGCGGTGGCGCGGTCGGGGCACCCGCCGTTGTCGCGGCCGACGGACCAGAAGCCGACGGTGCCGAGGCCGCGTTCGTCGGCGTCGCGGACCACGGCCGTGGCGTCGTCGAGGGTCGTGACCGCGCCGGTGTCGGTCCGGCCGACCATGAAGGTGACGCCGGTGCGCGCGGCGACCTCCGGCTCGCCGGTCCCCGACCAGACCTCGCGGAGTTGGGTGAGGACGGTGCCGGTCGCCGTGGTCATCGCGTCGGCCCAGGACCCGGTGTAGGGGAAGTTCATGACCATGGCGTCGACGCGGGCGTCGACCCCGGCCTCGTCGGCCGCCCGGACCAGGTCGACGGCCTGCGGCGTCAGCCCGCGTTCGGCGTCGTCGACCTGGAGGGTCAGCGTGACCGTGGCCCGCCGCTCGTCCTGCACGGTGCGCAGGGCCTCGACGACGGTGGGGACGGGGACGTCCTCCTCGACGTCGACGACCAGCTCGGTGCTGCCGACCGCGTCGAGGGCCTCGCCGTAGGCCCGGGCCAGCGACGCGGCGTCGGTGCAGGCGTTCTCGAGGTAGGTGCCGGTCGCGCCGCCGGTGGCGACGGCGACCCCGCCGCCACGCTCGGTGAGGTCGCGGGCCGCCGCGACCACCGCCGTCGCGGTCACGGGCTGTGTGCCGCCCCAGGTGGGCGTGCAGCCGTCCGCGCCGGCGAGGACGAAGCCGAGGACGGCGTGCGTGACCCCGCTGGCGTCGGCCATGGCGGGCAGGGGCGAGGGCACGAGCGAGGCGTCGACGTACGGCTGCAGCCGGGTCCCGGTGTGGGCCCCGTCCCCGGACGCGGCCTCGTCCGCCGACGGGCCCGCGCCGCACGCCGCGAGGAGCAGCGGCGCCAGCGCGAGCAGGATGAGCAGGGCCGGACGGCGCCCTGAGAGGTGGTGCGTTCGCAACGAGCAGGTGTTCCTCGTCCGACGGAGCCAGTACTACGAACGGCCTACTCCGTTGCTCCGATCATTCACGGAGTGTGGCCGTTTCTTGCGTCTGGCAATCGAAAGAGGGAACCCGTCCGTTACGGACAGTTCGTCACAGGGTGACGACGGCACGGCAGTACGCGCCGACCGGTCATCCCGCTCGGTCAGTGCCGGACCCGGATCTTGGTCGGAGCCGGGTCAGAGGAGGTGCGTGGCGATCAGCTCGATGTGGTCGAGATCGCCCAGGTCCAGCACCTGGAGGTACACGCGGCTGATGCCGGTGCGCTCCGCCCACCGGCCCAGCCGGTCCGCCACCTCCTCGGGCGAACCCGCGAGGCCGTTGGCCCTCAGCTCGTCCACCTCCCGCCCGATCGCGAGCGCCCGCGCCTTCACCTGCTCGTCCGTCCGGCCCACGCAGACCACCTGGGCGATGGAGCGGACTATCTCCTTCGGGTCCCGGCCCACCGCGGCGCAGGCCTCCTCGACCCGCGCGAACTGCGCGGCGACGTCGTCCATGGACGAGAAGGGGACGTTGAACTCCGACGCGAACCGGGCAGCGAGCGCCGGCGTGCGCTGCTTGCCCTTGCCCCCGACGATCACCGGCGGGCCCGGCTGCTGCACCGGCTTGGGCAGGGCCGGTGAGTCGGTGACCGTGTAGTGGTCACCGGAGTACTCGAACCGCTCCCCGGGCAGGGTGTGCCACAGGCCGGTGATGATCTCGAGCTGCTCGGCGAGCCGGTCGAAGCGCTCGCGCAGCCGCGGGAACGGGATGCCGTAGGCGGCGTGCTCGGCCTCGAACCAGCCCGTGCCCAGCCCCAGCTCGACCCGACCGCCGGACATCCGGTCCACCTGCGCCACCGCGATCGCGAGCGGCCCGGGCAGCCGGAAGGTGGCCGAGGAGACGAGGGTGCCCAGCCGGATCCGGGACGTCTCGCGGGCCAGCCCGGCGAGCGTCAGCCAGGCGTCCGTCGGGCCCGGCTCCCCGCTGCCGCCCATCGCGAGGTAGTGGTCGGAGCGGAAGAAGGCGTCGAAGCCGGCCTCCTCCGCGGTCCGCGCGACCCGGAGGAGGTCGTCGTAGTCGGCACCCTGCTGCGGTTCGGTGAAGATCCGGAGGTCCACGGCGGGCAACGCTAGCCTGGGCCGCGATGAACCGCCGGACCGCCGACCTGCCCGACCAGACCGGACGCACGGTGCTCGTGACGGGCGCGACCTCGGGGCTCGGGCGGGCGTCCGCCGAGGCCCTGGCCGCGGCCGGTGCGCGGGTGCTGCTCACCGCGCGGGACCCCGCCCGTGGCCGGGCGGTGGCCGGGCCGATCGGTGCCGAGCTCGTCGAGCTCGACCTCGCCGACCTCGCGTCCGTCCGGCGGGCCGCCGCGGAGGTGCGCGAGCGCACCGGCGACCGGCTCGACGTGCTGATGGCCAACGCCGGCGTGATGGGCACCCCGCCGCTGGCGACCGTCGACGGCTTCGAGCTGCAGATCGGCACGAACCACCTGGGCCATGCGGCACTGACCTGGCTGCTGATGCCTGCGCTGCGGACCGGGCCGGCCTCGCGGGTGGTCGTGGTCTCCAGCCTGGCCCACCGCGGGGGCGGCCTCGACCTCGACGACCTCCACTTCCGACGGCGCCCCTACCGTCCAGGCACCGCCTACTCGCAGTCCAAGCTCGCGAACCTGCTCTTCGCCGCCGAGCTGGACCGGCGCCTGAAGGCGGCCGGCGACCCGGTGATCGCGGTCGCCGCGCACCCCGGCATGACGGACACCGAGCTGCTGGCCAACTCGCTGCGCCGCCGCGGGCGGGTGTGGGGGTGGCTCGCCACGCCGGTCAACGCCCTCGCCACCCAGCCCCTCGCGCAGGGGGTGCTGCCGCAGCTGTACGCCGCGACCGCGCCGGGGCTCACGGGCGGCGAGTACATCGGTCCGGGCGGGCTCGGCGAGATGCGTGGGAGGCCCGCTCCGGCCCGGCGCAGCGCGGCCGCGCAGGACCGCGGGTCGGCCCGCCGGCTGTGGGCCGTGACGGCCGCGGAGACGGGCGTCACCCCCGATCCCGGGGCGTAGGCTGGTCGCCGTGACGATCGCTCCCGAAGGCCGCAAGCTGCTGCGTCTCGAGGTCCGCAACGCCGAGACCCCGATCGAGCGGAAGCCCTCGTGGATCCGGACGAAGGCCCGCACCGGCCCGCAGTACACCGAGCTGAAGGGCCTGGTCCGCTCCGGCGGCCTGCACACCGTGTGCGAGGAGGCCGGCTGCCCCAACATCTACGAATGCTGGGAGGACCGCGAGGCCACCTTCCTCATCGGCGGCGAGCAGTGCACCCGACGCTGCGACTTCTGCCAGATCGACACCGGCAAGCCCGCCGACCTCGACCGGGACGAGCCCCGTCGCGTCGCCGAGTCCGTGCGCCAGATGGGCCTGCGCTACTCCACCGTCACCGGAGTGGCCCGGGACGACCTGGAGGACGGCGGGGCCTGGCTGTACGCCGAGACGGTCCGGCAGATCCACGCGCTGAACCCGGGCACCGGCGTCGAGCTGCTCATCCCGGACTTCAACGCGAAGCCCGACCAGCTCGCCGAGGTCTTCGGCTCCCGCCCCGAGGTGCTCGCGCACAACCTCGAGACCGTGCCGCGGATCTTCAAGCGGATCCGCCCCGGGTTCCGCTACTCGCGCTCGCTCGAGGTGCTCACCGCCGCGCGCGAGGACGGGCTGGTCACCAAGTCCAACCTGATCCTGGGCATGGGCGAGACCCCCGAGGAGGTCACCGCCGCCCTGCAGGACCTCCACGACGCGGGCTGCGAGATCATCACCATCACCCAGTACCTGCGGCCCTCCAAGCGCCACCACCCCGTCGAGCGGTGGGTCAAGCCCGAGGAGTTCGTCGAGCACGCCGAGACCGCCGAGCAGATCGGCTTCGCCGGCGTCATGGCCGGGCCGCTGGTCCGCTCCTCCTACCGGGCCGGGCGGCTCTACGCCCAGACCGTCGCCCACCGCGGCGAGGAGCTCTCCCCCGAGCTCGCGCACCTCGCCGCCGAGGCCCCGGCCGCCCAGGAGGCGCGCTCGCTGCTCGCCCGCGGCTGACCGTCGCCGGTCCTCGCGGCGCGACCCGGCCTGCGGGACGTATCCTGGCCCGCATGGCCGGCAAGCCCGACAAGGAGACCCAGAAGCGCCTGAAGGCGGAGAAGCGCGCGGCGTCCAAGCAGCGGCGTGCGCAGATCTGGCAGGCGTTCCAGATGCAGCGCAAGCAGGACAAGCTCCTGCTGCCGCTGATGATCGGGTCGGTGGTCGGCGCGGCCGTCGTCGCGTTCCTGATCGGGCTGATCTTCGGCCTCGAATGGATCTTCCTGGCCTTCGGCGTCGCGATCGGCGTGATGATCGCGATCAGCATCTTCGGCCGCCGGGTGCAGCGCAGCGTCTACGCGCAGGCGGACGGGCAGCCGGGGGCCGCGGGCTGGGCGCTCGACCAGCTGCGCGGGCAGTGGCGGGTGACCCAAGGCGTCGCCGGCACCACCCACCTCGACGCGGTGCACCGGGTCATCGGTCGGCCGGGCGTCGTGCTCGTGGCCGAGGGCGCACCGCACCGGGTCAAGTCGCTGCTGGCCCAGGAGAAGAAGCGCACCGCGCGGGTGGTCGGCCAGACCCCGATCTACGACGTCGTCGTGGGCAACGAGGAGGGCCAGGTCCCCCTCAAGAGCCTGCAGCGGCACATGATGAAGCTGCCGCGCAACATCAGCGCCGCGGAGATGGAGTCGCTCGACGCCCGGCTGGCCGCGCTCGGCAACCGCGCCGCCGCCATGCCGAAGGGCCCGCTGCCCCAGGGCGCCAAGATGCGCAGCGTCCAGCGCACCGTGCGCCGCCGCTGAGCGCACCACACCGACGCACGCGCGGCCGGGACCCGAACGGGGTCCCGGCCGCCGTCGTTCTCAGGCGCGGGCGCGGACCACGACGGTCTGGCTCGCCCGATCGTGCCAGCCACGGCCGTCCGCGTCCCGGATCACCGGCGGGATCACCAGGCCGAGCAGGGCGGTGCGCAGGATCGCGCGGAACCCGACCGTCGCGGCCATGTCCACCCGGGCCACCCGGATACCGACGGCGACCATCCCCGGCGTCATGCCGAACAGTGCGGTCGGGACCACCGTGAGGACGAACCAGACCGCCCACACCCACCAGCCGATGCGCGACCCGCCCAGCGCGTCGAGCCCCAGGACCGCCAGGGTGAGCACGTAGGCGAGCAGCCAGTCCAGCGTGACGCCGACCAGCCGCCTGCCGAACCCGGCGACCGCACCCACGCCCTCGGCCGGAAGGCCGAACCGCTCACCCGGGTGGCCCTGCTCGTGCGCGGAGGGTGAACCGCCCGTCCAGGAGTCGAGGAACCCCGCCATGCGCCCTACCCTAGTTGTCCCGTGTGAGAGAGGACGCGATCCCGGCCCGTTAACGTCTGCGAAACGCACGAGTGATGAACGGGCAACACGGCCGCCCTACGGTCGCGGCCGAATCAGGAGACGACTGAAGGAGCCAGCGCGCGTGTTCAACAACTCCGAAGAGGTACTGAAGTACATCTCGGACGAGAAGGTCGAGTACGTCGACATCAGGTTCTGCGACCTGCCCGGCGTGATGCAGCACCTCACCGTCCCCGCCTCCACCGCCGGCGACCTGCTGGAGAACGGCGCCGCCTTCGACGGCTCGTCCGTCCGCGGCTTCCAGGCCATCAACGAGTCCGACATGGCGCTGCTGCCGGACTCGAAGACCGCGCGCCTGGACCCGTTCCGCAAGCACAAGACGCTGAACATCAACTTCTTCGTGCACGACCCGATCACGGGCGAGCCCTACAGCCGTGACCCGCGCAACATCGCGCGCAAGGCCGAGGAGTACCTGGCCGCGTCCGGCATCGCCGACACCGCCTACATGGCGCCCGAGGCGGAGTTCTACGTCTTCGACTCGATCCGGTTCGGCTCGAACCCGCACGAGACCTTCCACCACATCGACTCGACCGAGGGCTGGTGGAACACCGGGCGCGAGGAGGAGGGCGGCAACCTCGGCTACAAGGTCAACTACAAGGGCGGGTACTTCCCCGTCCCGCCGGTGGACCACTACGCCGACCTGCGCGCCGACATCGTCAGCACGATGATCGCGAGCGGCTTCGACGTGGAGCGGGAGCACCACGAGGTCGGCACCGCCGGGCAGGCGGAGATCAACTACAAGTTCGACACCCTGCTCCACGCGGCCGACGACATCATGCTGTTCAAGTACATCGTCAAGAACACGGCGTGGCAGCACGGCAAGACCGCGACCTTCATGCCGAAGCCGCTGTTCGGCGACAACGGCTCGGGCATGCACGTGCACCAGTCGCTGTGGAAGGACGGCCAGCCGCTGTTCCACGACGAGTCCGGCTACGGCGGGCTCTCGGACACCGCGCGCTACTACATCGGCGGCCTGCTGCACCACGCGCCGTCGCTGCTGGCCTTCACCAACCCGACGGTGAACTCGTACCACCGCCTGGTCCCCGGCTTCGAGGCCCCGGTCAACCTGGTCTACTCGGCCCGCAACCGCTCGGCCTGCATCCGGATCCCGCTGTCCGGCGACAGCCCGAAGGCCAAGCGCATCGAGTTCCGCTGCCCGGACTCGTCCGGCAACCCGTACCTCGCCTTCTCGGCGATGCTGATGGCCGGTCTCGACGGCATCCGGAACAAGATCGAGCCGCCGGCGCCGGTCGACAAGGACCTCTACGAGCTCCCGCCGGAGGAGCTCAAGGACATCGCCCAGGTCCCGGCCTCGCTCGGCGCGGTCATCGACCGGCTCGAGGCGGACCACGACTACCTGCTCGAGGGCGGCGTGTTCACCCCGGACCTGATCGAGACCTGGATCTCGTACAAGCGGGAGAACGAGATCGACCCGCTGCGGCTGCGCCCGCACCCCTACGAGTTCGCGCTGTACTACGACGTCTGATCGCGTCATCGCGGCCTGACCTGCGGGAACGCGGTCAGGCCGCGGCGGTCGGATGGTCGACCAGGCGACGGCCCGTGCACCCCTTTCCGCTGGGGTGGCGGGCCGTCGCCGCGTTCTCAGGGCTCCCGGGGCTCGTCCCAGGGTTCCCGGGGCTCGGCGAGGCCGGCGGGGCGGGAACGGGTCAGCGCGACGCCGACCAGGATGAGCACTCCCCCGGCCAGCTGGATCGCGGCGGGGACCTCGCCCAGCAGCAGCCAGCTCGCCACCGCGGACGCGACGACCTCCAGCAACGCCACCAGGGAGCCCCGCGCCGCACCGATCCGCCGGATCGCGAGCACGCCGGTCAGGTAGGCGACGACGGTCGAGACCAGCACGAGCAGGCCGGCGGCGACCACCCAGCCGACGTCCGCGCCCGCGAGGACCACCGGGCCGTCGGGCGGGAGGGACACGACCAGCGGCAGCAGCCCGGCCAGGCCCAGCACCGCCACCACCACGGTGCCCACCGCCATCCCGACGCCCGCCAGCACCATCGGCGGGGTCGTGGCGCCCGCGCGGTCGGCGAGCAGGAAGTAGCTCGCCTGGCACACCGCCGCGGCCAGCCCCCACGCGAGGCCGGCCGGCGGCACGGCGGTGCCCGACCAGATCTGCACCACCAGGAGCAGCCCCGCGATGGCGACCCCCGCACCGACCAGCGTGCGCGGTCCCGGCGGCTGCCGGCGCACCACCCACACCCAGGCGATGACCAGCACCGGGCCCAGGTACTCCAGCAGCAGCGCGATGCTGACCGGCATGTACCGGACGGCGTTGAAGAACGCGACCTGCACGCCCGCCATCGCCAGCAGCCCGTAGAGCAGCAGCGCCGGGGCGTCCGCCCGCAGCGCGGCCAGCACGCCCGGCCGGGTCACCGCGAGCAGCACGAGCACCACGACGGCCGACCCGCCGATGCGGACGAACGCCGCCCCGGCCGAGGACCAGCCGGCGTCGATCAGCGCCTTCGCGAACGGGCCGGAGAGCCCGAACGACACGGCCGAGACGACGGCGAACGCGAGACCGACCGACGCCGCCCGGCCGGCGGGATCGGCGCGGTGCGGACCGTGCCCGGCCGTCACTCCGCGCCGGTGACGGCGACGAGGCCGGCGGCCTCGATCCCCGCGACGGCGGCGGCCTCGTCGTTGAGCGAGAGGTCGCCGGTCACCCCCACCGCGCCGAGCAGCGTCCCGTCGCCGTCCCGGACGAACACGCCGCCTGGGACCGAGAAGATCCTGCCGCCGGCGAGGTTCGCGACCGAGGTGAAGAACTCGGGCGAGTCGGCGGCGCGGGCCGCGATGGCGCGGTTGGTCATGCCCAGCGCCAGCACGCCGTTGGCCTTGGCGACGGCGAGGTCGGGCCGCAGATAGCCGGACCCGTCCTGGCGGGCGAGGGCGACGATCGCGCCGCCCGGATCGAGGACGGCCACGGTCAGCGGCTTGAACCCCTGCTCGGTGCCGTGGGCGAGGGCGGCGTCGACGATCGTGCGGGCCTGCTCCAGCGAGATGCTCACGAGGGGCCACCTTCTCAGACGCCCCCGCCTCCCGCCGACCCGGATTCCGAGCGGCTGTCACGACGGCGGGGGCACGGGCGGGAGTTCAGGGAACCAGGAGCCGGGGCGCGGGCAGCCGGCACACCCGAACCGGCATGGGACAGCGGGCACCCGACTGGTCGTCGGGCAGGCCGTCGACGGCGGACGCCTGAGGCGCCGGGTCGCGGTGCTCGGGCACACCCGGCCGGCCGTCGGGCGCACACCCGGCCGGCCGCCGCACAGGCCGTCGACGATGTGTGGGGACGAGCCCCCGGGTGTGAGGCCGTCGACAGCGACGCCGGCCTCCTGTCGGCCGACCGCCTAGCGACGAACTCAGGGCGACGGATCCAGTCGCTCGCACACCCCGCCGGTCGTCCCCCACCCGCTCCGGCGCCTCCGCACACCCGAACTGCCCGCCGCACACCCCGTCGAAGGCCTGCGGGACGCCCCGCCGGGTGTGCAGGCGACGGATCGGGCTCACGCGACCACCCAGCGGACAGCGAGCTCGCCTCGATCCCGCGATCGGTCGGGAACCCGGAGCCGGGCGCCAGGCAGCCGGCACACCCGGTCGGGCGTCGCACAGGCCGTCGACCGGATGTGGGACGAGCCGATCAGGTGTGCCGCGCTGCCCTACGGGATGTGCCGCGCCTCTGCGGGTGTGGGGAAACGCCGTCGACAGCGACAGCGGCCTCGTGCCGGCCGACCGCCGAGCGACGAACTCAATGGCTACGGAACTCAATGGTTCGCACACCCCGCCGGTCGTCCCCCACCCGCTCCGGCGCCTCCGCACACCCGAACTGCCCGCCGCACACCCCGTCGACGGCCTGCGGGACGCCCCGCCGGGTATGCAGGCGACGGATCGGGCTCACGCGACCACCCAGCGGACAGCGAGCTCGCCGCGAACCCGCGATCGGTCGGGAACCCGGAGCCGGGCGCCAGGCAGCCGACACATCCGGTCGGGCGCCGCACAGGCCGTCGACCGGATGTGGAACGCCCCCGGGTATGAGGCACTCTCCGACGGGGGTGTTGCCGCGCGCCGTCGCACCAGGACCGTCGTCGCACAGGCGATCGCCCGGCTGGCAGCTACTTCGACCAGGAGCTGGTGGGTCAGGCGGCGGGGGTGAGGGCGAAAACCGGGATGGTGCGGATGCCCTCGGTCTTCTTCTCGTAGTCGCCGAAGCCCGGGGCAGCGGACTTGATCTTCTCCCAGACCGTGTCCCGCTCGTCCCCGGTGAGCTCCGCGGCCTCGACCGTCAGCTCGCGCACGCCGTCGGAGGTCCCGAGGTCGACGGAGATCCGCGGGTTGGCCTTCAGGTTGTGGTACCAGGCCGGGTGGGACGGGGCACCGGCGGCGGACGCGACGATCAGGTAGCGGTCCCCGTCCTCGAAGTAGACCAACGGACTGGTGCGGACCTGGCCGGACCGCGCGCCGACGTGGTGGAGCAGGATCATCGGAGCGCCCTCGAACGGCGGGCCGACCTTCCCGTCGTTCTCCGTGAACTCGCGGATGACGCGGGCGTTGAAGTCCTCGGGCACGGGCGTTCCTCTCGGCTGGCGATCAGGGCCGGTCACGTGAAGACGATCACGGCGGCGGCCACAGTGGCCGCTGTCCCGATCAAGCCGAACATGCCCGCCCACATTCCGCCCGGTACGCCCGTGATGGCGGCGAGCTGGTCGGCGTCGGAGGTCGTGGTCCGGCGCCGGCGACGGCTGCGCTGCAGCTCCCGCACCGCCCGCAGGCCCCCGAACAGCAGGAACCAGCACAGCGCGGCCGCGAACCCGGCCCGCCAGTCCGGCGGCGCCCAGGTCGCGACGGCGCCCAGCACCCCGCCCGTCACCAGCACGGCGAACGCCCCGAACAGGTTGCGGATGTAGACGAGCGTCGCGACCAGCAGCGCCACCCCGAGCCACAGCAGCGCGCTCGTGTACCCGCCGGCGACCAGCGCGGCGCCGCCCAGCCCGAGCAGCGGCGGGAACACGTACCCGGCCAGGAACATCAGCACCACGCCCGGCCCGCGTCCCGCGCCCGTCGAGTGCGTGACACCGGAGGTGTCCGCGTGCAGCCGGATACCGGTGAGCCCGCGCCCCACCAGCACGGCGACGATCGCGTGCCCGCCCTCGTGCGCGATCGTCACGACCGTGCGGGTCAGCCGCCAGGACGCCGTCCACACCACGACGACCAGCGCGGCGGCCGCGGCGGCGAGCTCGGCGGGCCGGGCGGTGAGGGTGGCCAGCATCGCGTCGAGCACGCCCTGGACCTCGCTTGGCAGCACGCGCCGAGTCTGGCAGCGGTGGCTGTGCGCGGGCTGAGGACCCACCCGGCAGGATTCCTCCTTGACCTTCCAGCCGCTGGAACCTCGAGGGTGGATGCCGTGACCGCGACGACGAAGGGGCAGACCGGAGCACCGGACCGCACCCTGCTGACGATCGGGCAGCTCGCCCGGCGCTCGGGGGTGCCCGTCCGCACCATCCGCTTCTGGTCGGACGAGGGCCTGCTGCCCGAGACCGATCGGAGCCCCGCCGGCTACCGCCGGTACGACGCGGCCGCCGTGGCCCGGCTCGATCTCGTCCGCACCCTGCGGGAGCTCGGGCTGGGTCTGGACGACGTGCGGGAGGTGCTGCTGCGCCGACGTCGGGTCGGCGAGGTGGCGGCCGCGCACGTGCGGGCCATCGACGAACGGATCCGCGCCCTGCGGGTGCAGCGTGCCGTGTGCACCCTGCTCGCCCGCGACGGCGCGGAGCCCACACCGAGGGAGCTGAGACTGATGAACGACCTGGCCAGGCTGTCCGCCGAGGCGCGGCAGCGGATGATCGACGACTTCGTGACCGAGACCTTCGCCGGCACCGACCCGGAGGCGCCGGGTGCCGGCATCGCGTCCGCGATGCGCACCATGCCGGCCGAGCTGCCGGAGGAGCCGACGGCGGAGCAGGTGGAGGCATGGGTCGAGCTCGCCGACCTCGTCTCCGACCCGGCCTTCCGGGCCCGGGCGCGGGAGATGGCGGTCGCGGGGTCCGAGGCGGCCGCGCCGCCGCCCTACGACCCCGCCCTGGTCCTGGAGCACGCCGGCGCGGCGCTGCGGGAGGGCGTCGACCCGGCCTCCCCGGAGGCGGCCGCGGTGCTGGAGCGCATCGGCGTCGACGAGGCCGCCGACCGGGCCGGGCTGGCGGCCATGGTCGACACCTTCAGCGATCGGCGCGTCGAGCGGTACTGGACCCTGCTCGGGCGGCTCAACGGCTGGCCGGAGCGCCCGCCGACCGTTCCGGCCTTCGAGTGGTTCGCCGCGGCGCTCCGGGCCACGCGGTAGGGCGGGTCAGTCGTGCCGGCCGCTGAAGGCCAGCCCGACGCCCATCCCCACGAGCACCAGCCCGCCTGCGCCGCCCACCCGGCGCAGGCGGGCCGGGCTGGTCGCGAACCAGTCCCGCGCGGCACCCGCGGCGAGGCCCCAGGCCGAGTCCAGCAGCGCCGCCGTCAGGCAGAAGAGCAGGCCGAAGGTGAGCAGCTGCAACGACGGGTTCGGCGCCTGCGGGCCGAGGAACTGCGGGAGCACGGCGGCGAAGAACACCAGCGCCTTGGGGTTGGTCAGCCCGACGACCACGCCCTGCAGGTACACGCGCCGGTCCGCGGTCGCGCCGGGTGCCCCGAGCGCCGCGACGAGGTCGCCGCGGGTGCGGATCGTGTGCACGCCCAGCCAGACCAGGTAGGCGGCGCCGGCGAGCTTGATCGCCGTGAACACGCCGGCGGAGGCGGCGGCGACGGCCCCGAGCCCCAGCGCGACGACCACGACCAGCACGGCGACGCCCGTCGTGTTCCCCGCGACGCTGGTCAACGCGGCACGACGGCCGTGCGCGAGGGCCCGCCCCACGATGAACAGCACGCTCGGGCCCGGGATCGCGACCAGCACCAGGGACGCGGCGAGGAAGGCGAGGATCGCGCCGGTCGAGGGCATGGCGGTGACGGTAGGCCGGGTCCGCCGCGGCCCGCCACGACTTTCCGGAACGTCCCGTTCGCCGGGGCGCGTTTCCGGATCGTCGCCGGACGGAGCGGGCGGCGTCGCTACGATCCGGCGCGTGTTCGGCATGGTCCGGCCCTGCCGGCACACCCTCTCCCCCGCCCTGCGCGCCGAGTGGATCGGCCACCTGTGCGGGCTCTGCTACGCCCTGCGGGACGAGCACGGCCAGGCCGCGCGGGTCGCCACGAACTACGACGGGCTGCTGATCTCGGTTCTGCTCGACGCCCAGGCCCCCGCCCGGCGTCGCCGGACCGCCGGCCCGTGCCCGTGGCGCGGCATGCGGACCGCGCGGGTCGCGACCGGCGACGGAGCCCGGCTGGCGGCCGCGGTGAGCCTGGTGCTGGCCTCGGCGACGCTCGCCGACCACGTCGCGGACGGCGACGGCCCGTTCGCGCGCCGCCCGGTCGCGGCGGCGGCCCGGCGCCTGGCGGCCGGGTGGGCCGCACGGGCCTCGACGGGTGCGGCGGGGCTCGGTCTGGACCCCGCGGTCCTGCTCGACGCCGTCGCCCGGCAGCCGGCCCTGGAGCAGGCCGGGGCGCCGCTGCTCGCCGTCACCGAACCCACCGAGTCGGCCACCGCGGCGGCCTTCGCGCACACCGCGGTCCTCGCCGGGCGCCCGGACAACGCGGGGCCGCTCGCGGAGGCCGGGCGGTTGTTCGGGCGGCTCGCCCACCTGCTCGACGCCGTCGAGGACCTTCCCACCGACGCCGCCGCGGGTGCGTGGAACCCGCTGCGCGCGACCGGCACCGATCTCCTCGCCGCCCGTGCCCTGGCCGACGACGCCGCGCTGGGCATCCGGCTCGCCCTGGAAGAGGTGCGCTGGACGAACCGTCGGCTGGCGCACCGGCTGCTGGTCCACGAGGTCGACCGGGCGATCGCGCACGCCTTCGCACACGCCGAGGGGAAGCCGGACGCGCCGCCCTCGCGCCCCGGCCCGCGGCCGCCCCGGGGCGCCCTCGCCGGCTGCGCCGTGGCCGTCGGCCTCTTCTGCAGCTGCCAGATGTGCTGCGCGGACACCTTCGAGGACCCGTGGACCCGGGAGGCGCGCGAGGGGTTCTGCCGCAGCGAGACCTGCGCGAACTGCTGCGACTGCTCCGAGGCGAGCTGCGAGTGCTGCAGCTGCTGCTCGGACTGCGACTGCTGCGGCTGCGACTGCTGAGCCGGCCGTCTCCCCAGGTCGGCGGGGGCCGTGAGTGCCTACTGCCGCTCCAGGGGCAGTAGGCACTCACGGGTCAGGAGTCCCAGCCGTAGAAGACCCGCTCCACCACGGCCCGGGCGCGGCGGGCGGTGCGGCGGTAGTCGTCGAGAAACTGGCCGGGGTCGCCGTCGGCCGGGTAGCCGAAGGCCGCGGCGACGGCGGCGAGCTCCCGGCCCGAGCGCGGCAGCTGGTCCCCCGGCTTGCCCTTGACCAGCATGATCGCGTTGCGCGCCCGGGTGGCGGTCTCCCAGCCCGAGCGGAGCTCCGCGGCGTCGGCCGCACTGATCAGGCCCGCCTCGGCGGCCTCTCGCAGCCCCTCGAGCGTCGACGTGGTGCGCAGCTCCGGGATGTCGCCCGCGTGCTGCAGCTGCAGCAGCTGCACGGTCCACTCGACGTCGGCGAGCCCGCCGTGGCCGAGCTTGGTGTGGGTGGAGCGGTCCGCGCCGCGCGGGAGCCGCTCGTCGTCCACCCGTGCCTTGATCCGCCGGATCTCGGTGACCTGGGCCTGGGTCAGCCCGTCGGCCGGGTACCGGATCGGCTCGATCACCTCCATGAACCGCCGCCCCAGCTCCGGGTCGCCCGCGACCGGCCGGGCCCGCAGCAGCGCCTGCGCCTCCCACACCTCCGCCCAGCGCGCGTAGTACTCGCGGTAGGAGTGCAGCGTGCGGACCAGCGGGCCGGAGCGGCCCTCGGGGCGCAGGTCGGCGTCGACCTGCAGCGCCGGGTCCGGGCTGGGCGCGCCGAGCCGCCGCCGGACGGTCTCGACGACGGTCGTCGCGAACTTGAGCGCGTCCGTGTCAGCGATCGACGGGTCGGCCGGCTCGCACACGAACATCACGTCCGCGTCCGAGGAGTAGCCGAGCTCGGCGCCGCCGAGCCGGCCCATCCCGATCACCGCGATCCGGGCCTTCGGCGGCTCGCCCGCGGCGACCTCCTTGACCGTGGCGTCGAGCGTCGCGCGCAGCACCGCGACCCACACCGTGGACAGCGCCTCGCACACCTCGGCGACCGTCAGCGAGCCCAGCAGGTCGGCGCAGGCCACCCGCAGCATCTCGTGCCGGCGCATCGAGCGCGCCGACGCGACCGCGGAGGTGAGGTCCGGCTGCCGGGCGACCGCCGCGAGCAGCCACTGCCCGACGACGGCCGGGTCCCGCTTGAGCTCGTCGGGCTGGCCGGGGGTGGGCTCGGCCAGCACGCGCAGGATCTCCGGCGCCCGCACCAGCAGGTCCGGGACCAGCGCGGACGTGCCCAGCAGGCGCATGAGCCGCTCGGCGACCAGTCCCTCGTCCCGCAGCAGCCGCAGGTACCAGGGGGTGTTCGCGAGCGCCTCCGAGACCTGCCGGTAGGCCAGCAGGCCGCGGTCCGGGTCCGGGGTGGCGGCGAGCTCCTCCAGCAGCACCGGCAGCAGCGTCTGCTGGATCGCCGCCGCCCGGGACACCCCGCCGGTCAGCGCCCGCAGGTGCCCGAGCGCGCCCTCCGGCGAGGCCCAGCCCAGCGCCTTGAGCCGGGCCGCGGCGGCCTTCTCCGACAGGCGGATCGCATCCGCGGGCAGCCGGGACACGGTCTGCAGCAGTGGCCGGTAGAACAGCTTCTCGTGCAGCCGGCGGACCCGCCGGGCGTTGCGCGACCACTCCGCGAGCAGCACGCCGACGACGTCGTGCCGGCCGTCCGGGCGCAGCCGGGCGGCCCGGGCCAGCCAGCGCAGACCGTCCGTGTCGTCCTTCGCCGGGAGCAGGTGCGTGCGGCGCAGCCGCTGCAGCTGCAGCCGGTGCTCGAGCAGCCGCAGGAAGCGGTAGGAGGCGGCGAGGTTCGCGCCGTCGTCCCGCCCCACGTACCCGCCGTTCGCGAGCGCGGCCAGCGCGTCGAGCGTCGACGGCGAGCGCAGCGACTCGTCGGACCGGCCGTGCACGAGCTGCAGCAGCTGGACGGCGAACTCCACGTCCCGCAGCCCGCCACGGCCGAGCTTGAGCTCCCGCTCGGCGTGGTCGGGGCGGACGTGCTCCTCGACGCGGCGGCGCATGGCCTGGACGTCCTGGACGAAGTCGTCCCGGCTGGCCGCGTTCCACACCATCGGCGCGACCGCCTCGACGTACGCGGCGCCGAGCTCCTCGTCGCCCGCGATCGGCCGCGCCTTGAGCAGCGCCTGGAACTCCCAGGTCTTGGCCCAGCGCTTGTAGTAGGTGACGTGCCCGTCGAGCGTGCGGACCAGCGCGCCCTGCCGGCCCTCCGGCCGCAGGTTGGCGTCGACCTGGAAGCAGGCCTCCCCCGCGACCCGCATCAGCCGGCTCGCCAGCCGGGAGGCGGCCTGGGTGTCGCCCTCGGCCACGAAGATCACGTCGACGTCGCTGACGTAGTTGAGCTCGTGCCCGCCGCACTTGCCCATGCCGATGACCGCGAGCCGGACGTCGTCCGGCGGGTCGACCTCCTCCAGCGCGACGGCCAGCGCCGCCCGAATCGCAGCGGCGGCCAGGTCGGCGAGCTGGGAGGCGACCTCGTCGACCTCCATCACCGCCAGCGACGTCTCCCCGACCGCGGCGAGGTCGGCGGCGGCGAGCCCGAGCAGCTCGTCGCGGTAGGCCGTGCGCAGCGCGGTGATCGCGGCGGCGCCGGTGAGCTGGGCGCGCGCCCCTCCCGGTCCGCCCGACGCCGGCGCATCCGGATCGGCGCCGACGGCGCGGAGCAGGTACGCGGCACGCCGGGCGAGGTCCGGCGGCGGGCCGTCGCGCTCCGGGCCGTCGGCGAGCAGCCGCCAGCGGTCCGGATGGGTGATGAGATGGTCGCCCAGGGCGGTGGAGGCGCCGAGCAGCGCGAGCATCCGCCCGCGCAGCCCGATGTCCGTCCGCAGCGCGGCGTCGACGGTCTTCCAGTCCCCGGCGGCCTTCGCGAAGCGCTCCACCTGCCGCAGCGCGAGGTCGGGATCGGGCGAGCGGGCCAGCGCCCACATGATCGGCTCGGCGCCCTCGACGGGCCGGTCCTCGGCCCACCAGCCGAGCTCGGCGAGGGTCTGCTCCGCCCAGGGCTCGGTCAGGCCGAGCCGGGCCAGCGAGGTCCGCGTGCGATCCGCCACGTCCAGCCATCCTGCCCTATGTCCGCCCGATGACGGTCATGGTGCCGCGCCGTGCCGGGCCCCGCCACGGGATGCCTCACGGGTCCGTCGCGGCGGTCCTCACGGGCCGGGGTAGAGCTCCGGGTCGTCGAGGGGCGCGCCCAGCCAGCCGAGCAGCGCGGCGAGCTCGCGGTAGGCCGCCAGCCGGGCCTCGTCCGTCCCCTCCGCCTCGGCGCGGCGGACGGGCTCGCGCAGCCGCTCCACCATCGTGGGGCCGAGCTCGAGGAGCCCGCCGGACCCCGTCGTGGCGAAGCGGGCGAGGACGTAGCGGACCAGCGCGCCGACCGGGATGCCGGTGTGCGCGCTGAGCCCGGCGAGGGTGTGCAGCGGGTCGAGGCGGCCGTAGTCGGCCACCTCGGCCTTGAAGTTGGCGTCCGGGTCGTCCGGCTCCCACGGCCCGGAGTACCGCTCGAGCCGGACGACCTCGTCCGTCACAGGACGGGCAGGTAGGTCGCCAGCTCGTACGGCGTGACGTTGCGCCGGTAGTTGTCCCACTCCGCCCGCTTGTTGCGCAGGAAGAAGTCGAACACGTGCTCGCCGAGGATCTCCGCGACCAGCTCCGAGTGCTCCATCGCGCCGAGGGCCTCGGTGAGGTTCTGCGGCAGCGCCTCGTAGCCCAGGGCACGGCGCTCGGTGTCGGTGAGCGACCAGACGTCGTCCTCGGTGGCGGCGGGCAGCTCGTAGCCCTTCTGCACGCCCTGCAGCCCGGCCCCGAGGATCACGGCGAACGCGAGATAGGGGTTGCACGCCGAGTCCAGCGTGCGGATCTCCACCCGGCGGGTCGACGACTTGCCCGGCGAGTACATCGGCACCCGGACCAGCGCGGAGCGGTTCGCGTGCCCCCACGACACGGCCGTGGGCGCCTCGCCGCCGGTGATCAGCCGCTTGTAGGAGTTGACCCACTGGTTGGTCACGGCGCTCATCTCGCGCGCGTGCCGCAGCACCCCGGCGACGAACGCCTTGCCGGTCTCGGACAGCTCGTACGGGTCGTCCGGGTCGTGGAAGGCGTTGCGGTCGCCCTCGAAGAGCGAGAAGTGGGTGTGCATGGCCGACCCGGGGTGGTCGGTGAAGGGCTTGGGCATGAACGAGGCCCGCACGCCCTGGGTCAGCGCCACCTCCTTCACCACGTACCGGAAGGTCATGATGTTGTCGGCCATGGTGAGCGCGTCGGCGTAGCGCAGGTCGATCTCCTGCTGGCCCGGCCCGCCCTCGTGGTGGCTGAACTCGACCGAGATGCCCATCGACTCGAGCGTCTCGATGGCGTTGCGCCGGAAGTGCGGCGCCACGTCGTGGCTGGCCTGGTCGAAGTAGCCGCCGGAGTCCGCGGCGACCGGCGGTGAGCCGTCCGACGGCAGGTCGCGCAGCAGGTAGAACTCGATCTCGGGGTGGACGTAGCAGGTGAAGCCGGCCTCCCCGGCCTTGGACAGGGCGCGCCGCAGCACGTGCCGCGGATCGGCCCACGAGGGCGAGCCGTCCGGCATGGCGATGTCGCAGAACATGCGCGCCGAGTAGTGCTCGCCGTTGGCGGTCTCCCAGGGCAGCACCTGGAAGGTGGAGGGATCGGGGCGGGCGACCATGTCCGACTCGTAGACCCGGGCGAAGCCCTCGATCGCCGAGCCGTCGAACCCGATGCCCTCCGCGAACGCCCCCTCGAGCTCGGCGGGGGCCACCGCCACCGACTTGAGATAGCCGAGCACGTCGGTGAACCACAGCCGCACGAAGCGGATGTCGCGTTCCTCGAGTGTGCGCAGCACGAATTCCTGCTGGCGGTCCATGCCCGTCAGGCTAGGAATGTCGTGTTACGCCGATGTTTCGTGGCTGCTCAGGGTGTGGGACGCCGGTGCGCGAACGGGTGACGGCTACTGGGCGGGCAGCACGCACTCGGCGCCCTCGTCCGGGAGCGTGCCGTCGACCAGGTACGCGGTGAGCTTGTCGTCGATGCAGGCGTTGCCCTGGTAGCCGGCGGTGTGCTGGTTGCCCTCGACCTTCAGCAGCCGCCCGTTCAGGTCCTCGGCCAGGTCGACGCCCGCCTGGTACGGCGTGGCCGGGTCCCCCGTGACCGACACGACGACGACCGGCGGGAGCCCCGGGGCCTGCGGCCGGTGCGGCTCCAGCGTCGGCGGGACGGGCCAGAACGCGCACGGGTCCTTCGCGTTGACCGCGCCGCGGCCGGTGGCGGTGAACGGCGCCGCGCCGACCACGCCCTCGTTGAGCTTCGCGACCTGCGCGGGATCGGTGATGCGCACGTTGTCCATGCAGATGATGGCCTGGAACGCCTCGAGCGAGTTGTCGTACTTCCCGTCCGTGCGCTTGTAGTAGAAGTCGGCCAGGGTCAGCAGGACCGAGCCGTCGCCCGCGGCGAGCCGGGAGATGCCCAGCGACAGCGCCGGCCACAGCGAGCGCAGGTAGAGCGCCTGCTGCACGCCGGTGATCGCGTCGGAGAAGGACAGCGTGCGGTTCGGGTCGGAGGTGCGCGCGGGGTTGTCGATCAGCGGCTGCGCGATCTTCTGCCAGGTCGTCGTGGTGGCGTTCGGGTCGGTCCCGAGCGGGCAGTTCGGCTGGCTCGCGCACCAGGCGCCGTAGGCGTCGAAGGCCTGCTGGAAGCCCGCGCTCTGGTCGATGTTGGTCTCGACCGTGTCCTGGGTGGGGTCGACGGCGCCGTCGAGCACCATCGCGCGGACCCGGGTCGGGAAGGCCTCGGCGTAGGTCGAGCCGATCGACGTCCCGTAGGAGTAGCCGTAGTAGGTCAGCTTCTCGTCGCCGAGGGCCGCGCGCAGCACGTCGAGGTCCCGGACGACCTCGCGGGTGCCCAGGTGGGCGAGCACGTCCACGCCCATGCGCGCGGTGCAGCGGTCCGCGTACTCCTTGTTGTGCGCCTCCAGCGCGGCCACCCCGGCCGGGGACGGGTCGGCGTAGACCGTGGCCCGGTACTGGTCCTGCTCGGCGTCCGTCAGGCAGTCGATGGCCGGCTCGCTGACCCCGACCCCGCGCGGGTCGAACCCGACGAGGTCGAAGCGGGCCTGGACCGGCGAGTTCGCGGTGGACTTCACGGTGGCGGGCACGAGCTGGGTGCCCGAGACGCCGGGGCCGCCGGGGTTGAGCAGCAGCGACCCGATCCGGTTGGCCTGGTCGGTCGCCGCCGACCGCATGACGGCGACCTTCACCGTCCGGCCGTCCGGCTGCGCGTAGTCGAGCGGGACCTCGAGCTTGGCGCACTGGTAGCGCGGGTCGGCGTAGCTCGGCGCGACGTCCGGGGAGGCCGCGTAGTCGTTGCAGGGCCCCCACCGGAGCTCCTGCGAGTAGAAGCGGGCCAGGGCCGGATCCTGCGCGGGATCACCCGCCGGGGTGGCGGTGGCCGCCGCCGGGGCCGGCGTGGCCGCGCCGGAGCAGGCGGCGAGCGCGACACAGGCCAGGACCGCGACCAGCGCGGTCAGGGCCCGGGCGGCCGTGAACGGGGAGCGACGGCGCGACGACACGGAGCCAAGCACCGCGCCAGCATGACAGCGCGGGCGCGACGCGCCACCCGGGGTGCGACGAGCGGCGCCGGCGTGCCGGGCACACCACCGTGTGAGGTGCGTCGCCGAACCGTGCGTGCGGCCGCGCGCGGGTGACAGGCTCGTCCCGCCAGACCTGGACGACCCAGACGACCCGGGGACCTGCCGCGCAGGCCTCGAGGGAGGACGGACGACGATGTCCCGCGACACCACAGCCACGCCCGCGACCGGCGGCACCCCCGCGACCGGCGAGGTGCAGGCGCCCTACCGCGGCGCCGCCCCGCAGAAGCGCACCCGGGTGCACCACCTCGCCGAGATGAAGCGCCGCGGCGAGCGCTGGCCGATGCTCACCGCCTACGACGTCTACTCCGCGGAGATCTTCGACGAGGCCGGCATCCCGGTCCTGCTCGTCGGCGACTCCGCGGGCAACAACGTCTTCGGCTACGACAACACCCTCCCCGTCACCGTCGACGAGCTGATGCCGCTGGTGAAGGCGGTCGTCCGGGGTGCGCGGCACGCCCTCGTCGTGGCCGACCTGCCGTTCGGCAGCTACCAGATCTCCCCCGCGCAGGCCCTCGAGACCGGGTTCCGGTTCATGAAGGAGGGCGGCGCGCACGCCGTCAAGCTCGAGGGCGGCGCCCGCTACGCCCCGCAGGTCGAGGCGCTCACCGCAGCCGGCATCCCGGTCATGGCCCACCTGGGCTTCACCCCGCAGAGCGAGCACGCGCTGGGCGGGTTCCGGATCCAGGGCCGCGGCCAGTCCGCCGAGCAGCGGCTGGTCGACGACGCCCTCGCCCTGCAGGAGGCGGGCGCGTTCGCGGTCGTGCTGGAGATGGTGCCGGGCGAGGTCGCCAAGCGGGTCACCGCGGAGCTCACCATCCCGACGATCGGGATCGGCGCCGGCCCGGACTGCGACGCGCAGGTGCTCGTCTGGTCCGACATGGCGGGGATGAACCGGGGCCGCAAGCCGCGCTTCGTCAAGCCCTACGCGGACCTCGGCGGCCTCCTCCTCGAGGCCGCCCGCGCCTACGCCGAGGACGTCCGCGGCGGCGCCTACCCGGACGAGGCGCACACCTACCACTGAGGCCTCGCCACCTCGGCGCGCCCGCGAGCGCCGGTGTGCGTACCGTCGCAGGACGACGCACGCCGGCGCCCGGAGGAGGACATGGCCGAGATCGGCACGACCCGGCCGCCGGGTGAGCTCCCGGAGCCCGGCGCCCCGGCCCGGCCCGACGCCGCGGAGCTCGCCCGGGTACGCGCCGTGGAGAGCCTCGGGGTCCGGCCCGAGGTGCGCGACGAGCGCTTCGACCGCATCACCCGGCTCGCCCAGCGGCTGTTCGGCGTCGCGATGGTGGGGGTGTCGCTGATCGACGAGAACCGGCAGTGGTTCACGTCCCGTCAGGGCCATGCGCTGACCTCCCTGCCACGGGAGAAGTCGATGTGCGACCACACCGTCCGGCGTTCCGGGGACCTGGTCGTGGAGGACCTCGCCCACGATCACCGGTTCGGTGGCCACCCGGCGTTCAGCGATCTGGGGGTCCGCTTCTACGCGGGCCGGACGCTGCACGCCGCCGGCGAGCGGGTCGGCACGCTGTGCCTGCTCGACACCCGGCCGCAGCCCTTCGGCCCCGAGCAGCGGGCCGCGCTGGCCGAGCTGGCGGAGGCGCTCGAGCAGGAGCTCGATCACGACACCGAGCTCGAGCACGCCGCCGAGATCCAGCGCAACCTCCTGCCCCGGTCGGCTCCGTCGGCACCGGGATGGGAGTTCGCCGCGTCCTGCCGGCCCGCCCGCTCCGTCGGTGGCGACTTCGTCGACTGGCAGGCCCAGCCCGACGGCCGCCTGGTCATGACCATCGCCGACGTCATGGGCAAGGGGCTGGCGGCCGGGCTAGTGGCGGCGACCGTGAAGACCGCGCTGCACACCGCGGGGCGGCGCCACCCGCCCGCCGAGGCTCTCGGGATCGCCGCCGCCGCCCTGGAGGAGGATCTCCGGCTCACCGAGTCGCTGGTGACGCTGCTGCACGCCCGCCTCGACCCCGCGACGGGACTGCTCGAGTGGGCGGACGCCGGCCACGGCCTGCAACTGGTGCTGCGCGCGGACGGAACCACCGAGCGGTCCCGTGCGGGCGGGCTCCCCCTCGGCACCCTGCCCGGCGACAGCTGGGCCGAGCACACCACCGTCCTCGAGCCGGGCGACGTCCTCGTGGCGTTCAGCGACGGCCTGCTCGACCTCTACGACGGCACCCTCGCGGCCCTCGACGAGATCAGCGGGCTCGCCCGGTCCGCGGGCAGCCCGGCCGCGTTCGTCGACGCCGTGGTCGAGCGGAGCCGGCACCGCCCGATGACCGACGACGTCACCGTGGTCGCCACCCGGCGCCTCCCCGAAGGGTCCTGAGGGCGGCGCGCCGGACCGCCCGGGCCACGCGCGGGCTCACTTTCCTCGTGTGAACCGGGCCGGCACCGGCGGCGGGGCGGAGACGGCCGCCTGCGCGCGGAAGGCCGCCGCCGACTCCGGCGAGCTCGAGATCCGCCAGTCCGCCTCCTTGTCCTCCTGGAACCACACGAGGCCGCGGACCCGCTCCTGCGCGGCCAGGGCGAACAGCCCGCGGATCCACTCCGCCTTGTCGCCGCCCTCCTCGGCGCTGGCCGTCTCCGTGATCACGATCGGGTGGTCCGACAGCGCCCGGAGGTCGGCGAGGCTCTCGCCGAACACCTCCGAGGGGGACCGCCACCCGCCCCAGGCGACCGCGTCGCCCCCGTTGTAGCCGTCGACGGCGAGCCAGTCGACCACGTCGTCACCCGGGTAGAGCGGCCCGTACTCGGCCGTCCCGGCGGAGTGCACGTTCACGCACCACACCCAGACGACGTCGGCGCCCTGGGACCGGAACACCCGGTGCACGTGCCGCCAGGCGGCCACGAGATCGGCCGGCGTGGTGCCGCCGACCCCGACGCCCCACGGGTAGTGCGGGGCGTCGGCCTCGTGCGCGAAGCGCAGCGCCACCGTGCCGCCCCAGTCCCGCACCTGCCGCGCGAACGAGGCGATGTAGGCGTCGTGCGCCCCCGCCGCGATCCGGGCGGGGGCGTACTCCGGCTGCATCGCGCCCGCCGCCGGGTCCCACGGTTCCCACGTGACCATCGGCAGCGCCCCGTCCGCGATCGCGGCGTCGGCACGCGCGGAGTCGAAGGCGGGCTCGCCGGCCCAGGCGGCGTACCAGACCTCGATCGCCGGAGGCAGCCCCGCGCTCCGCGAGAACTCGGTGACGCCCGCCCGGTCGCCGCTCGCGACGCCGACCGCGAGCGGAGCGGGCCCCGGGGCCGCCGCGGCGAGCAACAGCAACCCGAGCACACCACCACCGAGGGTGAGCACGACCCCTGACCTGGGGACGCGCCTGCGTCGTTCCGGTCTGCCGACGTGCCCCGAACGGCTCATCTCCCTATCCTCTCCTGGCATGAGCGAAGTCCGGCACGCGCCGTACGGCAGCCGCCGATGACCGGACGGGCCCTCGCCTCGCGCGGTCACCGGGCACCGAGGTCGGCCCACCGCGTCGTCGTCCGCGTCCTGGTGATCCTGGCGCTCTCCCTCGGCCTGAACTACGTGGTCTGGCGCTGGTTCGAGTCCGTCAACTGGAACGTCTGGTGGATCGCCGTCCCGCTGATCCTCGCGGAGACCTACAGCCTCGTCGACGCGTTCCTGTTCGGCATCACCATGTGGCGGATCAAGGAACGCGGCGAGCCGCCGCCGCCCGACCCGGACGCGACGGTGGACGTCTTCGTGACCACCTACAACGAGCCGGTCGACCTCGTCATGACCACCGCCCGGGCGGCGCGGGACATCCGGTTCCCCCACCGCACGTGGATCCTGGACGACGGGGCCCGCCCCGAGATGGCCGCGGCCGCCGCCGAGGCCGGCGTCGGGTACATCACCCGGGACGCGAGCTGGGCGAACATGCCCCGGCACGCCAAGGCGGGGAACCTGAACAACGCCCTGATGAACACCGAGGGCGAGTTCCTGCTGATCCTCGACGCGGACCAGATCCCGGAGCCCGAGATCCTCGACCGGGTCCTGGGCTGCTTCCGCGACCCGGCGGTCGCCGTCGTGCAGACGCCGCAGTTCTTCACCAACGTCACGGCGGCCGACCCGCTCGGCAGTCAGGCGCCGCTCTTCTACGGGCCCATCCAGAAGGGCAAGGACGGCTGGAACGCGGCCTTCTTCTGCGGCTCCAACGCCGTGCTGCGCCGCGAGGCCCTCATGCAGCTCGGCCTCGCCGGATACGTCGAGCAGGTCGAGCGCAGCGTCACGCAGGTGCTCCGGACCGCCGACACGCTGCTCGCCCGGGCCGGGCGTGAGGCCCGCGACCAGGGCCCCGAGGTGCACGCCGCGCTGGAACGGGTACGGACGGCGGTCGGGCTGGCGCGCACCGAGATGCGGTCCCGCCGCTCGTCGTTGTCGGAGGTCACCTACCGTTTCCGCCAACGCGTCGACGAGGCGTCGCGCAGTCTCGTCGAGGCCGACGTCGCCGCCCTGACCCGTGACCTGGAGGAGCTCGGCGAGCTGGAGGCGGCCGGACCACACGCCCGGCCCCCGCTCCCCCTGCTCGACGAGACGGCCCTGTCCCGGTTGTCGGACCGGGAGATGTCCCCGCTGACCGCGCTGGCCTCGGTACGGACGCTGGTGGACGCCGTGGACGTCAGCCGCTCCGACGAGGCCCAGCCGATCATGCCCATGGCGACCCTGTCCGTCACCGAGGACATGGCCACGGCGATGCGCCTGCACGGCATGGGTTGGAAGAGCGTCTACCACCACGAGAACCTGGCTCACGGCCTCGCCCCGGAAGACCTGGGCACGATGCTGCAGCAGCGGCTGCGCTGGGCCCAGGGCACCCTCCAGGTGATGCTCAAGGAGAACCCGCTCGTGCAGAAGGGGCTCTCCGCGGGCCAGCGCCTCATGTACTTCGCCACGATGTGGAGCTACCTGAGCGGCTTCTTCGCCCTGGCCTACCTCGCCGCCCCCGTGTTCTTCCTGTGCTTCGACGTGCGGCCGGTCGTCAGCTACGGCCCGGAGTTCCTGGTCCGGCTGATCCCCTACCTGGTCGTCAACCAGCTGCTGTTCCTGGTCATCGGCTACGGGAAGCGGACCTGGCGCGGCGCCCAGTACAGCCTGGCGCTGTTCCCGCTGTGGATCCGTGCGGCGTGGACGGCCTGCGCCAACGTGTGGTTCCGGCGCCCGCTCGGGTTCGTCGTGACCCCGAAGACCAGGCAGGAACGCGCCCGGCCGCCGTGGCGGCTGGTCTGGCCCCAGCTCACGGCGATGGCCCTGCTGGCGCTGGCCGCCGTGGTCGGGACGGTCCGCTACCTGCTGGGCGCGGCCGGGTTCGACCTGCTGAGCCTCGGCGTGAACCTCGTGTGGGTCGTGTTCGACCTGGTCATCCTCTCCGTCGTGATCACGGCGGCGACCTACACCGGCCCCGAGGACGAGAAGACCCGCCCCGACGACGTGAAGGCGTGATGGACATGAACTTCGGTACCGAGCACCTCGACGACTCCACGACCGTCGTCACGCCGCAGGGCAGGCTGACTATGGTGTCGACCGCGGGGTTGAAGAACCTCGTCGGCGAGCTCGTCGGGGGCGGCCGCGTGCGCATCGTCGTCGACCTCGCGGCCACCGACTTCATCGACTCGTCGGGCCTCGGGGCGCTGGTCGCGGGGCTCAAGACCGCGCGCCAGGCCGGCGGTGACCTCCGGATCGCCCGGCCGACGGACCAGGTGCGGACCGTTCTGCAGCTCACGAACCTCGACCGGGTCCTGCGTCCCGCGGCCAGCGTCCGGGGGGCGTTCGGCGAGACGTGACGCCGCCGCGGCGGGCCGGGCCCGTCGACCGGGACCGTCAGGCCGCGCCACGGTGCCGGACGACGGTCCAGCGGTTGCCGCCCTCGAAGCGGACGTGCCCGAGGTCGGCCACCGCCGCGGCGAGCGCCAGACCCCGACCGCTCTCGGCGAGCTCGTCCGCCGGCAGGGCGGCATCGGCGGGATCGACCGGCGGTGCACCGCCGTTGTCCTCGAGGAGCGCCTCGATCCGGTCCGGGTGCACCAGGATCTGCATCTCCACGTCGACCGGCCGGCCGTCGGCCCGCCGCGCGTGCTCGACGAGGTTGCCGACGATCTCGATCAACGCCGTCTCGAACAGCATCCGGTCGGTCTCGGCGACGCCGGGGGCGTCGGCCCAGAGCCGGCCGAGTGCGTCCTGCACCACGTCCAGGCACGGCGGGGTCCCCGGGTAGCGCAGGCTGCGGGCGATCACGGACACCGTCGGACGACCACCATCGTGACGTCGTCGGCCGCGGCGAGGTCGCGCACGCGCTCTGCCGTGCGGCTCACGTGATCACCGATGGCGGCGGGGGCCGAACGGACCTGACGAGCCACGTCCGCGAAGGCGGCGTCGAGTGTGGGGTACAGGTCCAGCAGGCCGTCGCTGAAGGCCACGACGGCGTCGCCGGGCGCCAGATGGACCTCGTGCTCGGGCCACCGGTCGTCGGGGAGCGTGCCGAGCGGGAGCCCGCCCGCGGGGGCCCGGGTGACGGTGCCGTCGGCCCGGACCAGCAGCAGCAGGCCGTGCCCGGCGTCTGACCAGACCAGCCGCCCCGTCGCCGGCGTGAGCCGTGCCTGGCACAGCGTCACGAGCGTCCCCGTGCCCTCCAGATCGGCCTCGAGGGCGAGCGCCGCCTCGCGGACCGCCTCACCGGGCGGCAGCTCCCGCCCGGCCGTGCGCAGGGCCGAGCGCACCGTCGCCATCAGCAGGGCCGCCCCGATCCCCTTGCCCATCACGTCGCCCAGGGTGATCGCCAGGTCGGAGTCGTCGTCGCCGACCCGGTACCAGTCGAGCAGGTCACCCCCGACCGCACGAGCCGGGACGCACGCGCCGACGACCTCGTACCCGGGCACGGTGATCGACCCGCTCTGCGGGAGCAGGGCCCGCTGCACCTGCGCCGCACGCTCCATCTCGGACGTGCGCCGCAGCACCGTCCCCGCCCAGTCGGCGAGCTCCGCCAGCAACGTCCGCTCGGCGTGGCCGAAGCGGCGCGGCGCCGGGTCGATCAGGCACAGCGTCCCGACCCGGATCCCCGAGGAGGTCGTCAGGGGGTGGCCGGCGTAGAAGCGGACGTGCGGATCGCCCCGCACGAACGGGCTGTCGGCGAAACGCCCGTCCGCCCGCGCGTCCTCGATCACCGTCTGCTGCTCGACGGCCGTGAGCGTGACCCTGCAGAAGGTGTCCTCGAGCGGGACGTACGGGATGTCGATGCCCTGCACGGACTTGATCCACTGGGTGTCGGCGTCGACGACGGTGACGGCCGCGATCTCGACGCCGAAGAGCTTCTGCGCGAGCCGCGTGATCCGGTCGAACCGCCCCTCACGACCCTCCGGTCGGACCCCGAGCGCGTCCAGGGCCAGCTCGCGTTCCTCCGCGCGGCTCGCGCTCGGACCGGTCGTCACCGTCATGCCCGGGGTACCTCCCTCGACGGGCGCGTCGCCGAGGACGATAGCGGAGTCCTCGGCCGATCGGCGGGTCCGGCGGTACTCTGTTCGCCCGCTCGGGCCGGGAGGGGCGGGCCGCCCGCGCACAGCCCGGGATCAGCTCAGGAGGGCGTGCCGGGCGAGCATTGCGGTCGCCGGGCACTCGCGCGCCCGCCACCGCTCCCGCAGCGACCCGAGCCGGGCCAGGTCCGCCGGCCGGTCCGACAGCGCGCGCTCGGCCGCGTCGAGCAGGGCGCCGGTGGCCGCGTGCGTCTCCGGGTCCGCCAGCCCCTCCACGGCGACGTGCCGGTGCAGCGCCGCGTCGGGTGTGCGGCGGCGGCCGGGCAGCGAGTCGTCGAGCACCAGGCCGGTGAGCAGGCTGAGCAACTCGCCGTACAGCTCCGGGTCCGGGCAGGCGTCGAACGCCTTGAACTCGATGCGCCCGACCTCCGCCGCCAACCGCGCGGGCTGGGTGAGGGAGGGATCGGAGGCGAACGCGTGCGGCGAGCCCGGCTCCAGGAACACCATCGCCGCGGGCCGCAGACCGGTGCGCACGGCGGTGCGCGCCGAGAGCCCGCCCCAGGGCGCGCCGTCGCGGAAGGGCGAGGAGAAGGCGAGCGGGACCAGCCACGGGCTGTAGTGGGTGAGCTTGGCGCCGGCGTCGACCAGCGCCGCGCCGTTCAGCCCCGCGACGGACAGGTTGAGATCGGGCCCGTGCGTGACCATGTGCAGGTGCGCGGTCCGCTCCTCGGGGGAGGCCGTGCGGTGGGCACGCTCCCAGGCGTTGAGCGCGGGGACGATCGGGTAGCTCGACCGGACCGGGTTGAACCCGATCGGGTAAGGCTCCAGCCCGCGCGACCGCGCCTCCCGCTCCAGCGCCGCGAGGTCGTCGGCGAGTGCGCGCACGGCCGCCTCGACCGAGTCGTGGATCCGGGTGCGGATCTCGACGCCCTTGGGGTCGCAGCGGACCAGCGCACCGGACTCGTCGAAGCGCTCGAAGCCCTCGACGTACCACCGCTTGCGCTTGATGCCCTGGTCCCCGATCCGCAGGTCGGGGTAGTCGGCGGGGTCCTCGGGCAGGGCGTCGACGATCCCCTGCAGCTCGTCGAAGGCCGTGTTCGTGAAGTCCGCGAACGCGCCGTCGGCGCGGCGGAACGCCACCTCGTGCTCGATCCCGTACCTGACCTGCGCCACCGTCGACCTCCGCCCCAGTTCGTGCCGGCGGACGACGCTAGTCGTGCGGGGGCCGGTCGCGCTGCGTGTTCGTGCGGACACTCGTCCGGGCTTGAGCCGTCGGCGTCAGCCAGGTAAGCCGAACCTGACCCGCCCGGTGGCGGGATCGGCCTCGACGAGCCGGGCCCGGACGGTGGCCCCGGGCTCGCCGACACCTTCGCAGCGCGCGAGGACGGGCGGGTCGGCGAGGAAGACCTCACCGGGCTCGCGGCGCAGCACCACGACCTCGAACTCCTCCCCCACCCGGCCGGCCAGCAGCGCGGCCTCCGTGCGGTCCGTGCAGGCCCGGTCGACGCGCGCGGCGAGGGTGTCCGACGCGCTCATCAGGCCCGGCAGGGCCGGGAGCGCCTCGGCCAGCCAGTCCGGCACCTCCCGCCCGGCCGCGAGCGCCAGGCAGACCTCGCTGCCGAACCGGTCGACCAACCGCCGCAGGGGCGCCGTGACGTGCGCGTACGGGGCGCCGATCCCGCCGTGACCGGGATTCTCGGGCGGGGGTGTCCCGGGGCCGAAGGCCGCGTAGGCGGCGCCGCGCAGCAACGTGGTGGCGGCCCGCCGGACCGCCAGCGCGCGCGGATCGGTCGGATCGGCCCCACCGGCCGGGCGCGGGAGGGCGGCGAGCGCCCGGGCGGGTGACTCGCCCTCCGACCACTCCAGGCCCAGCTCCAGCGCGGCCGCCCGCAGCGCGGCGACCGCCTCGGGGTCCGGTGCGGGCAGGGTGCGCAGCAGCCCGACCCCCGCGTCGAGCATCATCCCGGCCGCGACCTGCCCGGTGAGCAGCGAGATCTCCGCGTTCCAGTCCTCGACCGGCGTCCGGCGGCGCACCCGGACGGTCCACGTCCCACCGGTGCGCACCACCTCCTGCTCCGGCAGCTCCAACTCGATCGCCCCGCGCGCCACGGCCCGGGCGCGCCGCAGCGGCCCGAGCTCGGCGAGCGCGGCGATCGCCGGGTGCGGGACACCCGCGTCGATCGAGGCCTGCACCCCGGCGTAGTCCAGCCGGGCCAGCGAGCGCACGAGCGCCCGCCGGACGTCGGCGCCGCGGACGGCGCCCTCGTCGTCGAGATCGATCCGCCAGAGCACGGCCGCGCGGGGGCCGTCGGGGAGCAGGCTCGCGGCGTCCTCGGACAGGACCGGCGGGTGCAGCGGGACCGCGCCGTCGGGCAGGTAGAGCGTCTGGCCGCGGCGGCGGACCTCCGCGTCGAGCGCCCCGCCGGGCTCGACGACGGCGCCGAGGTCGGCGATGGCGTAGTGCACGGTGAAGCCGCGCGGCGTCCGGGTGATGCCGACCGCCTGGTCCAGGTCCCTGGAGCCGGGCGGGTCGATGGTCACCAGCGGGACGTCCGTGGCGTCGACCCGGGGGCCGTGCGGGCCCGCGGCCGCGGCGCGCTCGGCCTCCGCGAGCACCGCGGGCGGGAACACCCTGCCGTCGGCGGGGAGGCCGAACTCGGCGCGGACGGCGGCGAAGTCCGGGACCGCGGTGTGGTTCGGGCCGCCGCCCCGGTCGAGGCCCCTGTTCCCGGCCGGGCCTCGTGCGCCGTCCGGGACCGGGGTGTGGGCCGGGTCCACCGGGCCGCTCGCGGGGCGGGTCACGCGCGCACCCTACGGTCGGACCGGCCGACTTGTGCGCCGGAGCACCGGGTGCTGTCGTAACCCGGTCGTACCGCAAGCCCGTGTTCCCGAGTCCTCGCCGGCCGGACGGAGCCGCTCGTGCGCACTCTGCCCTCTATGCCTCCCGTGCCTCCCGAGCCTCCCGAGCCTCCCGCGCCTCCTGCGCCCCGCGGGTCCGGCCTGCGGGCCGCGGCGGCCGTCGTCGTCGCCGTCGGCCTGGTGTTCGGGCTCTACACCGCGGTGAGCGGGGCCTCGCTGCGCACGCCCGCCGAACCGGGTGCCACACGGGTGGAGGTGCCGGCCGACCCGGGCTGGGCCCCGGTCGACCGGCCCGGTCCGGCGCTGTCCGTCCCCGCCGCCGACCTCGCCGCGAGCCTCGTCTGCGCCGGCGGGCGGGCCGGCCGCGACACCGTCCTCCTGCTCTCCGGGACCGGTGCCGACCCCGACACCGCCTTCCGCTGGGGGCTGCGGCCGCTGCTCGCCGCGGAGGGCTTCCCGACCTGCCTGTCCACCGCGCCCGAGGCCAACACCGGCGACGTCGCCCGGCGCGCGGAGTACGTGGTGCACGCGATCCGCACGATCGCCGAGCGGACCGGGCGGAAGGTGGCGGTCGTCGGGCACAGCCAGGGCGGGATGGTGCCGCGCTGGGCGCTGCGGTTCTGGCCCGACGTCCGCGACCACGTCTCCGACCTCGTCGCCCTCGGCCCCACCAACGCCGGCTCGGACGCCCTCCGCGACGGGTGCGCGCAGGGGTGCTCGGCGGCCCACTGGCAGCAGTCGAGCGGCTCGCGGTTCGAGGAGGCGCTCAACTCCGGGCGGCGCACGTTCGCCGGGATCGACTACACCGTGGTGGTGTCGAGCGGGGACACCGTCGTCACCCCCGTCCCGCAGGCGTCGGCGCTGCCGGCCGAACCGGGTGGCGGGGCCGTCGCCGGCAACGGGGCGATCGCCGTGCAGGAGGTGTGTCCCGGCAGGAGGGTCGCGCACGGTCCGCTCGGCCTGTCCGACGCCGCCTCCTTCGCCCTCGTCGTCGACGCGCTGGAGAACCCGGGCCCGGCCGACGCCGCCCGGGTCCCGGCCGCCACCTGCCGGCGGACCCAGGCCACGGGCATCACCGCGGCCGAGCTGCGGCAGGGCACCGCCGCCGTCGACCGGGCAGTGGCACGGGCCGCCGCCGAGGCACCCGTCCTCCCCGCCGAACCCGACCTCCCCTGCTACACCCGCCCCGACCCCTGCTGACCTGCTCTTCCGCCCTGCCGGACACACGGCGGGCCGACCTGCTCTTTCCGTCCTGCCGGACAGCCCGGCGGCCCGACCTGCTCTACCGCCCCGCGGGACACGCCGGCGGGCCGCACACCGACCCGGCGCGCCACACCCGCTCCTGCCCGGTCCCACACCCACCCGCTCCTCGACACACCCCGTCGACGACCCGCGCGACGCCTCGACGGGTGTGCGCGCTCCGGCCCGCGCCTCCCGAGCAACCTGCCTCCGCCTCGGGTCAGGGGCGCCGATCCGGCCGACTTCCGGCAGTGCGGCGGCCCGGCCCCTGCACCCCGGCGACACACCCGGTCGAGCGGCCCACCGCCCGTCGACGGGGTGTGCCGCGCACGCTCCGGGTGTGGCACCGGGTCACGAGGGGTGTGCCGAAGCCTCGCCGGGTGTGCCGACACCGCCGGGTGTGCCGACACCGCCAGGTGTGCCGTCCCCCGTCGGGTGTGCCGACGGCCGGCCGGGTGTGCCGACGGGCCGCCAGGTGTCGCCCAGCCAGGGTGTGCGGGAAGGCCCGGCGGGTGTGCGAGGCCGCGGGCGCGCGAGTACGGCCGAGGAAAGCCCGCCGGACCACATCACCTCGAACGGGCGAGAGCCCCGCCCGGACCTCCCCGCCGTGCGCCCGGGTGCCGCCGTCCGGGCGAGGCGAAACACGGTCGTCATGCCCTCCTCTGGACAACTCCGCGGCGAAGGATCAGCCTGGTACGCAAGCGTTCACCGCTACAACCGGGAGGCGTCATGAGGTTGGGCAGGAAGCTGGCGGAGGGTGTCGCGATCGACCGGGAGGCCGACCGCCTCGCCGAGACGCGGGAGCCCGCACCGCAGTCGCACGAGACGGTCCCGGTCGTCACCGCCGCGCTGGCGGAGGACGCCCCGGCCGAGCGTCCCGCCCGGGTCTGAGACCGGGGCGGGTCGGTGGGCGGTCCTTTCGCCCGCAGCCCGCGCGAACACTCCGACGAGCCCCTGCCGGGGTTCAAGCTCGCGTACCCGATGCTCGCCGCCGACGGCGGGAGTTGCGGGTTCAGCGGCGTGACCCTCGGCAGGGCGCACGTCTACCGCGCGGTGGACGACGCCATCTGCGCGCACGGCTCGCGGCACGCCTGCCCGTCGCGCTGGTGTGACTGCGGGTTCTACTGCTTCCACGAGATCGGTGCGGCGCGCGATCTCGCGTGCGAGCCGGACCACCGCAGCGCGGTGTTGCTGGAGGTCGCGGCGTCCGGGCGGTACCGGCGCTACGAGCGCGGCCTGCGGTACGCCCGCCAACGGGTGAAGACGGTCCGGATCGGCCGCTGCGACTGCGGCCGCCCCGCCGAGCTACTGGCCGACTCCGGCGCGGGCAGCGTCGGCTGGCGGCGGCTCCTCCCGGTCTGCCGCAACTGCGCCGCCGATCGCCCGGTGCTGCGCCCCGACCGGTTCGCGGAGCTCGCGGGCGGGGTGCAGGTCGTGCTGGAGGGCAGCCCGACCGGGCTGGGCGACGACGCCGCCGCCCCGGCCCCCGTGGTCGCGCCGCCCGAGGCCCCCGCCGAGGATCCCGGCACGGTCGCCGTGCTCTCGGCCGAGATCGCGGTGCTGCACGCCCGCCTGGACGAGACCCTCACCCGGCTCGAGGAGGTGCAGGCGAGGCTGGACGAGCTCACCCGCCGCGACCGCCCCTGAGCGCGGGTCCGGTCACAGCCAGGCGGGCAGCTCCGGCACCGGCATCGGCTCGCCCTCGGGCGTGACCGCCCGGACGCGGCGCGACCGGCCGCGCCCCGACACCCACGCCGCGAGATCGGCCACGGGGGCCTCGACCGAGACCTCCGGTCGCACGCCCTCGGACGCCGTCGACCACACCTGGTTGCGGTCGCTCGCGACCAGCCGCACCGCCGGCACCCCGGGTCGGGCGGCCAGGTTCGCGGCGACGTCGGCGACGAGCTCGCACAGCATCGGCTGCGGGAAGTCCTCGAAGGAGGCGCCCACGTCGAGGTCCACGGAGTGGATCCACATCTCCCGCGCGCGCATCCAGGCGATCTCCGTGGCCGGCACCTCCTGCCCCTGCCGGTTGCGGATGCTGCGCGACCACGCCTCCTCGGGCATCGCCTTGACGACCTGCGCGAGCCTGTCCGAGGTCGCGACCACGTCCTCGCGGATCGCCGACGGCTCCCGCCGCGACCCGGCCTCGATGTCCGCGTCCCGCTGGGCGTCGTCGGCGTAGGCCGGGGTCTCCTCCCCCGTCCGCGCCCAGTGCAGCAGGTTGATCATCGCCTCGGCGTTGCGGGCGACGTGGCTGAGCACGTGCGCCCGGGTCCAGCCGGGCAGCGCGGACGGGGCCCGGAAGGCGTCGTCGCCCATCCGGTCCAACAGCCCGCGCAGGTGCGCCGCACCGTCGCCGGCCCACGCCAGCGACAGCGACAGCGTCCGCGTCATTTCGCGAGCCGGCAGACGTTGCGGCACTCGCCGATGCCCGCGATCGCGGTGACCAGCTCGGCGCCGTCCGTCAGGTATCGCGGGGGCCGGCGCGCGTGGCCCACGCCGCCGGGGGTGCCGGTGGCGATGACGTCGCCCGGGTTGAGGGTGAGGATCGCCGACAGGTAGACGATCAGGTCGACGGCCCCGAACACGAGCTGGTCCGTGGTCGAGTCCTGCATGACCTCGCCGTCGAGCGTCGAGGAGATCGCCCAGCCGCCCTCGGGCAGCTCGTCCGGCGTGACGAGCACGGGGCCCAGCGGGGTGCTGTGCTCGAAGGTCTTGCCCTGCAGGAACTGCTTGGTGCGATTCTGGTAGTCCCGCACGCTGACGTCGTTGAGGATCGTGTAGCCGGCGATGGCCGCCGCCGCGGAGGCCTCGTCCGCGTTGCGCACCGGCCGCCCGACCACCACGGCCAGCTCGGCCTCGTAGTCGACCTGCTCGGACACGGTGGGCAGCTCGATCTCGTCGTGGGCGCCGACGAGCGCGGGCGCGTACTTCGCGAACACCGTGGGGTACTCGGGCGGCTCGTTGCCCATCTCGAGGACGTGGTCCCGGTAGTTCAGCCCGACGCAGATGATCTTCTCGGGCGAGGGCACCAGGGGCGCGTAGTCGAGTCCCTCGACGGCGTGCGCGGGTCCGGCGGCGGCCGCTGCGTGCTCGGCCCAGTCCGGGCGGGACAGCAGGGCCCGCAGGTCCGCGTCGCCGGTCTCGGTCGCCCCGCTCGCGTCGATGCGGACCGCGCGCGTCCCCGCCGCGGTCCGGATGGTGGCCAGCCTCATCGCGTGCGCTCCACGCTCGCTCCTCGCGTCACGGGCAAGAGTCTGCGCCACGGCGGGCCCGATTTCAGCCCCGGGGGTGGGTGCCGGGAGCACCCACCCCCGGACGGCCGAACCGTCCTGTGGATCATGCGGCCGTACGGCCGCGTCCTAGATCGCCCCGGACTCGTCCTGCGAGTCCCCGCCCCGCACCGGGAGCCCGGCGAAGACGTCCGCGGGCTCTCGCCACGGCTCCCCGCCGCCGGCCCGGATCGCCCGCCAGATGCGCTCCGGGGTGCACGGCAGGTCGACGTGCGTGACCCCGTACGGACGCAGCGCGTCGACGATCGCGTTCTGCACCGCCGGCGTGGAGCCGATCGTCGCGGACTCGCCGATCCCCTTCGCGCCGAGGACATTGCGCGGGGTGGGCGTCTCGGTGGTGACGGCCTCGAACGAGAAGAGGTCCGCCGCGGTGGGGATGTGGTAGTCGGCGAGCGTGGCGGTGGTCGGGTTGCCCTCCGGGTCGTAGAGGACCTCCTCGTACAGCGCCTGCGCGATGCCCTGCGCCAGCCCGCCGTGCTGCTGCCCCTCCACGAGCAGCGGGTTGAGCACGCGCCCGCAGTCGTCGACGGCGATGTGCGCCCGCGGCCGGACCCGACCGGTGTCCGTGTCGACCTCGACCACGGACAGGTGCGCGCCGAAGGGGTAGGTGGCGTCGGCCTGCTGCTCGTCGACGCCGGCGAAGATCTCGCCCTCGGCGGCCACCTGCTGCCAGGTCACGGTGGCCGACGGGACACCCGTCACGCCGAACTCGCCGCCGTCCGTGAGCGCGACGTCGTCCGGGTCGGCCTCGAGCAGCGCCGCCGCCCGCTGGATCGCCTCCTTCAGGACGTCGTCGGCCGCGACCCGGACCGCGGAGCCGCCCATCTGCAGCGACCGCGAGCCGCCGGTGCCGCCGCCGCGCGGCACGCTGGCGGTGTCCGACTGCTCGTAGGTGATCTTCTCCATCGGGATGCCGAGCCGGTCCGACACGAGCATCGCGAACGACGTCGCGTGCCCCTGCCCGTGCGCCGACGTCCCCGCCTGCACGGTGGCCGTGCCGTCCGGGTGGACCCGCACCGAGCCGTACTCGCTGCCCCCGCCGCCCGCGGTGATCTCCACGTACACGGACACGCCGATGCCCAGCTGCACCGGGTCGCCGGCCTCCCGGCGCGCGGCCTGCTCCTCGCGGAGCTTCTCGTAGTCGGCCAGCCGCAGGGCCTCGCGCAGCGGCAGGTCGTAGTCGCCCACGTCGTAGTTGGCCCCGACCGGGGTCGTCAGCGGGAAGGCGGAGGGGTCGAGGAAGTTGCGCCGGCGCAGCTCCACCGGGTCGAGGTCGAGTTCGGCCGCGGCGATGTCGACCAGCCGCTCGAGGTGCGCCGCGGCCTCCGGCCGGCCGGCCCCGCGGAACGCGCCCATCGGCGTGGTGTTGGTCAGCGCGGCGACGGCGTCGTACCCGACCTTCGGGATGTCGTAGACGCCCGGGGCCATCACGTAGGTCATGTGCAGCGGCAGCGCGCCGCCGAACCCGGCGTAGGCGCCCGCGTCGCCGACGACCCTGCAGCGCAGGCCGGTCATGCGGCCCTCGCGGGTGAGCCCGAGCTCGTAGTACGCGACCTGGCCGCGCCCGTGCGGCATCGAGACGAGGTTCTCCGAGCGCGTCTCGACCCAGGCGACCGGGCGGCCCAGCGCCCGCGCGGCGCCGACCGTCGCGGTGTGCTCGGCGATCATCCCGGCCTTGCCGCCGAAGCCGCCGCCGACGTTGGGCGCGATCACCCGCACCGCGTCCGCCTCCAGCCCGAAGATACCGGCGAGCTGGGCCCGGAAGCCATGCGGCATCTGGGTGGAGACGTGCACGACGAGGTCGTGGTCGGCGTCCGTCGGGTCGACGAGGATCGCGTTGCCCTCCAGGGGCACCACCGCGATCCGCTGGTTGACCATCCGGGCCCGGACGACGACCTCGGCGCCGTCGAGCACCGCGGCGCCCTCGGCCGAGCGCAGCCCGCCGGCCACGTTGGAGCCGGCGTCGGGGAACTGCAGCGGGGCGTCGGGGGCCAGCGCCGCCTCGGGGTCGACGACGGCGGGCAGCGGGTCGTAGTCGACCTCGACCAGCTCGGCGGCGTCGACCGCGGCGGCCTTCGACTCGGCGACGACCAGGGCCACGGCCTCGCCCACGAACCGGACCCGGTCCGTGGCCAGCGGCGGGCGGGGCATGTCGGGGTTGAGCACCATCAGCCCGTGGTGCGCGGGGAGCTCCAGGTCCGCGGCGGTGTAGACGGCGACGACGCCCTCGGCCGCTGCGGCCGCGGAGGTGTCGATGCCGGTGACGTGCGCGTGCGCCAGCGGGGAGCGGACGAACGCCGCGTGCAGCACGTCCGTGCGGCCCGCGACGACGTTGCCGACGTAGGTGGTGGCTCCGGTGATCAGGTCGGGGTCCTCGATCCGCCGCACGGCGGTCCCGAGAATGGAATGAGGCATGTGACTCACATTACGACGTGCGGGTGGAGAAGCCGACCGGACGTTTGACGTGGACGGTGACGTTCCGGGAGGGTCGTGGGTGCCCCCCTCCTACCCGCACCGCGGGCGCCGTCCTCCGGCGCGCCGTCGGTGTCGCCCGGGGTGACCGGACCGGACGGGGGCCGGTCCGGTCACCCGACCACGTCACGGGCGCCGGGGGTGCCGAGCGCGGCGCGCGCCCCGCGCAGTGGGGCGCGGACGTTGCGGCGTACCCACACCGGGTTCGCCGAGGCGCGGGCGGACTTCCGGGCCACTTCGGAGACGTGCTGCAGCCAGCCGAGGACGATCAGCGCATGGGTGTCGAGCGGGTCCGCCCCGCGCTGGGCGCCGGCGATCCGGTCGCCGATCTCGGCCGGCGTCTCGGCCAGCCAGTCCAGCACCTGTGCCCCGAGCTCGCGGCCGGCCACGTGCCGCGCCGACCCCACCAGCACCTCCACCACGTCGAGCACCTGCAGCCCGGTCGGGCGCGCCTCGCACCAGTCGACGATCCCGCTGACCCGGCCCTCGGCGTCGGCGAGCAGGTTCACCGGGGCGAAGTCGCCGTGGCTCCAGCCGATCGCGGCGCGGCGGCCGCGCAGGGCGGCGTCGAGTCCCTCGCCGAGGGCGCGGACGTCCGCGTGCCGGGCCCGCGGCACCAGCGCCCGCACCCGGGTGAGCGGTTCGTGGACCCAGGCGCGCAGGTCGTCGTCCCGGATCGGCCGGACCTGGCCGGTGTGCCGGTGGAACTCGCCGATCGTCGCCACCGCGCTGTCGACCAGCCGCGCCGTCCGCGCCGGGTCGCGCAGCACGACGAGGCCGCTCTCCCCCGGCAACACCGACTCGATCACGCAGTGGCTGCGCCCGACGTCGCCCGCCCCCAGCACCCGGGGCAGCAGCGGGTGCAGGTGCCCGATCCGCGGGTCGGCGTGCAGCCGGTCGAGCACCTCGGTCTGCCAGGCGAGACCGCGGCGGCTGCGCGGGGTGTCGCAGGCCTTGAGCAGGGCGCCCGCGGCGGTGGCGGCGGGGTCGTTCCCGGACCCGCCGGACCCGAGCCGCACCACGACCGACTCCGAGCCGCCCGCCAGCCGCTCCCCCAGCGTCCATCCCGCGCCCCCGGGCACCGTGTGCAGCAGCGTGCCGGCCCCGCCGATGCGCCGCAGCAGCCCGGCCGAGCGCAGCGCGTCGAGCCGGCGGGACAGGACCGGCGGCAGCCACCGCGCGGTCACCAGCAGGATCACCAGGGCCACCACCGACTGCCCGCCCAGCCACGCCAGCCCGGCACCGGCGATCCCGAGCACCGGCAGCAGCAGCCAGGAGCCGCCGATCACCAGCACCGCGGCGGCGGCGGGGACCGCGAACTGCACGGCGCCCCGGCGGCGGACCCGCGCGGCGCTCACGGTCGCCGAGGTCACCGCGTACGGGACCGCCGCGAGGACGGTGAGCGCGAGCGCGACGGCGCCCTCCCGCGCGTACCCGGTGCCGAACACCGCCAGGATCAGCGGCGAGCCCACCGCGACGACCAGCGCGCCGGGCACGACGAGGGTGAGCGAGCGGCGGATCGTCGTGCGTCGGGCGGTCTCGACGGTGTCCGCCGAGGCGGCGTCGGCCGCGGAATGGGCGACCATCGACTGGTTCATTCCGGACGACACCACGAACAGCGCCTGCGCGATCTGCCAGACGATCCCGTACGCGCCGTTGGCCTCGGGGCCGAGCCGGCCGAGCACCAGGACCGGCATGCCGAACATCGCGGCCTGCTGGAAGATCGCGCCCGCGTAGTCGGCCCGTACGAAGCCGGCGAAGTCGCGGACCGTGACCCGCTCGATGGCGCCGCCCGCCGCCTCGTGCTCGCGGGAGAACCGCGGCAGCGCGCGGGCGAGCAACCAGACGTTGACCACCAGGACCAGCAGCGCCGTGGCGACCATCCACGAGACCGCGATCGCCCCGGTCACGGTGCCGAGCAGCGCGACCAGCAGCAACCCGACCTTGAGCATGGCGAAGACGCCGTTCTCCAGCGGGACGACCGTCGCGCGCCGGATGCCGGTCAGCACGTAGTCCTGCACCGTGAACAGCGCCCACACCGGCGTCGCGAGCACGAAGAACACCGTCAGGCGCTCGTGGCCCACCGCGGCCACGAGATCCGGTGCCCACCACCGCGCGCCGAGCGCGAAGCCCAGCCCCACCAGCGCCGCGAGCGCGCCGGCGGCCAGGTACCCGGCGATCACCATGCGCCGCGCGGCCCGGCCTGCGACCGGGACGAATCGCAGCAGCGCATAGGTCATGTTCAGGTGCGCGACGCTGCCCAGCAGCATCACCGCGGACAGCGCGGCCTGGTTCAGGCCGACGACGTCCGCGGGGAACAGCCGCGCCGCGAGGACCCAGTAGACGAGCCCGACGGCCGAGGTGAGGCCGGAGCCGAGGATGAGGGCGAGGCCGTCCCGGTGGGCGGCGCTGCGGACAGCGCCCCGCAGCGGATTGCGCACGACGCGCCCGCGGACGGCGAGGCCGTCGGGGACCGTGGTCGCGGCGTCCAGCGGGTCCTCCGTGCCCGCTGGGGAGGGTGGCGGTCTCGGCGGGTCATCTGGCGCCCGTACGCCGCGGCTCTCCACCGGCGGGACGCTAGCAAGACGCGCACGCCTCGCTCGGGTGGCGTGAATATGAACGGCGGCCGAACGATGTGCGGTGTGCTGCCCGGGACGGGCGGTGCGAGCGGATCGGTCGGCGGTGCGAGGTTCCGGTCACACCGGGACGCACCGGGCGGGGTGGGGTCGGGTCGCGGCGCAGGGACGCCGGGGGCACGGGCGGGCCGGGCCGACGGCGCGGGGCGAGCATCACGCCCGCAGCGTGCCGGTCGGGACGCGGGCCGGAGGTAGCGTCCACCCATGCCCGAGTTCCACCACACCGACGTGCTCCCGCTCGGGGACGACGCGACCGAGTACCGCGAGCTCGACCTTCCCGCCGGGAAGCTCGTCGAGTCCCCGTCGTTCCCCGGCCGGACGTTCCTCGAGATCGATCCCACCACGATCACCGGCCTGGTCCGCGAGGCCGTCAAGGACATCCAGCACCACCTGCGGCCCTCCCACCTGGCCCAGCTGCGCGCGATCATCGACGACCCGGAGGCCTCCGGCAACGACCGGTTCGTCGCCACCGACCTGCTGCGCAACGCGTGCGTGTCCGCGGGCGGCGTGCTGCCGATGTGCCAGGACACCGGCACCGCGATCGTCATCGGCAAGAAGACCGAGACGGTGCTGACCGGCGGCGCCGACGAGGAGGCCGTCTCGCGCGGGGTCTTCGAGGCCTACGACGAGCTCAACCTCCGGTACTCGCAGATGGCGCCGCTGTCCTTCTGGGAGGAGAAGAACACCGGCACGAACCTGCCGGCGCAGGTGGAGCTCTACGCGGCGCCCGGGCAGACCCCGAAGTACGAGTTCCTGGTGATGGCCAAGGGCGGCGGCTCGGCCAACAAGACCTTCCTCTACCAGGAGACGAAGGCTCTGCTGAACCCGAAGCGGCTCGCCGCGTTCCTCGACGAGAAGCTGCGCTCGCTCGGCACGGCGGCCTGCCCGCCGTACCACCTCGCGATCGTCGTGGGCGGCATGTCCGCGGAGTACACGCTCAAGGTCGCCAAGCTGGCCTCGGCGCGCTATCTTGACGCCCTGCCGACCCAGGGCTCGGAGCTCGGGCACGCGATCCGGGACCCCGAGCTGGAGCAGCAGGTCCAGGAGCTGACCCGCAACTTCGGCATCGGCGCGCAGTTCGGCGGCAAGTACTTCTGCCACGACGTCCGCGTCGTCCGGCTGCCCCGGCACGGCGCCTCGCTTCCGGTCGGGATCGCGGTGTCCTGCTCCGCGGACCGCCAGGCCAAGGCGAAGATCACCGCGAACGGCGTCTACCTCGAGCAGCTCGAGCGGGACCCGGCCAGGTACCTGCCGGACGTCACCGAGGAGCAGCTCGCCGAGTCCGGCGCGGACGAGGTCGTCCGGATCGACCTCACCCGCCCGATGTCCGAGATCCGCGCGACGCTGTCGCAGCTGCCGGTGAAGACCCGCGTCTCGCTGACCGGCCCGCTCGTGGTGGCCCGCGACATCGCGCACGCGAAGATCGCGGAGCGGCTGGAGGCGGGCGAGCCGATGCCGCAGTACCTGAAGGACCACCCCGTCTACTACGCCGGGCCGGCCAAGACGCCCGAGGGGTACGCGTCGGGCTCGTTCGGTCCGACGACGGCGGGCCGGATGGACTCCTACGTGCGGCAGTTCCAGGAGGCCGGCGGGTCGCTGGTGATGCTGGCCAAGGGCAACCGCTCGAAGCAGGTCACGGACTCCTGCGCCGCCAACGGCGGGTTCTACCTGGGCTCCATCGGCGGTCCCGCCGCCCGGCTCGCGCAGGACTGCATCCGCAAGGTCGACGTGCTGGAGTACCCGGAGCTCGGCATGGAGGCGGTCTGGAAGATCGAGGTGGAGGACTTCCCCGCGTTCGTCGTCGTCGACGACAAGGGCAACGACTTCTTCGCCGAGACCAGCACCCCGACCCTGCAGGTCACCTTCCGCACCTGACCTGTGATCGAGCGGCGCTCTCGCTCCTTCCTGGTGAGCGAGAGCGCCGTTCGTCCGTTCAGCCGAGGCGGCGGGGGCCGTGGTCGTCCCGCGTCGGCGGCGGACCCAGGACGACCCGCGCACCGGTGACGAAGGCGCCCGCGGCCGAGGCCAGCACCGGGTCGAGCGCGAGCGAGCGCACCTCCGGCAGCGCCTCGGCCATCGCCCCGACCCGCAGGGCCAGGTCCTCCAGCGCGGCCAGGTCGGCCGGCTCGGAGCCGCGGTACCCGGTGAGCAGCGGCGCAGCGCGCGGCGCCCGGATCAGCGCCGCCGCGTCCTCGGTCGACAGCGGCACCACCCGGAAGGCCCGGTCGTCGAGCAGCTGGGTGGCCATCCCGGAGATCCCGAAGGACAGCAGCGAGCCGAAGGACGGGTCCTCCGCCACCTCCAGCACGCAGGAGGTGCCCTTCGGCGCCATCCGCTGCACGTAGACCTCGTCCTTGCCGGTCACCCGCTCCAGGTCCGCGAGGGCGCGGCGCACCGCGGCCGCCGAGCCCAGGTCCAGGCGGACGCCGACCAGGTCGGTGCGGTGCCGCCACCGGTCCCCCACCGCCTTGAGCGCGATGGGGTAGCCGAGCTCCTCGGCGGCGGCCTCCGCGGCGTCGGCGCCCCGGACCCGCCGGAACGTGGTGACGGAGATGCCGAAGCAGCTCAGCAGCTCGACGGCCTCGTCGTCCGTCAGCGTGCGGGTGGCCGCCTCGACGGCGTCTGCGGAGGTCGTGTCCACGGCGTCGGCCGTCACGCCGAGCCGCTCGACCATCGCGCGCGCCCGGTCGAGGTCGATCCCGTCCGGCTGCACGAACTCCCCGACCGGCATCTCCCGCCAGTCGGCGTACCGGGCGACCCGGGACAGCGCCTGCACCGCCCGCTCCGGGCTGGCGTACGACGGCACCGACCCCGGGCCGGGCGTGCCGTCCGGCAGCGGGACGGCGAGCTCGTCCGGCACGCCCTCCATCGCCAGGAACACCGCGACGACGGGCTTGTCCGCGCCCGCGCCGCGGCCCGCGGTCTCCCGCAGCACCCGCGCGTACTCCGCGCCGGGGGTGGCGATCGGCGGCACGAACACCACGACGATCGAGTCCGCCTCGGCCGCGCCGTCGGCCTCCAGCGCCCGGCCGACGGCGGCGGCGAACTCCTCCGGCGACGCCGCCGCCCCGACGTCGACCGGGTCGCCCGCGGTCTGCATGCCCTCGTCCCGCAGCGCGTCCGTGACCAGCACGTTCAACGCCGTCGAGTTGCCGACGACGGCGACCCGGCGGCCCCTGGGCAGCGGCTGGTAGGCCAGCAGCAGCGCGGTGTCGAACAGCTGCGCGATGGTTTCGACCCGGATCACGCCGGACTGCTCGAACAGCGCCCGCACGCTCGCGTCGTCGATCGGGACGGCGCTCTCCCGGAGCCGCTCGGGCCGCGCGTGCCGCCCGCTCTTCACCGCGACCACCGGCTTGGTGCGGGCGAGCCGGCGCGCGAGCCGGCCGAACTTGCGCGGGTTGCCGAAGGTCTCCAGGTAGAGGAGCACGACGTCCGTCGCAGGGTCGGTCTGCCAGAACTGCAGCAGGTCGTTGCCGGAGACGTCGGCGCGGTTACCGGCGGAGACGAAGGTGGACAGCCCGAGGCCGCGGGACTTCGCCGTGGCGAGGATGGCCGTGCCCAGGGCGCCGGACTGGCTGAAGAAGCCGACCCGCCCGCGCGGCGGCAGGTCCGGGGCGAGGCTGGCGTTGAGCCGGACCTCGTCGGCGAGGTTGGCCACGCCGAGCGCGTTCGGCCCGATCACCCGCATGCCGTGCGCCCGGGCCTCCGCGACGAGCTTGCGCTCGGCGCTCACGCCGTGCCCGCCGGCGTCGGCGAACCCGGAGCTGACCACGACCAGCGCCTTGACGCCCTTCTCCAGGCAGGAGTCCATGACCTCGTCGATCCCGGCGGCGGGGATGGCGACGACGGCCAGGTCGACCGGGTCGGGGATGTCCGTGACCGACGGATAGGCGCGCACACCGCGCACCGATCGGGCGTCGGGATTCACCGGGTAGACGGGTCCTGTGAAGTTGGCCTTCAGCAGGTTCGACAGGACCGCGTGGCCGATCTTCGACGGGTCCGTGGAGGCCCCGATGACGGCCACCGACGTCGGGTTGAGGACGTTCGCGACGCTGCGGGCCTCGGCGGCCTGCTCGCGGGAGTCCCGCACCGCGAGGGAGCGCTCGGTGGGGTCGATGTCGAACTCGAGGTGCAGCACGCCCTCCGCGAAGGCCCGCCGCACCTGGTAGCCGGCCTCGCGGAAGACGCGGACCATGGCGTGGTTCTCGACCAACACCTCGGCCTCGAAGCGGCTCAGCCCGTTCTCCCGGGCCGCCGCCGCCAGGTGCTCGAGCAGGATCGAGCCCAGCCCGCGGCCCTGGTGGTCGTCCCGCACCACGAACGCGACCTCGGCCGAGGTCACCGGCTCGTCCGGCTTGTCGGGGTCGCCCAGGCCCTCGTACCGGCCGACGGCGATGATCTCGTCGCCGAGCAGCGCGATGAGCGCGACCCGCTTGTGGTGGTCGACGGTGACGAACCGCTCGAGGTCGCGCGGGGGGATCCGCGGGTAGGGCCCGAAGTAGCGCAGGTAGCGGGTGCGGTCGGACAGCCGCTGGTGGAAGGCCAGCAGCGCGTCGGCGTCGCTGGGCTGGATCGGGCGCAGGTGCACGATCCGCCCGTCCGAGGCGACGATGTCCGCCTCCCAGTGCCGCGGATAGGCGGGCCCGGCGGCCGGTTCGCCCGGCGGCACCGGGGCGGTCGCCTCCGGCTCGCCCGTGGGCGTGCCGTCGGTGGCACGGGTGGAGGTGCCGTCGGAGGCGGGGGCCGGGCGGGGATCGGCGGTGACGGTTCCGGCGGGGTTGCCGCTCGGGTCGGCCGGGTGGGGTGCGCGATCAGGCATGTACTCAGTCCCGGGGGTCGTCGGGGTCGAGGCCGTGGAGGGGGAAGACGGCCCGTCGGGTGTCGACGAGGCCGCCGTCGACCCGGTCCGCCCGACCGTCGCCCCACGGGGAGTACGAGGGGTCGGCGTCGTCCGTCATGGAGACCGGCAGCGGCATCCGGGTGATCGAGGTGGCGTGGGCGGTCCAGTCCGCGGGGATGGTCGTCGCCGGGTCGAGGTCCCGGTCGAGGACCGTCGCGAGCAGGTGGGTCCACGCCCGCGGCACCACGCGGAACAGCGCGTACCCGCCGCCGCCGAGCACGAGCCACTTCCCGCCGGCCGTGGTCTCGGCCAGCTCGCGCATGGCCTGGTAGGTGGCGCGCTGCCCGTCCACCGACATCTCGAGGTTGGCCAGCGGGTCCTCGGAGTGCGCGTCGGCGCCGCACTCGCTGACCAGGATCTGCGGGCGGAACTGCTCGAGCAGCGAGGGCACGATCGCGTGGAAGGCGCGGCGCCAGCCCGCGTCCCCCGTGCCGGGCGGCAGCGGGATGTTCACCGAGTACCCCTCGCCCTTGCCCTTGCCCAGCTCCGCCGACCAGCCGGTGCCCGGCCACAGCGTGAGCGGGTGCTGGTGCAGCGAGATGGTCATGACCCGCGGGTCGTCGTAGAAGGCCGCCTGCACGCCGTCGCCGTGGTGCACGTCGACGTCGATGTACGCGATCCGCTCGTAGCCCTGCTCGAGCAGCCAGGCGATGGCCACCGCGCAGTCGTTGTAGACGCAGAACCCGGCCGCCCGCCCCGGCATGGCGTGGTGCAGCCCGCCGGCGATGTTCACGGCCCGGTCCGCCCGGCCCTCGGCGATCTCGCGCGCGGCCAGCAGCGAGCCACCGCAGATGAGCGAGCTGGCCTCGTGCATGCCGAAGAAGATGGGGTTGTCGTCCGTGCCGAGCCCGTGCCCGACGTCGAACGGCATCTCCGGCGCGGACTTCACCGCCGTGAGGTAGCCGGGCTCGTGGACGCGCAGCAGGTCCTGCTCGGTGGCGGGCTCGGGGGCGAGCAGCTCGACGCCGTCGAGGACGCCGAGCTGGCGCGCCAGCCGCATCGTCAGGTCGAGCCGCACCGGATTCAGCGGATGGTCGTCCGACAGCTGGTAGGTGAGGAACTCCGGTGTCCAGACCACCGAGGTGCGCGGGCTCATGACGCGGACGGTAGGCGAATCGGCCGCGTGCGGCCACGTGCCGGAGGTCCCGGCGGGGCGGTCACAGCTGTCCCGGGTCCCCCGGCTCCTCGCCGGTCGCGACCGGGCGGCGGCGGTCGGAGCTCCAGTCCGACCACGAACCGGCGTAGAGCACGGCGGGCCGCTCCGGCGGCCGCAGCCCCGCCACCTCCAGGGCCAGCACGACCGACGCGGCCGTGACGCCCGACCCGCAGTAGGCGCCCACCGGCCCGCGGCCCACACCGAGCGCGCGGAACCGCTCGGCGAGCTCCTCGGGCGGGAGCCAGTGCCCGTCCGGCCCGACGTGCCCGGTGAACGGCGCGTTGATCGCGCCCGGGATGTGCCCCGCCCGCCGGTCGACGGGCTCCTGCTCGCCCCGGTAGCGCACGGCGGCACGGGCGTCCAGCAGCACGCCGGCACCGGCGATCGCCGCCGCGCCCTCGGCGTCGACCACCGGCATGCCGCCGGGGCGCACGACGATCGTCCCGTTCTGCGGGGCCAGCGCCCCGGTCTCCTCGGGCAGGCCCGCGGCCCGCCAGGCCTTCCAGCCGCCGTCGAGCACCGCGACCCGGTCCGCGGGCAGCCCGGCCCAGCGCAGCAGCCACCAGGCGCGGGCGGCGACCGAGCCGTCGCCGTCGTCGTAGGCGACGACCCGCGAGCCGGCCCGGACCCCGCACAGCCGCAGCGCCCGCTCGAGCCGGGCCACCGACGGCAGCGGGTGCCGCCCGCCGAGCCCGCCGACGCCCTGCGGGTCCGCCAGCTCGGAGTCCAGGTCGACGAACCCGGCCCCCGGCACGTGCCCGGCCAGGTGGTCGGCGCGGCCGTGCGGCCCGCCCAGCCGCCAGCGCACGTCGAGCACGACCGGCCGGCCCGGCGCGTCCAGCACGGCCGCGAGGCCGGCGGGGCTGATCAGCGGCGCGCTCCAGCCCGGCTCCACGGCCGCGTCCGCGCGCTCCTCGGCGGGCTGCGCGCGGCCCGGCCCGGTGGTCGCGGCGTCGTTCGGCTCGTGGTTCGGCGGGGACACGCACACCATCCTGCACGGTCTATCCTTGAGCGGAAGCGTCCGCCGCTCACGGGCGTCGCCGCCCCGCGCTGCTCGCGGCGGCACCCGGGGCGGCGAGGGAGGGCGTCGCACGGCACCGGGCCCGGCCCGGGGCCGCGGAACGTCCCCCACCCTCTCCCACCACGCAGCAGCGTCCACCCACCGACCACCGCGAGCACCGCGAGCACCGCCGACAACGCTGCGACGACGCTGCGACCGGCGCCGCTAGACTGGTCACACGAACGAAGGGGCCGGCCGTGAACGATCTCATCGACACCACCGAGATGTACCTCCGGACCATCTACGAGCTGGAGGAGGAGGGCGTCGTCCCGCTGCGCGCGCGGATCGCCGAACGCCTCGGCCAGAGCGGCCCCACCGTCAGCCAGACGGTGGCCCGCATGGAGCGGGACGGGCTGGTCGTCGTCGCCGGCGACCGTCACCTCGAGCTCACCGAGGACGGCCGCTCCCGTGCCGTGGCCGTGATGCGCAAGCACCGCCTCGCCGAGCGCCTCCTGATCGACGTCATCGGCCTCGAGTGGGAGCTGGTGCACGCCGAGGCGTGCCGCTGGGAGCACGTGATGAGCGACGCGGTGGAGCGCAAGCTCGTCGCGCTGCTCGACGACCCGCAGGTCTCGCCGTACGGCAACCCGATCCCGGGGCTGGACGAGCTGCGCGCCACCGAGAGCCCGGAGGGCGCCCCGCGCGCCTCGGCGCCGCCGACCCTCGAGGTCGGCCTCCAGCGGCTGGACGAGTTCGCGCGCCGCGGCGGCGGCCGGGTCGAGGTGCGTCGCATCGCCGAGCACGTGCAGGTCGACGCGGACCTCATGGGCGAGCTCAAGCTGGCCGGGATCGTCCCGGGCGGCGACGTCGAGGTGGGCGGCATCCCGCGCTTCGGCGACCCCGTGCCGGTCACCTCGGGTGGCGAGACGGCCACCGTCGCGCCGCTGATCGCGCACGCGGTCCTCGTCCGCGCCCTCTGACCGCGCCTCTCCGACCCGCGCGCTCCGACCGGGCGCCCGTTGACCCGGCGCCCGTCGAGCCCGCGGCCTGCGCGTAGCGGAACCCGGCCGTGCGGGCTCGCCCGCGGCGACCCGCAGGCGCGCCCACGCCCGTCCCACCACGAGCCCCGGTCCGGCCACCGGGGCTCGTGGCGTGTCCGGGGCTCGTGGCGTGTCCGGGGCTCGTGGCGTGTCCGGGGCTCGTGGCGTGCCCGGGGCTCGTGGCGTGTCCGGGGCTCGTGGCGTGTCCGGGGCTCGTGGCGTGTCCGGGGCTCGTGGCGTCCGGGTCCGTGGTCCGTCCGGGGCCGGGCGCGGGGAACCGGGCGCGGCGTGAGACCGTTCCGCGGAGGAGTGCCGGACCCAGGGAGGACCTCGTGAAGCTGCTCGTCACCGGAGGCGCGGGCTACGTCGGCAGCGTCAACGCGGCGCACCTGGTGGAGGCCGGGCACGAGGTCGTCGTGCTCGACGACCTGTCCACCGGGCACGCGGACGCGGTGCCGGAGGGAGTGCGCTTCGTCGAGGGCGAGCTGTCCGGGGCCGCGGGCCCGCTGCTGGCCGAGGGCTTCGACGGGGTGCTGCACTTCGCCGCCCGCTCGCTGGTCGGCGAGTCGGTGGAGAAGCCGCAGCTCTACTGGGACAACAACGTGGTCCGCACCTTCCGGCTGCTCGAGGCGATGCGCGAGCACGGCACCCCGCGGCTGGTCTTCTCCTCCACCGCCGCGGTGTACGGCGAGCCCGAGCAGGTGCCGATCCGCGAGGACGCGCCGACCCGTCCGACCAACCCCTACGGCGCCAGCAAGCTCGCCATCGACACCATGATCACCTCGTACGCGACGGCGCACGGGCTGGCCGCGGTGAGCCTGCGGTACTTCAACGTGGCCGGCGCGCACGGCCGCTTCGGGGAGCGGCACGCGGTGGAGACGCACCTGATCCCGATCGTGCTGCAGGTGGCCGCCGGCAGCCGGGAGGCCGTGTCGATCTACGGCGACGACTGGGACACCCCGGACGGCACCTGCCTGCGCGACTACATCCACGTCGACGACCTCGCCGATGCCCACCTGCTCGCGCTGCAGAAGGCGGAGCCGGGGCGGCACGGCATCTACAACCTCGGCAGCGGCCGCGGCTTCTCGGTGCTCGAGGTGGTGGAGGCCTGCCGCGCGGTGACGGGACACCCGATCCCGGCCCGCGTGGCCCCGCGCCGGGCCGGTGACCCGGCCGTCCTCATCGCGTCGAGCGAGCGCGCGATGGGCGAGCTGGGCTGGAACCCGACGCGCACGGCCCTGGGGACCATGGTCGGCGACGCCTGGCGCTTCGCCCAGGACCGCCTCCCGGTCTGACCGCGGGAGCGGGATCACCGCTCCCCCTCCATCCAGGCCCGGATCTCCCGCGGGCCCCAGCCGCCGTCGAGCGCGACCCGGAGGGTGCTCGCGAGCCGGTGGCCCGGGTCGGCGCGCAGCGCCCGGTCGAGGGCCACGTTGGCCAGCGCCCCGTCGCCGCGCAGCAGCGCGGACACCGCGAGCAGGGCGGCGGGGGTCGCGGCCTCGGCGCCCGGGCAGGTGCGGGCGAGCGCGGACCAGAGCTGCTCGGCCTCCGGCGCCGACGGCCCCGCGCAGGCGGCCAGGGCCTCGTCGCGGAACCTGGGGCGGCGCACCGCGGCCGCCACCGCGCCGGCGAGCCGCCGCCCGACGTCGAGCCGCCCGGCCGCGCCGTCGGCCAGCGCCTCGCGCAGCATGCGCCGCGGGTCGGCGGCGGGTGTCCGCTCCTCCGCCGGTCCCGCACCGGCGGAGCCGGCCCCGCCCGCCGACCGTCCGGCGGCGGGCTCAGCGCCCGGACCCGCATCAGCGACATCGGTGGCATCGGCGGGGGCGGGATCCTCCCCGGTGCCGGCCGGTTCCACCACCCGCTCCAGCTCCTCGCGCGAGTCCCGGAGCACGGCGCCGCGGGCGACCGCGGTGGCGGCGAGGACGGAGGCCGCCGGGTCCGGCAGCGTGCCCTCGCAGCGGCAGTCGTGCAGCGGGTAGCAGCGCCAGGGTGCGCCGGCGGCGATCTCCGCCGCCCACGCGACGGTGTGCACCCCGATCTCCCGCTCGAGCAGGGCGAGCGTGGCGGCGCCCGCCACGTCGGCCCGCGGCGGCCACACCGGCTCGCCCGGGCCGGGCGGCGGGGAGGGCTCGCCCCCGCCCACGACCAGCACGGCGGCGCCCTCGGGGTCGTCGCGGCACAGCGCCGCGGCGGCGGACTCGCAGAGCGCGGCCACCAGCTCGGGATCCTCCGGCGGCGGCAGGTCCACGCGCAGGGTCAGCCCGACCCGCCGCCCCTGCGGTCCGCCGGTGGCGATCATCACCAGCGAGTTCCGCGGCCGGAACCCGATCAGCACCGGGACCGCGGCGAGGAGCCCCTCGGTGCCGACCCGCACGGGGGAGTCCGGATCATCCGGCAGGACCCCGACGGCGGGGCCGGCGGGGGTCGCGGGTCGTGCGGGCTCGGCGGGATGCGGGGACGACGGGACCGGAGGCACGGGGCTCATGCCCGGCAGCCTCACCCGCCGGCCCGACCTGCGGCAGGTGTCGTCGCGACGCTGTGGACAACCCCGCAGCCGGGCACCGTGGACCGCGGTCGTGACCGGGGCCTGTGGACGGACCGGGCCCGCGGTCCTGCGCGAACGGTCGTCAGGTCGTCGCACAGTTGTAACGTCGCGCGGTTGTCCCCGTGAACGTCCCCGGGAACCCTGTCCGGGGAGCAGCGCGTCCCCCGGCGACCGCGAGGCCGGACGCACGGAACCCACGACGAAGCACGGCAGCGCACGGGAGGACGTCGGTGTACGACTACGACCTGCTGGTGATCGGTTCGGGCCCGGGCGGGCAGAAGGCGGCGATCGCCGCGGCCAAGCTCGGCAAGCGGGTGGCGATCGCCGAGCGCCGCGACATGATGGGCGGCGTCTGCGTCAACACGGGGACGATCCCGTCGAAGACGCTGCGCGAGGCGGTCCTGTACCTGACCGGCTTCGCGCAGCGCGAGATGTACGGCGCGAGCTACCGGGTCAAGTCCGAGATCACCATCGCGGACCTGCTGGCGCGCACGCAGCACGTCGTCGGGCGCGAGGTGGAGATCATCCGCAACCAGCTGCTGCGCAACCACGTCGACATCCTCGGCGGCACCGCGCACTTCGAGGACCCGCACACCGTCACGGTGACCGGGCCGGAGCGCGGTGACCACAGCACCGTCACCGCCGACTACATCGTGATCGCGACCGGCACGAAGCCCGCCCGCCCGCCGGAGGTCGAGTTCGACGACGAGGAGTACCACGTCGTCGACTCCGACGCGGTCCTGCACCTGCACCGCGTCCCCACCTCGATGGTCGTGGTCGGCGCCGGGGTGATCGGCATCGAGTACGCGTCGATGTTCGCCGCCCTCGGCACCAAGGTCACGGTCGTCGAGAAGCGGCCCGGCATGCTGGACTTCTGCGATCCCGAGGTCGTCGAGTCGCTGAAGTTCCACCTGCGCGACCAGGGCGTCTCCTTCCGCTTCGGCGAGGAGGTCTCCCGCGTCGAGAACACGGCCAAGGGCACGATCACGTCGCTGGCCAGCGGCAAGAAGATCCCTGCGGACATGGTCATGTACTCCGCCGGCCGGCAGGGCGTCACCGAGGAGCTCGCGCTGGACAAGGCGAACCTCACGGCGGACAGGCGCGGCCGGATCGCCGTCGACCAGCACTACCGGACCGAGGTCGAGCACATCTACGCGGTCGGGGACGTGATCGGCTTCCCCGCCCTCGCCGCGACGAGCATGGACCAGGGCCGGCTCGCGGCGTACCACGCGTTCGGCGAGCCCGCCCGCGAGCTGCACGGGCTGCAGCCCATCGGCATCTACACCGTCCCGGAGATCTCCTACTGCGGGAGGACGGAGGCGGAGCTGACGGAGTCCGCGACCCCCTACGAGGTCGGCATCTCGCGCTACCGGGAGCTGGCGCGCGGCGCGATCGTCGGCGACTCCTACGGCATGCTCAAGCTGCTGGTCTCGACCGAGGACCGCACGCTGCTGGGCGTGCACGTGTTCGGCACCAACGCCACCGACCTCGTCCACATCGGCCAGGCGATCATGGGCTGCGGCGGGACCGTCGACTACCTCGTCGACACCGTGCTCAACTACCCGACCCTCTCGGAGGCCTACAAGGTCGCCGCGCTGGACGTGACGAACAAGATCCGCGCGCTCGAGGCGTACCGGTGAGGACTCAGGTGTAGCCGATCCCCTGCTCGTCCAGCCACGGCAACGGGTTGATCTTCGTGCCGGCCGGGGTGGTGACCTCGAGGTGCAGGTGCGGCCCGGTCGACTGACCGCGGTTGCCGACCTCGGCGATCTGCTGCCCGGCCTCGACCTGCTGCCCGACGCTCACGAGCGACCGGTTGATGTGGCCGTAGGTCGTGATCGTGCCGTCGGCGTGCTGCACGCGCACCCAGAGCCCGAAGCCGCTCGCCGGACCGGAGCTGATCACGGTGCCGGCCAGCGGGACGTGGATCGGCGTACCGATCGGCGCCGCGATGTCCAGGCCCTGGTGCGGGGCGCCGCCGCGGATGCCGAAGCCGGACGACACCCGCCCGACCACCATCTGGATCCCGCCGGCCGCGGCGCGTGAGGCGCCGAGCGTCGCCAGCTCCTCGGCCTGGCGCACGGCCTCGGCCTGCTCGGCCTCGGCGGCCTTCCGCGCGGCCTCGGCCTGCTCGGCCGCCCTGCGGGCGGCGTCCGCGGCGGCCTGGTGCAGGTCGGCGGCCTTCACCACGTCGGCGACGACGTCCGCACCCGTGACCGGGCCGGCGACCGTGCCCGGAGCGGCCACCGCGGGGGCCGCCGCGACCGGTGCGAGCGGGACGCGGACCTGCCGGCCGCCGAGCTCGGCGATGCCGTCCGCCGAGGCGGTGACGGTGTCCGTCTCGTCCGAGAGCGCGGAGGCGTCGGAGGTCAGCCGCGTGAGGCCCGCGGTCAGCGCGTTGGCCCCGGACTCGAGGTCCGGGAGTGCGCCCGCGTAGGCGGCCTGCCCGGCCGCCGCGACGACGCCGCCGACGGCGACCACCGCGGCCATCCGGACCTGCAGGGAGCCGGGGAGGACTCCGGACAGGGCGGCACCGGACAGGGCCGGGGAGCCGCTGGGGAGCGGGAGGCTCGTTCGCAGGCCGCCGGGCCCCGCTGCCGCCGCGGGGGCGGGCAGCGGTGGCCCGGCGATCGCGCGACGGCCCTGGGGGGAGCGATGCCGTGCCACGATCTTCCTTCCGGATCGTGACGGGGCCGGACTTCCGGTGGGGGGCCGGACGGGGCGGCTCGGGGATGCCGGCCCGGTGTCCTCTTCGTGACCTCGTCGTGATCCGAGGACGACGCTAGCGGCGCGGGGTACCCGCTGTCCCGGTCCGGTTGCGGTCGGCGAGACCACCGGATCGGGTGGCGCGCCGAGTGGCCGGAGCGAGGCGTACCCGGCGTGTCGCCGCGACACGCGGGTCGTTCGCCCGCCGTTCACCGCACGGACGAGCCTCGCGGCCCTTACGCCGTCGCTCCGGGTGCCCGCCCTGTCACACAGGGCGATCGCCGTGTGCGAGCGGTCACCGGGAGGCCCGGCGGAGGGCGCGCCGAACGGCGTTACGGGACCTGGGTCACCTGACCGGGAACGGCGCCTCGGCGATCGGTCAAGAGGCCGGGCCCACAGCGGAGGAGCCCCCGGCAGGAGAGTCAGCGGCAGGAGAGTCAGCGGCAGGAGAGTCAGCGGCAGGAGAGTCAGCGGCAGGAGAGTCAGCGGCAGGAGAGTCAGCGGCAGGAGAGTCAGCGGCAGGAGAGTCCGGGGCGGGCTCCGCGAGGCCGAGCTCGGCCAGCCGCGCCCGGTACCGCGCCACCCCGGCCAGCTTGACGTCCTCGTAGCCGCGGACCAGCTCCGCCGCCTCCGCCGCCGCCACCGCGGTGCCGTACGTCCCCGGGGTGAGCGTGCCCGCGAGCCGCAGCACCATCGCCCGGTACTCGTCCCGCAGCGCACGCTCGAGCCGGCGGACCTCGGTGCGGCCGAACGGGTCGAGCGGCGTGCCGCGCACGACCTTGCCCTTGGCCAGGGTCCGCAGGACCGGCCGCATCCAGGGCCCCAGCGCGATCTTCCGTCGCCGGCCGAGCGCCCTGAGGACCGGCGGGTGCAGCCGGTACCGCATCCGCGTCCCGCCCGGCACCTCGGCGGTCAGCCGCGCCTCGAAGGCCGGATCGGTGAGCAGCCGCGCCACCTCGTACTCGTCCTTGTACGCGGTGAGCCGGTACAGCCCGCGGGCCGCCGCCTCGGAGAACCGGGTGTCCTCCCCGAGCGCGCGCTCGGCCCGCCACACCGCGAGCACGTCGGCGACGTACCCGCGGGCCGTCCGCTCCGACTGGTAGGCGACGAGCTCGGCGGCCCGGACGTCGACCAGCCGCCGGGTCTCCCCCGCCAGCCCGCCCAGGTCGAGACCCGAGGGTGCGGGCTCCCGCACGGCCGCCGACGGCACCGCCGTGGCGAACGCCGCCGGATCGGCCACGGCCAGGCGGCCCCACCGGAACGCCGCGGTGTTGGCCGCGACCGCCACGCCGTTGAGCTCGATGGCCCACTCGATCGCCGCGGCGGAGACCGGCAGCACGCCGGACTGGTACGCCGCACCGACGAGCAGCAGGTTGGCCGGCATCGCGTCGCCGAACAACGCCTCGGCCGCGGCCTGCGCGTCGAGCGTGACGACGGCCCGGGACCGCCCGGCGATCCGCGCCACCAGCTCCTCTGTGGCCGGCGGGGTCACGCCCGCGTCCCGGACCTGCGCCCCCGTGGGCACCGGGCTCGTCGAGACGACGGCGGTGGTCCGGTCCTCCGCGGTGTGGGCGAGGAAGCGCGAGTCCGCCCCGACCAGCACGTCGAACGCCAGGTAGCAGTCCGCGACACCGATCCGGTTGGCCGGGCCGCGGACGCCGGGATCACCGACCCGCAGGTGCGAGACGACCGGGCCGGCCTTCTGCGACAGCCCGGTCTGGTCCACGCCGTGCACCGCCCGGCCGTCCCGCAGGGCGGCGGAGCCGAGCACCTGGTTGACCGTGACGATCCCGGTCCCGCCGATGCCGGCGAGGAAGACGTCGCCGGCCTCCGGCACGTCCACGTCCGGCACGGGGGGCGGCTCCCGGCGCTCGGGCCGCGCCGTGTGCCCCCCGGGCGACTCCACGGTGACGAACGACGGGCAGTCCCCCGCGAGGCACGAGTAGTCGGTGTTGCAGGAGGTCTGGTCGATGCGGGTCTTGCGGCCGAACTCCGTGTCCACCGGCTGCACGGACAGGCAGTTCGACCTCGCACCGCAGTCGCCGCAGCCCTCGCAGACCCCCTCGTTGATCACGACGCGGGTGGGCCGGACCGGGATCGCGCCGCGCTTGCGCAGCCGCCGGGACTCCGCGGCGCACCGCTGGTCGTAGATCAGCACGGTGACCCCCGGGGTCTCCGCCAGGACCCGCTGGGCCTCGTCGAACCGGTCCCGGTGCCACAGGTCCACGCCCTTCGGCAGGGCGGGCAGCTCCCGGTACCGCCGCGGCTCGTCGGCGCAGACGATGATCTTCGCGACGCCCTCGGCGAGCAGTTTCGCCGCGAGCGCGGGCACCTCGAGCCCGCCCTCGGCGTCCTGCCCGCCGGTCATGGCGACCGCCCGGTTGTAGAGCAGCTTGTAGGTGATCGTGACGCCCGCGGCCACGCAGGCCTGCACCGCCAGCTGCCCGGAGTGCGCGAACGTTCCGTCGCCCATGTTCTGGAACATGTGGCCGGCCGTGGTGAACGGCGCCTGGCCGATCCACTGCGCGCCCTCGCCGCCCATCTGCGTGAGCGAGGCGACCTCGCTGGCCTCGCGGTGGGTGAGCGCGACCATCGCGTGGCAGCCGATACCGCCGCCCGCCACCGCCCCCTCCGGGACGATCGTCGAGCGGTTGTGCGGGCAGCCGGAACAGAAGTACGGGGTGCGCGCGACGGGCAGTAGCGGGAGCGGCGGCGGGGCCGACCTCGGCGCGGCGAGCGGCACACGGTCGCGGAGCACCCGGCGCAGCGGGCCGGCCAGCACCGTTGCGGTGAGCTCCCCCGCCTGCGGCACCAGCGGGCCGCCGGCCTCGTCCGCCGCGCCGAGCACGGCGGGCGCACCGGGCAGGCCGTACAGTGCGTCCCGCACCGCCGTCTCGACGAACGGTGTCTTCTCCTCCACCACCAGCACCGTGTCGAGCCCGGCGGCGAAGTCGCGGAGCCGGCCGCGCTCGAGCGGGTGGATCGCCCCCAGCTTCAGCAGCCGCACCCCGGAGTCCACCCCGAGGTCCCGCAGCGCCTGCCGGACGTCGCCGAACGCCTTCCCGCCGGCCACGATCCCGACCGTCGCGCCGGGGGCCGGGTCCACCAGGACGTCGAGCGGATTGGCGGCGAGGAACGCCCGCACCATCGCCCAGCGCGGGCCGTACAGCTGCGCCTCGGCCTCCAGGGACGAGGGCGGCACGAGCATCGGGTACTGCCGGTACCGCCAGGGCCGGCCCTCCCACTCCAGCTCCGGCACGGTGATCTCCAGGTCGGAGACCTCGGCGGGGTCGAGCGCGTACACGCCGTCGGCCACGTCCGCGGTGATCTTGAGTCCCACCCACATGCCGGACGCCCGGCTGAGCGCGATGCCGTACCGGCCCAACCGGACGACGTCGGCGGCGTCGGCCGGGTAGAGCACGGGCAGCCCGTAGCCGGCGAGCGTCCGCTCCGAGACGCACGGGATCGTCGAGGACTTGCAGCCGGGGTCGTCGCCGGCCAGCACCAGCACCCCGCCGTTCGGGTGGGCGCCGCAGATGTTGCCGTGCCGGAAGGGGTCGCCGGCCCGGTCGACGCCGGGCGCCTTGCCGTACCAGACCCCCACCGCGCCGTCGACGGTCCGCTCGTGGCCGGGCACCTCGACCTGGCTGCCCCACACCGCGGTGGCGGCCAGCTCCTCGTTGACGCCGGGCACGAACCGCAGCCCCGCGGTCCCGGCCAGCTCGGGCAGCCCGGCGAGGGTCTTGTCCAGCCCGCCGAGGGGGCTGCCCTGGTAGCCGGAGACGAACGAGGCCGTGTGCAGCCCGGCCGCGACGTCGGCGGCGTGCTGCTCCACCAGCAGCCGCGCGATCGCCTGCACCCCGGTGAGCAGGGCCGGCCCGCCCGCCGGCCGGTACCGGGTCCCGAGATCGAACTCGACGGCCACGGGCACCTCCCCCTCGAGAGCCTTCGCAACCACGGCCGCGCCGACGCCGTCGCCGCGGTCCTCCGGACACTCTGCACCACCGCCACCGTGCGCCGCACGACCCGGCCGCCCTGACCCGTTCCGCCCGCCGACGTCCTCGACGTGCTCCGGCCCGTGGGTCAGCGCCGGGTGACGGCCGCGAGCACCTCCTCCAGCGCCGCATCGGCGAGCGCCCGCATCTCGGCGTCCGTGCGGTCCTGGATCGGGTGCGGCACGAACACCGACGGCACCTCGCGGTAGCCGAGCGCCCGCGCCTGGGCGTCCGCGGCCACCACGAACTGCGTCGACGCGAGGAAGGCCGCGATCACGCCCCGGCCCTCGAGGGCGGCGAAGTCGTGCACACTGCACGACGTGCACGAGCCTCAATCGGCGAGGGCCTCGATCACCACGTCGCACTCCGTGGTGATCTCCCGCCGCAGGTCGGGCGGCATCGGCTTGGTGAAGGTCGGCTTGGCGTAGCGGCGGACCGTGACCCCCCGCTCGGCGAGGAGCTCGGCGAGCCGGTCCAGGAAGACGTCCCCGCGCGGCTTGGAGATGTCGAGCAGACCGACCCGCAGCCCCTCGAGCGAGGCCGGCCGCTCCAGCGCCGTGCGGCTGTCCGGCGTGCTCTCGTCCGTCGGGTCCAGGATCACCAACGATCCCGTCGACCGCGTCCCGGTCATCGCCACGGGTCCACCTCCCTCGTCACGGGCGCGCTCCCGCCCGGCCCGCCCGCCCAGCCGCCGATCACGGCCGAGAACATCCCGGCGCCGCCGCCGGCGTGCACGATCATCAGTCCGCCCGGCCGGAACTTCGCCACCGGCCGGTCGGAGTCGCCGGCGGGCACGCCCTCGTCGATGCCGCCGGCCCCGCGGGTGATCTCCGCGCGGTCGAGCAGGAGCGCCTCGTCCAGCGCCGCCGCCAGGCGCCCCCGGTCCCAGCCCGCCTCCGCGAACACCCGCGCGTGCTCCGGGCAGACGACCAGCGTGGCGTCGAACCCGCGGACCAGCTTCGGGTGGCACACCCCGCGCAGCCCGAGAGCCAGCGAGCGGGCCAGCGACTCCGGCGTGCGCGAGATCTGGTCCACGATCCCGCGCGGTCCCTCCGCCGCGAACACCGTGACCGCCGAGCGGCCCGGCGGCACGCCACGGCTCTGCGCGAGCGGCTCGAAGGGCGAGCCCTCCTCGTCCTCGGCGAAGCAGAACCCGACCTTGCCGGGGTGACCGAGCGCGGCGCGGTCCACCTCCTGCGGGCGGCCGCCGCCGACGTTGCGGATCACCAGCTGCAGCGCCCGGCCGATCGTCGAGTTGGCGCGGTTGCCCTGCCCGAGCGCGTTGCCGGCCCAGTTCATGCCGACCTCGGCGCGGACCGGCCCGTTGACCACGATCGCCGGACCCGCGCCCCAGGTGGTCGCGAGCAGCCCGTGGGCGTTGAACTCGTCCGTGCAGGCGGCCTCGACGGCGGCGAGCACCACGGGCAGGTACTCGGGTCGGCAGCCCGCGAGCACGGCGTTGATCGCGACCTTCTCCACGGTCGCCTCGACCAGGTTCGGCGGAATCACCGCGACCACCTCGTCCGGCTTGCGCGAGGTGCCCTCCAGCATGCGCAGCACCCGCGCCGGTGTCGGCGGGACGACCGGCAGCCCGTCGGTGAAGCCGCGGTCGAAGAGGGCCTCGGCCTCGTCCTCCAGCGCGGCGATCTCCAGCCTGCGCGAGTGCAGCGCACCGCCGCGCGTGCGGACCAGCAGCTCCTCGGCCACGTCCGGGTCCTGGGTGCGGGAGCCGCAGCCGGGCCGGTACTCCGGCAGGCCCTCACCGAGGTCCGGGACACCGGTCAGCTCGGCCCACTGCGCCCGGCTCCACCCGACCACCCGGGCGACCTCCACACCCCCGGCGAACCGGACGAGCGTGGGCACGGTCTCGACCTCCAGCGCGAGGCTGGCCGTCAGTTCCGTGTCGTCCCGCCGGTCGGCGACACCCTCCGGGAAGTCCGGATCGTCCTGGGTGAAGACCGTCAGCCCCGGGAGCGCGGCGAGCACGGGCTCCACCAGCCGGCAGGTCGGGCAGTCCTGCTTGACGACGGCGACCAGCCCGTCCGCGGGCCACGCCACCGTCTCCCGCTCCTCCGTCGGCACCGACACGTCCCGCACGGTAACCGGTTGAACGGTCGTCCGGTAGGCCGGTCACCGTCACCACCGTGCGTGGTGGTGCGGACGCTCCCCGGACCCGGACGGCGGTTGTCCCTCGCGGCGGGCCGATGGCTGGATGGGAGGGTGCGCCGCCGCCTCCCCTCCGGGCTCCGCCGAACCGTCGTCCCGCTCGTCCTGGCCCTGGCCGCGACGCTGACGGGCATGCCCGTCGCCCAGGCCGCTCAGCCGACCTCACCACCGGTCGACTACGTGGCGCTGGGCGACTCCTATGCCGCCGGCGTGGGCGCCGCCCCGGACGGCACCAGCGGCGTGTGCGCGCGCAGCGACGCCTCCTACCCGGCCCGGTACGCCGCCGCGACCGTGCCCGCGTCGTTCCTCTCGGTCGCGTGCAGCGGCGCGACGACCGCGGGGGTGCTGCGCGACCAGGTGTCCGCGGTCACGAAGGACACCGACCTGGTCACGATCACGGTGGGTGGCAACGACACCGGCTTCGCGCCCGTCCTCGCGCGGTGCACCACGGCGCCCGACGACGCGGGCTGCGACCAGGCCGTCCGGACCGGCGAGCGGGTTGCCCGGTACGTCCTGCCCTCCGCGCTGGCGGTGGTGCTCGGTGCCGTGCACGTGCGCGCGCCCGACGCCCGGGTCGTGGTCCTCGGCTACCCGCGACTGTTCGGCGACGGCCCCGGCTGCCCGCTGAACCCGGTCCGCAGCGCGCGGCTCGACGCCGGGGCGGACGTGCTGAACGACCGGATCGCCGACACCGCCCGACGCTTCGGGGCGACGTTCGTCGACGTCCGGCCGGCCTTCACCGGGCACGGGCTGTGCAGCGCCGACCCGTGGATCGTCGCGCCCGGCGGCCCGGGCGCCTACCACCCCACCGCCCCGGGGTATGCCCGCGGCTACGTGCCGGCCCTGGGCGCCTCCACCGGGGCGGCTTGAGCGCTCACACGAGCCGCGGCCGCCCGGCGAGGACGCCGGCGACGAGCTGGGCCACCAGCGCGACCAGCAGCGCGAGGAGCGAGACCGTCCAGCCGCCGGTCGCCTCGTGCAGCAGCCCGACGAGCATCGGCCCGGTCGAGGCGAGGAGGTACCCGAAGCCCTGCGCCATCGCGGACAGCCCCGCGGCCGTCTCGGCGTCCCGGGCCCGGAGCGTGATCACGGTCATCGCCATGGCGAACACGGTCATGCTGGCGCCGAGCAGCAGCGCCCACAGCCACGGCACCGCGGCGGGCGCGAGCATCAGCCCGATCGTCCCGGCGATCGCGAGCAGTGTGAGGCCGGCGTTCCACCCGGACTGGCTCCTCCGCCGCGCGGCCACCGCGGGCACCATCAGGCTGAACGGCACGGCGACGAGCGTCGCGATGCTGAGCATCACCCCGGCCGCGCCCTTGGACAGGCCCGCGCCCAGGTAGATCTGCGGCAGCCAGCCCATGACGACGTAGGCCAGAAAGGACTGCAGGCCCATGAACGCCGTCACCGACCAGGCCACCGGGCTGCGCAGCAGCCGGCCCCACGAGGGACGCCGGGCGCCGCGGGGTGCCTCGGCCGCCGGCCGGTGCCGCGCGCTCACGACCCACACGACCAGCGCCACCAGGGCGAGCCCGGCCCAGAGCACGAGGGCGCCGCGCCAGCCCCCGGCCGGGCCCTCCAGCGGCGGGGTCAGCGCCGAGCCCAGCGCCCCGCTGCCCTGCAGCGCCGCGGTGTAGAGCCCGGTCATCAGCCCGACCCGGTGGGCGAAGGACTCCTTGACGACGACAGGGACCAGCACGTTGGCGAGCGCGATCCCGGCGCACGCCACGAAGGTGCCGCCGAGCATCACGCCCGCACCGCCCAGCACGCGCACGACGAGCCCGACGCCGAGCACCGCCAGCGCCACCCCGATCGCCCGGGCGAGGCCGACCCGTCGGGCCAGCGCCGGGGCGGCCAGGCCCGCGATCGCGAAGCACAGCGTGGGCGCGGTGGTGAGCAGGCTGGTCCAGGCGGCGGAGGCGCCGAGCCCGGTCCGCACGTCGCCGAGCAGCGACGACGCGCTGGTCACCGCGGCGCGCAGGTTCAGCGCGGCCAGCACGACCGCGACGGCCAGCAGCAGCGTCGCCCGCAGCGGACCGAACCGCGCGGGCGCCAGCCGCTCCTCGGCGGCGGCCTCCCCGGCGATCTCGAGCGCCTGCCCGTCCGCGAACGCGTGGTGCGCGCCGGGCGCGGACGCGACCGGACGGGGGGACGCCTCGGCGCGCCCCGGATCCCCGAGTGCCATGGGGACTACTCTGACAGACATCCCATGTTCGGATGAGAGGATGCCCTGTGCCCTTGGCCACCACCCGGCGCGCCGGGCTCGTCGAGCAGGTCATCGAGCAGGTCCGCGCGGCCGTCGCGGCCGGTGAGTGGCCGGTCGGCACCCGGATCCCACCCGAGGCCGAGCTCGCCGAGGCCCTCGGGGTCGGGCGCAACACCGTCCGCGAGGCGGTGCGCGCGCTCGCCCACGCCGGCCTGCTCGAGGTCCGGCAGGGCGACGGCACGTTCGTCCGGGCGACCAGCGAGATCTCCGGGGCGATCCGCCGGCTCGCCGGGACCGAGCTGCGCGAGGTGCTGCAGGTCCGCCGGCTGCTCGAGGTCGAGGGGGCCCGTCTCGCCGCCGCCCACCGCACCCCCGACGAGCTGGCCGAGCTGGACCGCGCCATGGCGGCCTGCGAGGAGGCCGAGCGCGCGGCGGACCTCGCGGCCTTCGTCCGCGCCGACCTCGCCTTCCACCAGCTCGTCCTGCGCTGCGCGCACAACGGCGTGCTGGCTGAGCTCTACCGCGGGCTGACCGAGGTGGTGCACGCCAGCGTCGCGACGACCGTGGCCGGCGGGCGGTGCGAGAGCCATACCGGGCTGCTGGCGGCCATCCGGGCCGGCGACGCGACCGCGGCCGCCGCGGAGGCCGAGGACTTCCTCGACTCGCTCCTGCGCGAGTACGGCGGCCCCGCGGCCTGAGCGTCGAGGCGGCCCCGCGGCCTGAGCGTCGTCGAGGCGGCCCCGCGGCCTGAGCGGGGAGGCGGCCCCGCGGCCTGAGCGTCCGTGGGGCCGGCCCCTACACCGTGAGGACGATCTTGCCGGTCGTCCGGCCCTGCTCGCCCAACCGGTGCGCGTCGGCGGCGCGCTCCAGCGGGAAGGTCTCGGCGACGCGCACGAGGAGCTTCCCGTCGGCGTGCAGCCGGAGCAGCTCGCTCAGCCCCGGCCCGCCTGCGCGCACGTAGGCGCCGGAGGCCTTCACCCCGCGCTCCTCAGCGGCCGCGACCGCGGCCTCGACCGCGATCGTCGGCAGGCAGATGAGCATCCCCGACGGCTTCACCACATCGAACGAGCGCACGGCCGTCTCGCCGCCGACGAGGTCGTAGACGAGGTCGACGGGCTCCACGACCTCCTCGAACCGCTCGGTCCGGTAGTCGACGACCTGGTCGCAACCCAGCGAGCGGAGCAGGTCGTGCTTGCCGGCGGAGGCGGTGCCGATCACGTGCGCCCCGAGGGCCTTCGCGATCTGCACGGCGAAGTGCCCGACGCCGCCGGCCGCGGCGTGGATCAGCACCCGCTGCCCCGCCTCGAGGTGCCCGACGTCGACGAGGCTCTGCCACGCCGTCATCCCGGCCAGGGGCAGCGCGGCCGCCTCGACCACGGACAGGTCCGCGGGACGCGCCCGGAAGTGCGCGGCCGGGGCCGTGACGTACTCGGCGTACGCGCCGTCCGGGCTCGGGAACCGGGCCATGCCCAGGACGGAGTCGCCGACCGCGAACCCCAGCTCGTCGAGGTCGGTGCCCGGCCCCAGGGCGTCCACCACCCCCGCGACGTCCCAGCCCACGACGAACGGCTTCCCGCCGAACGACCTGGCCGGGCCGAGGCCGGACCGGGTCTTCCAGTCGATCGGGTTGACCCCCGCGGCCTCCACCCGGACCCGGACCTCGCCCGGGCCGGGCTCGGGCGTCGGGATGTCCTGCAGGCTGAGGGCCTCCGGCCCGCCGGGCGTCTCGCAGACGATCGCACGCATGGCCCGCACCCTACGAGCCGGTGCGGGGGCCTACCCGACGAGTTCGCCCTCGACGACCTGCGGGCGGCCGTCGCGCTCCCAGTCGAGGAAGCGCTGGGTCTCGACGAGCAGCGCGCCGCCGAGCCAGAGGGCCACGACGCCGTCGTCCGCCAGGCCGAGGAACGCCGTCACGGCCTCGGGCACGAGGTCGACCGGCGACACGAGGTAGGCCGCGGCGAGGACCAGCAGCCCGAGCCGGCCGCGGGTCAGCACACCGGAGCGGCCGCTGAGTGCAGCCCCCACCATGCGGGGCAGCGCGCGGGCGCGGTCGCCGAGGGTCGGCGACCCCGGCCGCCGGCTCTGGACGATCACGCGGGCCAGGGTGAGCCAGGCGGCCCGCCGCCCCGCGAAGGAGCGCGAGCCGGAAGAGGTCGTCATGTCCGCTTCAACGCCGGCCGGTTCCTGCTCGTTCCGCCGGGAAGGGTCGAGCGACGCGGGTCACCGCCGCACGCGCGCCCCGTCGTCGCGGCTCCACAGCGACCACACCACGACGCCCGCGAACACCAGCGCGCCCACGGCCACGGCCCACGCCAGCACCTGGTACAGCGCCCCGGCCAGCGTGAACGCCAGCACCACGAGGAGCGCGGCCCCGAGCACCCGCAGCATGGACACCTCCGACTCGCGTGCAACCGCCCCAAGGATCTCACGAACCGGACGAACGGGACCAGCACAGCTCGATCGGGTGATCCGGGCCACAGGATGCATGCCGAATGCACTCGAGGGACAGGGTTGCATCGGCAACGCATTGCGATATATCGTGATGGCACACGAGCTACTGAGGAAGGCTCAGAGGAGGCTCGAGAACCACGAAGGAGACCGACATGTCTGCCATGAACCCGCCCTGGGACGCCCCGTTCGGCGGCCCCCGCTTCGGTGGGCGCCGCGGGCGCCCGCACACCCGTCCGCCCTTCGGCCCCGGCTCCGGGCCGGACATCACCGTGAACATCGACTCCGAGCCGGCCGGCGAGGGCGGCGAGCGCCGCCGCGGCCGGCGCGGCGGGCCGCGCTTCGGCCCCGGCGGGCCGTTCGGGCCCGGCTTCGGGCCCGGCTTCGGGCCGGGCGGCCCGTTCGGCCCGGGCTTCGGCCCCCGCGGACGGGGCGGCCTCGGCCCGCGCGGCCGACGCGGGCGCCGCACCAACCGCGGCGACGTCCGGCTGGCCGTGCTCGCCCTGGTCGCCGAGCAGCCGCGGCACGGCTACGAGATCATCCAGGAGATCGGCGAGCGCTCCGGCGGCCGCTGGCGCCCGAGTCCCGGCTCCGTCTACCCGACCCTGAACCAGCTCGAGGACGAGGGCCTCGTCCGCGTCGAGCAGGCCGAGGGGCGCCGGGTCGTCCACCTCACCGACGAGGGCACCCGGTACGTCGAGGAGCACCGCGAGGAGCTCGACAAGGTGTGGGCCGCGTTCGCCGGCGACGGCGAGGAGGGCCCGGAGACCGCGCTGTGGGAGCAGCTCGGCCAGCTCCACGCCGCCGCCCAGCAGGTCATGGCGGCCGGCACGCCCGAGCAGGTCGAGCAGGCCACCGCCGCGCTGACCGAGGCGCGCAAGACCATCTACCGCCTGCTGGCCGAGTAAGCCACAGGCACGAACGGCGCTCTCGCTCACGTGTAGTGAGCGAGAGCGCCGTTCGTGTGTCGGGGGTCAGCAGTCCCGCAGCTCCGGGGACTGGTTGAGGATCTGCCCGCGCGGGCTGATGAACTCGCGGTAGATCTCGGAGTCCACGGCGGCCGGCGCGAAGGCGGCGACCCGGTGGCAGTTCTGGAAGGCCAGGACCACGCCGAAGTGCCGCTCGAGGGCGCCGCGGATCGAGGTGCTCGCGAGCGCCCGCAGCAGCTGGCCGCGCTCCTTCTCCGAGGGCGGCGGGACCTCGTGCTCGCCGAAGGGCCTGTCGCCGGTGCGGTCGGCGGCGGCCGCCGACACGACCTCCCAGGCGTACGGCAGGGAGTCGCGGACGACGGCGAGGAACTGCGCGTCGTCCATCTCGCGGCGCTCGGCGGCCTCGAGGACGGCGGTGGGGACGTCGAGGGACATGGCTTCCTTTCTGCAGGTGAACGGGGGTCGTGCGCGGCAACTGCCCTTCTAGGGGCAGGTGCCGCTCACGGGGTAGGGGAGGTCGGGAACCACCTGGGCGGCAAGGTCGACCCCGGTGGCGCCGTCGCCCCAGGCCCGGGCGTTGCGGAGGTGGAAGTGCACGGTGTCGCGGTGGTAGGCCGCCCAGTCGCGGGTGCGGCCGTCGAGGTCGGCGAGGATCCGCGCCAGCACCGTGAGGTTGGCGGGTTCCAGCTCGTCGACGGACCGGACCCGGCCGCGCTCGGCGGCGCGGACCCAGGCGGACTGGGAGAAGCAGCCGAGCAGCGCGCCGCCGACCTCCTCGCGGAGGTAGGCCACGTCCTCGGCGTCCGTGACCTTGTTGCCGACCACCCGCAGCGCCACGCCGTGGTCGGCCGCGTGGGCGGCGTACTGCCGGTACACGCCGACCCCGCGCCGGGTCGGCTCGCATACCAGCACGGTCAGGTCGAAGCGGGTGAACAGGCCGGAGGCGAAGGCGTCCGCCCCGGCGGTCATGTCGACGGCGACGTACTCCCCCGGCCCGTCGACGAGGTGGTTGAGGTAGAGCTCGACCGCGCCGGTCTTCGAGTGGTAGCAGGCCACCCCGATGTCGGACTCGTCGAACTCCCCGGTCACCAGGTAGCGCACGCCGCCGACCTCGGCGGAGTAGCGGCGCAGCAGCTCACCGGCAGGGTCGAGGTCGAGGAGCCGGGAGCCGGGGCCGGGCGGCGTCGTCTTGATCATCACGTCGGCCGAGGGCAGCAGCGGGTTCTCGCCGCGCAGGTGGTCCTTCAGCCAGGTCAGGTCACCGCCCAGGGCACGCGGCGGCGCGGCGTCCGGATCCGCCCCCAGCGCGACGCCGAGGTGCTGGTTGATGTCCGCGTCGATCGCCAGGACCGGCAGGCCCCGGCTCGCCACGTAGCGCGCGAAGAGCGCCGCCGTCGTCGTCTTGCCGCTCCCGCCCTTGCCGACGAACGCGATCCGCACCGTTCCCGCTCCCCTCCGTCGTCCGAGGATGGTAACGGTAACGATGTTCACCAACGGGTGATCGACTCGGGGGTGCCCTACGTGCGGGCGCGGCGCTCCCGGACGAACTCGCGCAGCGTGGGGACGACGGTGCCGGCCTCCCGGAGGTTGCGGCGGGCCCGCGCACGCATCACGACGATCCCCACCAGGGCGATCGCCCAGAGGGCGTACTGCACCGTCCAGGCCGCGCGGAACGCACCGGGTGTGTAGCCGCCGAGCACGTCGAGCACCAGCCCGATCACCAGGGCCAGCACGAGCGAGGCCGAGAACCCGCCGACGTTGACGATCCCGACCGCCGTGCCCTGCCGCCGGCTCGGGTTGAAGGTGCGCGCGTAGTCGAACCCGACCATCGAGCCGGGCGGGCCCAGCGCGAGCACGACGACCAGCACGACGAGCAGCCACAGCGGTGCGGGCGGCGGGATCAGCAGCACGATCGTCCACATCGCGGCGGTCAGCACGATCACCCCGATGACCAGGTACGACCGGCGGAAGGGGTGCCGCGCGGTGAAGGTGCCGAACACCGGGCCCGCGACGATCCCGACGCCCACGAGCAGGGTCAGCAGCGCGCTCGCCGTCCCCTGCCCGACGCCCTGCCCCGCGACCAGGTACGGCACGCCCCAGAGCAGACCGAACACCGTCCCGGAGAACTGCGTGCCCATGTGCGTGAAGAAGCCGAGGCGGGTGCCGGGCTCGCGCCACGAGGAGCGCAGCCCGTCGAGCACCTCGCGCGGGGTCGGCGCGTCCGGCCGGACCGGGCCGCCGGGCGGGCTCTCCCGGAACACCGCGAGCACGGCCAGCGCGGACAGCACGCCGAGGCCCGCCGCCGCGAGGAAGGCCGGCGTCCAGCCCGGGCCGTGCAGGATCGCCGCGAGCGGGACCGCGGAGAGCACCTGCCCGATCTGCCCGAGGAGGCCGGTGAGCTGGGTCAGCACCGGCACCCGGCGGGCCGGGAACCACGCGCCCAGCACGGACAGCACGCTGATGAAGGTGAAGGCGTCCCCGGCACCGACCAGCACGCGCGCGGCGATGGCCAGCGGCAGCGAGGTCGCGAGCGCCAGCGTGGCCTGGCCGGCCGCCATCAGCACGGCGCCGGCGAGCACCAGGGCCTTCGCGCCGAAGCGGTCCAGCAGGACACCGGTGGGGACCTGCAGCGACGCGTAGACCAGCAGCTGCAGCACCACAAACCCGGAGAGCAGCGCCGGGGTCGCGCCGAACCGCTCGGCCGCGTCGAGCCCGGCGACACCGAACGACGTCCGGTGCATGACCCCCACGAGATAGGCCAGAAGCCCTGCCGACCAGACCAGATACGCGCGCCAGCTCCCCATGACGCATCGATCGTCCGTCATCGGACGACGACACGCCCGGTCGCGCCGACGACGTCACGCCCGTCCGGGCGGGATCACATCTCCCGGCCCGCGGTCCGACGGCCGTCCTCGGAACCGGGACGATCGCCCACACGGCCGCGAATGGGGGGATGCTGTGCAGGCGGCCGGGCGTTGCACGCGAGGATGGAGCCCACGAGGGCCGCCGACGAGGAGGTACGACAGGTGCTGGATCCCGCGGAGCTGTACCGGGTCGAGGAGGGCGTGACCGCCAACCCCGACGGGTCGGTGCTGCTGGTGGTGCTCGACGGGTTCGTCGACGCCGGCGGTGCGGGGCGGCTCGCGGTCGAGGCGCTGCGCGAGGGCAGGGAGCCGCGCACGCTCGCCTCCTTCGACGTCGACCAGCTCGTCGACTACCGCTCGCGCCGCCCGCCGCTGACCTTCGACACCGACCGGTGGGTGGCCTACGAGCCCCCGGAGCTCGAGGTCGTCGCCCTCACCGACGCCGCCGACGCCGAGTTCCTGCTGCTCGCCGGCCCCGAGCCGGACACCCAGTGGGAGCGGTTCGTGGCCGCGCTGGAGCAGCTCGTGCGCCGGCTGAACATCCGGCTCGTCGTGACCCTGCAGGGCATCCCGATGGCCGTGCCACACACCCGCCCGATCGGGGTCACCGCGCACGCGTCGCGCAAGGAGCTCGTCGAGGGACACGAGCCCTGGTTCGCCGAGGCCCAGGTCCCCGGCAGCGCCGCGGCGCTGCTGGAGTACCGGCTCGGCGAGGCCGGGATCGACGCGATGGGCTTCGCGGTCCACGTGCCGCACTACCTGGCCCGCGCCGAGTACCCGCAGGCCGCGCGCACGCTGCTGGACCACACCGCCGTCGCGACCGGGCTCTACCTGTCCACCGAGGAGCTGACGAAGGCCGCGGAGCGGACGGACGCGGAGATCGCCGAGCAGGTGGCGGGGTCGACCGAGGTCGCCGAGGTCGTCGAGGCGCTGGAGAAGCAGTACGACGCCGTCGCGGCCGGCCGCGAGCGCGGGGCCGGCGGGCTCGGCGGGGACCTGCCCAGCGCCGACGAGCTGGCCGCCGAGGTCGAGCGCTTCCTCGCCGACCAGGGCGACGACAAGGACGGCGGGTTCGGCGAGGGCGGCGAACCCGGCCGCTGAGTTCGGCCGCTCCGCGGGCACGTGCTGGTACGCGGCGGTCGCAGTCACGCGTGGGCCTCAGCCCACGCACAGGCGGGCCACAGGATCGGGGCGGACTCTCGGTGGTGCGGCGCGGTGGCGTCGGCCGGAATCCCCCCTCACGGCCCGCCCCGCGCCCCCTACCTCGGGAGGTGCCCGCATGACCCCGGCGACGATCCCCGGGCGGCCGACGGACCGCCTGCCCCGCCCCGACGAGCCTCCCGCGCCCCGCACGTCGCCGGACGCCGCTCCGGGACCGGCGCTCTCGGACACCCAGCCGCTGCGGCGGGCGCCGGCCGGGCGTCGGCGCGGGACCGCCGCCTCCGCCTCGGTGCGCGGCAAGCGCCGCGTCGCCGCGGACGCGGTCGCGGTGCAGGGCACGGGCGCGGACCTCGCGCTCGCGGTCGCGGACGGCGTCGTCGACCCGGCCGTGATCGCGATGGCCGTCGGGATCGCGGCCGACGTGGCCACCGCCGTGGCCCCGGGCGCCGGGTCGCGGGAGGCGCTGCTCGCCGCGCGGGACGCGGTCCGCCTCGAGCCCGGCGCGGACGACGCGGTCATGGTCGTCGCGGCCGGCCTGCCCGGCGGCGGCTGGACGGTGTCCTGGGTCGGCGACTGCCGCGCCCTGGTCGTCACCGAGCGCGGCGTCACGCGGCTCACCCACGACCACACCGTCGCGCAGTGGCTCCGCGACCGCGGCAAGGACGTCGTCCCGGCCTGGGAGCACATCGTCATGACGACGGTCGGCAGCGCCGACCCCGCGGTCGTCGGCCACGCCCGCGGGCCGGTCGGACCGGGCACGCTGGTGCTGCTCAGCGACGGCGTGCACCGCGCCCTCGACGACGAGACGATCGCCTTCCTCGTCCGCCGGGCCGGTGAACCCGCCCGGGCCGCGCGGGACCTGGTCGACGCCGCCCTCACCGCGGGCACCACGGACAACGCGTCCGCGATCGTTGTCCCGCTCCCCGCGGAGTGGGCGGCGTCCTGACCCCCTCCTGACCCCGCCCTGACCCGGCCGGGCCCGACCCGGCCTACAGCAGGTCGAGCGCCGCGGCGACCACGCTGTCCGCGTCGATGCCGTGGTAGCGGTACACGCTCTCGAGGTCGCCGGACTGCCCGAACCGCGTCACGCCCAGGTGCGTGGCGCGCACCTGGTTGATCCCGGCGAGGAAGGCCAGCGTGTGCGGGTGCCCGTCGAGCAGGGTCACCAGCGGCGTCGCGCGCCGCGCCGGGAAGGCGGCGTCGAGGATCCAGGTGTCCGCGGTGCCGAACCGGGCGCCGCGCCCGGCCCGCGCCTGCACCGCGTCGAACAGCAGCCCCGGGCTGGTCACCACGACGACGTCGACGGCCGTGCCCAGCGACTCCAGCCGCTCGGCCGCGACCAGCGCCTCGGGCACCATCGCGCCCATCGCCGCGATCGTCAGCGCGGGCTCGCCGTCGGCGCGCCGGATCGGGTACGCCCCGGCCACGACCTGCCGGCGCCGCCGCTCGCGGGCCGCCGGGTCCGCCGGCACCGCGGCCAGCGACTGGTCCACCGGCCGGGTCGACAGGCGCAGGTAGGCGCTGGTCCCGTCCGGGCGGCCGAGCCGGGCCAGCGACGCCAGCAGGGTCCACTCGACATCGATCGCGAAGGCCGGCTCGTAGGTGATGCAGCCCGGCTGCTCCAGCCCCACCGACGGGGTGGTGATCGACTGGTGCGCCCCGCCCTCGGGCGCGAGCGACACCCCGGACGGCGTGCCGACCAGGATCGACTGCCCGCCCGCGTAGATCCCGAAGGACCACGGCTCGAGGGCGCGCTCGACGAACGGGTCGTAGAGCACCCCGATGGGCAGCAGCGGCCGGCCCCACCGGCTCCAGGTCGCGCCGAGCTCGCCCAGCGCCCCGACCAGGTTGCCCTCGGCGATGCCCAGCTCGATGTGCTGGCCCGTCGGCCGCTCCCGCCAGTGCAGGATCGTCTCCGGGTCGTCGTCGAACCAGTCCTTGCGCTCGGCGGGCGACCACACCCCGACCTTGTTCACCCAGCCGCCGAGGTTGGTCGACGAGCTGACGTCCGGGCACAGCGTGACCACCCGCCGGGCCACCTCGGGCGCCTCCCGGGTCAGGTCGAGCAGCGCGCGGCCCAGCGCGGCCTGCGTGGTCGCGCGGCCGGACGGCGTCCGGCCGATGTCGGTGGGCAGGGCCGGGACGTCCACCCCCTCGACCGGCTCGCGCCGCAGCCGCTCGGCGGTCTCCGCGCACAGCCGGCCGGCCGGGCTGTCCGGGCCGAAGCGCTGCCAGGGGGCGTCGAGCGACATGCCCGAGCGCTCCGCCAGCTCGCCGAGCTGCCCGGCCGACAGCAGCGACGAGTGGTTCTGCGGGTGCCCCTCGCTGGCCAGCCCGAAGCCCTTGACCGTGTAGGCGAACACGACGGTCGGGCGGTCGTCGTCGATCTGCGCGAACGCGTCCCCCACGGCCTGCAGGTCGTGCCCGCCGAGGTTGCGGATCGCGGCGTGCAGGGTGGCGTCGTCGAGGGTGCCGACGAGCTGCTCCAGCTCCGGCGAGTCCGGCAGCCGCTCGCGCAGCTGGGCCGGGGTGCAGCGCAGCAACCGCTGGTACTCGGGGTTGGACATCTCGTCGATCCGCCGCCGCAGTGCCTCGCCCCCGGACCGGGTGAACAGCTCGTGCAGGAGCCGGCCGTACTTGACCGTGAGCACCTGCCAGCCGGCCGCGGCGAACATGCCCTGCAGCCGCGGCGCGCCGATGTTCGGCACCACCCGGTCCAGGCTCTGCCGGTTCAGGTCGACGATCCACACGACCTCGCCCAGCTCGGCGACCATCGGGTCGAGGATCGCCTCCCACACCGCGCCCTCGTCCAGCTCGGCGTCGCCGACCAGCGAGTACTGCCGCCCGGCGCCGGCCTGCTCGCCCAGCGTGGTGATGTAGCGGCGGGCCAGCGCACCCCAGATCGGCGCGGTGGCGCCGATGCCGACCGAGCCCGTCGAGTAGTCGACCGGGTCCGGGTCCTTCGACCGCGACGGGTAGCTCTGCAGCCCGCCGAAGGCCCGCAGCGTGGTCAGGTACGACTCGTCGAGCTCGCCCAGCAGGTAGTTGATCGCGTGCAGCACCGGCGAGGCGTGCGGCTTGACCGAGACCCGGTCCCCGGAGCGCAGGTGCTCGAACCACAGCGCGGTCATCAGCGTGGTCATCGACGCCGACGACGCCTGGTGCCCGCCCACCTTGAGCCCCGTCGGGTTGGGCCGGACCCGGTTGGCGTGGTCGATGATCGCGGTGGAGAGCCAGCGCACCCGCTGCTCGATCTCCCCCAGTACCGCGAGCCGGTCGGTGCCGGCGGGCCGGGAGTCGGAGACGGCGGTCATCGGGGGCTCCTCTCGTGCATGCTGCCCGACGAGCGCACCACCGATACGCTCGCTGCACAAGTCGGAGCCGGAAAAGCGTGCATCCTGCACGCCGTCGCGGTTCGGCGCGCGGAGGAGGCGGGCAGGATGCACAGGGCTGGGCGAGCCGGGAGACCGGCCCCGATCGACGCCATCGACGCCCGCCTGCTGCTCGCCCTCGCCGAGAACCCGCGCGGCACGGCCCTGGCGCTCGCCGAGCACGCGGGACTGTCCCGCAACACCGTGCAGGCCCGGCTCACCCGGCTCGAGGAGAGCGGGGTGCTGGGCAGTGTCGAGCGGCGGATCGACCCCGCGGCGCTCGGCTACCCGCTGACCGCGTACGTGACCGTCACGGTGGTGCAGCGCAAGCTCGACCCGGTCGCCGACGCGCTGGCCGCGGTGCCGGAGGTCGTCGAGGTCCTCGGCATGACGGGCGAGGGCGACCTGCTCGTGCAGGCCGTCGCGCGGGACGCCGACGACCTCTACCGCATCGCCGGCCTGCTGCTCGCGATCGACGGCGTGGAGCGGACCACCACGGCGCTCGTCATGCGGCGGCTGGTCGACCACCGGGTCACCGCGCTGGTGGAGCGCGTCGCCACCGGGACCCGGTGAGGGAGCGCCGCGGCAGCCCTGGGCGGGAGCGCCGCTCGTGCGGTGCCGACCGCCCCGTTCGCTAGCGTCCGTCCATGAGCTCCCTGCTGCCGTCGACCGAACGCACCCTGCTCGCCCGCGTCGCCCGCGCGCAGCGGGACGGGCGCTGCCCCTCCCTCGTCGCCGGCGTGGTCCGCGACGGTGCCCTGGCCTGGTCCACCGGGCGCGGCACGGTGGACGAGCCGCACACGGACGTCCAGTACCGGCTCGGCTCGATCTCCAAGACCGTCTGTGCGATCACGGTGCTGCGGCTGCGCGACGAGGGCCTGCTCGACCTCGACGATCCCCTCGAGAAGCACGTGCCCGGCACCCCGCTCGGCGACCGCACCCTCACCCAGCTGCTCTCGCACACCGCCGGCGCGACCTCGGAGAGCCCGGGGCCCTGGTGGGAGCGCACGCCCGGCGGCACCCTCGACGACCTCGGGCTGGCCGGGGAGCACCGGGTCCTGCCCGGCGGACGCCGGTTCCACTACTCCAACCTCGGCTTCGGGCTGCTCGGCGAGCTGGTCGCGCGCGTGCGCGGGCGGGCGTGGGACGAGGTGGCCCGGGACGAGGTGCTGCTCCCGCTCGGGATGGGCCGCACCACCCCGCGCCCGGAGGGCCGCGCCGCCCGGGGCTACGCCGTGCACCCGTGGTCGGACGAGGTGCTGGCCGAGCCCGAGCACCACGCGGGCGTGATGGCCGCGGCCGGGCAGCTGTGGGCCACCGCCGCGGACCTCGCCCGGCTCGGCGCGTTCCTGCTCGGCGACACCGGCGAGGTGCTCTGCCCGGCGACCGTCGAGGAGATGACGATCCCGGCGGGCGTCGACTTCTCGGGGCCGAACTGGTCGTCGTACGGGCTGGGCGTGCAGGTGCAGAAGCACGAGGACCGCACGCTCGTCGGGCACGGCGGCTCGATGCCCGGCTTCCTCGCCGGGCTGTGGGCCGACCGCGAGGAGGGCACCGCCGCGCTCGCCCTCGCCAACGTCACCTCCGGGCTGGACGGCGCCCTCCCCGCCCGGCTGCTGGCCGACCTCCGGGCCGCCGAGCCGACCGTCGTCGAGGCCTGGGCCCCCGCGCCCTCGCCGGTGCCCGCCGACCTGCTCGGGCCCTGGTACTGGGGCCCCTCCCCGTACGTGCTGCGGGCGGTGCCGGGCGGGCTGCTGCACCTGGGCGGCCTCGGCCGGCCCGGCCGGTCCTCCCGGTTCCGGCCCCGGCAGGACGGCACGTGGGTGGGCCTCGACGGGTACTTCGCGGGCGAGACGCTGCGGCTCGACCCGGTCGCGCTGAACCTGGCGACCTTCGTCCTCACCCGGACCCCCTACGACCCGGACGCCCCGGTTTCGGGCGGCGTGGACGGGCGCGGGTGGTTTACGCCATGACGTTCGGGTAACGATCCGGGTCGCGTCGGCGTCCGTCGTCGCTGGTCGACGCGGCGTTCACGCTGGTGAGCGCGTCGCGCAACGGACAGCGCCACGCGGAACGACAAGTGACGGAGCGGTTGACTCCGCCCGTCCTGGGATCGATGGTGACGGACGCACATGGACCGGACCGACTCAGGTGAGGGGGGAGCCCGCCCCGGCGGGACGCCACGGATGACAGTCAAGGAACCCACCACCGGCGGCCCGGCCTCAGGCCAGGGCCCGGAGGACAGCACACCCAGATCCACCGCCGACACCTCGACGGTGCCCGAGGGCGGCGGCGCCGCCGAACAGCGGAAGCCGACCGACAAGGTCGTCTTCGGCGTCTCGGCGGCCCTGGTCGTCGCCTTCATCGTCTGGGGCATCGCGGGCACGGAGAGCCTGTCGGGCGTCGCGAGCGCGGTGCTCGGCGCCGTCATGAGCGGCGGCGGCTGGTTCTTCATCCTCGCCGCCTCCGGCTTCGTGGTCTTCGCGATCTGGCTCGCCGCGAGCCGCTACGGCAAGATCCCGCTGGGCCGGGACGACGAGGGCCCGGAGTTCCGGACGTCCTCGTGGGTCGCGATGATGTTCTCCGCGGGCATGGGCATCGGCCTGATGTTCTGGGGCGCGGCCGAGCCGCTGTCCTTCTTCACCTCGCCGCCGCCCGGCAGCGGCGCCGCGCCCGGCAGCCCGCAGGCGCTCGACGCCGCGATGTCGACCGCGCTGTTCCACTGGACCCTGCACCCGTGGTCGATCTACGCCGTCGTCGGGCTCGCGATCGCCTACGGCACCTTCCGCAAGGGCCGCAGCCAGCTGATCTCGGCCGCGTTCGCTCCCCTGCTGGGCACCCGCCGCACCGAGGGTCCGCTCGGCAAGGCCATCGACATCTTCGCGATCTTCGCGACCCTGTTCGGATCCGCGGCCTCGCTCGGCCTCGGCGCCCTGCAGATCGGCGGCGGCCTCGAGGCGACCGGCTGGATGAACAACCCGGGCAGCGGGCTGCTCGTCGGCATCATCGTGGTGCTGACCATCGCGTTCATCGCCTCCGCGGTCAGCGGCGTGGCCAAGGGCATCCAGTACCTCAGCAACATCAACATGGTGCTCGCCGCCATCCTGGCGTTCTTCG